>JAFGSX010000010.1 GCA_016934455.1 Deltaproteobacteria bacterium
AGCAGGCCGGTGGCGACCAGACCGCTCAGCGCCGAGGCGACCAGGATCGTGCGCTGCATGCCGACCGCCGGCCAGGGGATCAGGACAAAGCCGGCGATCGCCGAGCCGGCGATGGTGCCGATCGTGTTGGCGGCGTAGAGGGCGCCGATCTCGCGCGCGGCCGAGCCCGGCGCCGCCGCTGCGTCCTCGGCCGGCAGCGGCGCCCGCTGGCGATTGGTGTGCGCGACCAGCAGCGGCAGCAGCGCGCCAAGGCCGCCGGTGGGCACGATCAGCAGCGCGAAGACGACCCCGGCCTGGGCGAGCAGCATCGGCGCGAACCGCTGTCCGGTGGCCTGGAGCACGGAGGCCAGCAGCGGCGGCAGCTCGCCGAACAGCGGGGCGACGACCAGCGCGCTGATGGCGACCAGCACCTCGATCGCGCCGGCGACGGCGAGCGGGCGCCGGATGCGGTCGATGAAGCGCGAGACGGCCAGGCTGCCGAGCGCCAGCCCCAGGATGTAGCAGACGACGACGGTGGTGAAGGCATAGGTCGACGAGCCGAGCGACAGGATCAGCGCGCGCGTCCAGGCGACCTGGTAGGCCATGGCGGCCAGGCCCGAACAGCCGTACAGCAGCAGCAGCCAGCCCGGTACCGGTGAGCTGTGCTGGCCGCCGGCGGGCGCCGCGGGCGCGGGAGTCGCTGCGGGCGCGCTTCGACGGCCAAACGCCACCGCCGCGGCCCCGACCCCGATGTTGCCGGCAGCGGCGATCCAGGTGGTGTGCGACAGGCCGAGCGCGGGCAGCAGCACGAAGCCGGCGCTGGCGCAGCCGACAAAGGCGCCGACCGTGTTGAGGCCGTAGAGGCGGGCGACCGCGACGCCCGCGCTGACGCCCCGCTGCGCCATGGCCTGGGTCAGCAGCGGCAGCGTGGCGCCCATGCCGCACGTCGGCGCGATGAGCAGGGCGATCGAGACGGCGACGCGGCAGGCGGTCTGCCAGGCGAACGAGTCGCCGGCGATCCGGGTCAGGGCGAGGTACCAGGCCGGCGCGAGATGGAACAGCAGCGGGACCAGCAGGCAGTAGAGGCCGACCGCGATCTCGATGGCGCCGTACCAGAGCGCCGCGCGCTGCGTCCGCCGGGCCAGCCGGCCGGCGAGAAAGCTGCCCAGCGCCAGGCCGCCCATGAAGCAGCAGAGCACCGTGGTCACGGCGAAGGTGGTGCCGCCCAGCACGTAGATCAGCAGGCGGTTCCAGACGATCTCGTAGATAAGTCCGCAGGCGCCGGAGATGAAGAAAAGGCACAGTAGCAGCCAGCGCAAGCGGCGCGCGTCGGCGCCGCTTGCTGTGTCGGTGCGCGGTGGCTTGGTCTGGCCGGCGATGGGTCAACCCTCTAAGTCATCGCGAATGGCACGTTGCCTGCCCGGAGGCTACCTTAATCGCGTTTTCCGTCGGTGGGCAACATTGATGAATGTCGTCTTTCTAACCTCAGCGGTGCTGCAGGCAGGCGATGGGCTTGAGCGTGGCGACCTTGACCGCGGGGTAGATGGCCGAGACCACCGTCATGACGAAGGACAGGAGGCAAAACAGCGCCACCTTGCCGGGCGACAGGTCGGTGCGGAAGTGCAGGTCGAGCGCGACGCCGCCGGCCTCGACGGCCTGACCGCCCGTCATGTCCGAAAAATTGAGGCCGTTGGCGGCCAGCGGCCAGTTGCCCAGGAGACCGAGCGCCAGGCCGACGATGACCGCGAACAGGCCCAACAGCGCGGCCTCGGTGAGCACCAGCAGGACGAGCTGCCGCGGCGCGGCGCCGATGGCCAGCATCACGCCGAACTCTCGCACCCGCTCGAGCACCGACATCAGCACGGTGTTGACGATGCCGAGCAGCACGACGACGGCGATGATGAGGATCATGATGTAGAGCCCGGCGTCGTCGAGCGCGATCCACATGAAGAGGTCGGGCAGCGCCTCTTGCCAGGGCAGGATCTCGAGGCCGGGAGCGGCCAGCGCGGCGCGCACTCGCTCGGTGGCGGCCGCCGCCTGCTTGTGGCTCTTGAGGTGCAAGGAGACCTGGGTGACCTCGCGACCCAACCCGAGCATCTGCTGTGCCGTGGCCAGCGGTATCTGGGCGTAGAAACCGTCGATCTCGTCGACGCCGACCTTGAACAGACCTTGCACCCGGAAAAGCTGGCTCACGATTTCGCCGCGCTTCTGGATCATCAGCACGACCTTGTCGCCCACACCCACGCCGAGCGTCTCGGCCAGGGTCTGGCCCAGCACCAGCCCGTTGGGTTGTCCGTCGAGGTAGCTGCCGGCGGTGAACTTCTGGTGCAGGTCGTCGACGCGCCGCTCGTCGTCCGGTAGCACCGCGCTGAGGCCGACGCCCACCGATCCGGTGGGCGAGGTCAGCAGGCCCTGCAGATACACGCGCTGTGTCACGGTGGCGTCGGGAAACATCGCGCGCAGCTCGCTCACGACCGCCGGTGTGTCGGGCACCAGGATGTCGTTGTCCCGTTTCTGTTGCCAGCCGGCGCCCTGGACCACGACGTGGCCCGCCATGGTGGCGACGCCTTTCTCGATCATCGCTCCGTGGGCGCCGTCGCCGAAACCGCTGGAGACGATGAGCAATGCCAGGCCCAGTGAGATGGCGATGCCGGTGATGATGGAGCGCCGCAGGTTGCGGCGGAGGTTGCGAAGGGCCAGTCGCAGCACGCGCATGGCGCTACTCCTGCCTCATGGCCTCGACCGGCCTCAGGCGCGCGGCGCGGAGCGCGGGCCAGAGCGAGGCGAGGATGGTGATGCCGAACAGGCCGACCACCGTCGTCACCACGGCCGAGACGCGGATCCGACCGTACATCACCGGGCTGAAGCTGATGCCGCCAAAGCTGAACGAGCTCATCAGACCGCTCAGGTCGATGCCGAACCTGACCAGGTAGCCGTCGAACAGCAGGCCCAGCCCCAGCCCCAGCACCGCCGCGACCAGAGCCATGGCGGCAGATTCCAGGACCACCAGCAGGACCGTCTGCACCGGTCGCATCCCGAGAGCGTTGATGACGCCCAGCTCTTTTGTGCGTTCGAACACCGACATCAGCATGGTGTTGAGAATGCCCAGGGCGGCCACCGCGTAGACCAGAAACAGCATCACGAACATGAAGGAGTCCTGAAAGGAGATGAGCTGCTTGGCCACTGGGTTGACCTCGTCCCAGGTGCGGACCAGCAGGCCCGAGCCGGCGAGCGCGGCCTTGGCTTCGGACGCCAGGGCCGGGATGCGGTTCTCGTCGCGGGCGATGAGCGCGACCTCGTGCAACTGGTCGGGCAGCGACAGCAGTTCCTGCAGGTCCAGACGGTGGACGTACGCGCCCGCGCGATCGCGCGCCACCGATCCCGTCTTCAACACGCCGACGACGTGAAAGAGGTCGTTGCCCATGGAGCCGTCGGCGGCTTGCGTCACCACCACCACCTCGTCTCCGATCTCGGCCTTGAGGCTCTCGGCGAGACCCGACCCCAGCAGGATCTCCTTGCCGGGCTGGTCGGAGAGCCAGCGGCCGCCGGGCTCGACCTTGGTGTGGATGGAACTGGTCGCCGCCTCGGGCGCCGGGATCACGCCGACGAGCTGGGCGCCCGCCGCCTGGTCCTGGATCGCCAGCAGCGAGTAGCCGAAGACCCGGCCCGAGACGGCCTGGGCGCTGGGCAACCGGCCGAGCCGGTCGAGCACGGCGGCGCCGTCCGGTATCGAGTCGAACAGCGCGCGGTGTTTGGGATAGTCCGGGTGCTGCACTTGCACGTGGCCGAGGTTCTGCCGCACCAGCAGGTCAAAGCCGTCCATGAACATGCCGTCGATCCAGGCCACGCAGGCCATGCTCAGGGCGACGCCCAGCGCCATGGCGCTGACCGTGATCCAGGTGCGGCGCGGGCTGCGCCAGATGTTGCGCCAGGCGATGCGCAGGAGCATTTTCACTGCCGGCCACCGTTGCAGCTCTCAGAGGTCGTACCAGGCGATTTCGTCGTTTTGTCGAAGGCGAGGCACACGCAGCAGACCTTAGCCGCGTTTTCCGCCAGCGGTCAACGCGCCCATGTCTGCCTCGCCCCGCAGGTCGGAATATCGTCGCGATTCACGCCCCATCCGTCATCGGGCCGATGACGGTGATCAAACTCACAACTCTTGTCTACCCGTTCCGAAAATCGAAGATGGTTGGTGAGGTCGGCGAACTCGAAACCGCTCAGGAGGCTGTCAATGGAAGTCAAGAGCTCGACATCGAAACCGGTGACCGGCTCGCAGGGAATGTCCAGCGCCAAGACTTCGACCGAGTCAGCCAAGAAGTCGACAGCGGTGAACACCGCCCCCAAGGATTCCTACGTCGCTCCGAGCAGCAACGGGTCCCAGGCGGGCTCGACAGCGGCCCCGCCGGCCGCGAACGGGTCGACACCACCGCTCAGGCAGCCGCTGACCTCCGGCCTGACGGACAGCGCGCAACCGGCAACGACTCCGGGAACAACCTCTCACACCGTGCAGCCAGGCGAAAGCATCGGCAGCATCTCGCAGGATCTGGCCACCCAGGCGCTTGAGAGCCAGGGCATGCAGCCCGGGAGCCCGGAATATCAGGCCGCCTGGAACCGGGCGTCCACCCAGATCGCCAGCGATATCAAGCAGATGAACTACGGCGACCCAAATGCCGCGACCAGCATCCAGCCGGGTCAGGAATTGACGGTCCCGGATTTCTCCAAGCCTGCGGCGTCGCCGGAGCCGGCCTCCAACGCACCGTCGTCGTCACCGGACGCGGTCAACCCGGGCCAGACGCCTCCCGGGGCTTCCGGGGTCGAAGGCACTACTGACCCGACCACCAACACCCAGAACAAGACGCTGGATCAGTGGAAGGCCGAGGCCGCCGCGGCGGGCATGCCGCTCAAGGACTACGTGTGCCAGGAGCTCGGCATCGATCCACGGGACTGCGACATCATGGCGACCGCCGGCTTTTGCGAGACCCGGCAGCTCGGCGTCGAGGGAGTCGGTCTGTGTGCCCAGAGCGTGTTGAACACGACTATGAGCAGTGACCCGTACTTCACCAGAAAGTACCCCACCGTGGAGGCGGCGGCCGCGCGTTTTGCCAAGCCCGGCACCTACGGCAACGACCGCATCGGGTACATGAACGACACGCTCAACGGGGAGACGCGGCAGAGCGGCGATGCCGCTCTGCTCGAGCAGGGGCGCGACTATGCCTGGCGCGCTGCCGCGGGGTACGAGGTCGGGGATCCGACGCTGTTCCTCAACGACAAGGACGCCGAGTGGGTCAAGGGGCTGGCCCCGGGCCGCACCATGGAAGGCGCTCTCGAGAACGCGCAGAAGAGCTACGACTACAAGTGCGAGTTCGAGGGCAATCCGCGGGCCGCGACCAACGACGCCGCTTCCTACGAGGCGCAGCTCCGCCGCGACGGCTACCAGCGGGCAGCGGATTCGTTGATCTACTTCGAGGCCAATGGCTACGCGTTCGTCAGCCAGACGCAGGTCGGCCCCTACATCAATCACTGAACGGCTCGCCGTTTCGCCCACTCGCCTCCATCATTGCACGATCCAGCATCCCAGGCCGTGGCGCTTGTTCCAGGGGTTGACGTGAATATCAAGATCCTGGCGGCCGAGTCACTGGGCGTCCGCGGCCTCTGCTGCGCGGTGGAATTGAAGGGCCGCCGGGTCGTCATCGATCCGGGAGTCGCGCTGGGCTGGTCGCGCCGCGGCCGCCTCCCGCATCCGTTTCAGGTGGCGATCGGCGCGGGCATCCGAGAGGCCATCCTGCGGGCGCTGCGCACCGCCACGGACGTCGTCATCAGCCATTTCGACGGCGACCATACGCCGCTTCTGCACGCCAACCCCTATCAGCTCGGCCTCGAGGAAGCGCGCGGGTCTCTGTCCCGCTGTCGGCTCTGGGCCAAGGGGCCCGGCCGGTCTTCCCCGACCCAGCAGCAGAGGAGAAAGGACCTCGAGGAGGCGCTGGGGAGGCGCCTCGTCGCCGCCGAGGGAACGCGGGAGGGACCCCTGGCCTTCTCCGCTCCGGTCCGGCACGGCCAGCCGGGCGCGGACGAGCGCACCGTCATGATGACCCGCATCGAGGAGGACGGCCTGACGTTCGTCCACGCCTCGGACATGCAGCTTCTCGATCCCGCGGCGGTCGAGACGATCCTGCAGTGGCAGCCCGCGATCGTCCTGGTCTCGGGGCCCCCTCTCTACCGCCACGGCTCCTCGTCGCTGGAGGCGCTCAAGCAGCGGGCCGGGGACAACGCCCGGCGGCTGTCCCGCGGCGTCGACACCCTCATCGTCGATCACCATCTTCTCCGATCCGAGGAGGGCGCGGCGTGGCTGGACCGGACGCGGCAGGAGACTGGCAAGCGAGTCGTCAGCGCGGCTGGTTTCATCGACCGGGAGCCTCTGTTGCTCGAGAGCTGGAGGGACAAGCTCTATTCGTGGCTTCCGGTGCCCGAGGCGTGGCACCAGCGGTACGCGGCGGGAGCAGCGGATCTCGCTTGGTATCGAAGCGAGGGCTGGAAAGTGCTGACGAAGAATGGGATGGTCACGCCGTGCGGATGGTATCGCGTCTGCCCCATCAAGGACCACACGGATCGGGGGAGGCTGGAGAGCTACTGGGTGGATAATTACTGCCTGGTCAGCAACCGGAGCTGCGTCCGGTACCAGATGGAGGAGAGGGGCGCCTATCACGCGGACAACATGCTGCCCGACGGCACGACGCGGGAAGGACTGTCGAGGACGATAGCATGACCACATTTCTCTGGATCCTGGGCGGCGGCATCCTGATGACCGCGATCGCGCTCGTCGGCAGCGTGACTCTGGTGCTGAGCCAATCGACGCTCCAGAGGCTGCTCCTGCCGCTCGTCGCCTTTGCCGCCGGCTCCCTCATCGGAGGCGCCCTGTTCCACATGATCCCGGCGTCCCTCGAGTCCATGCCGGCGGCGCACAGCTTGCTGTTGGTTGCCCTGGGCTTTCTGGTCTTCTTCGCGCTGGAGCAGTTTTTACACTGGCATCATTGCCATCGGGAGTCCACCGAGTGCAAAGAAGCCATGACCTACCTCATCTTGATCGGAGACGGCCTGCATAATTTTTTGGGTGGCCTGTCCATCGCGAGCGTCTTTCTCGTGGACATCCGTCTCGGCATCGCAGCGTGGCTCGCCGCTGCAGCGCACGAGGTTCCCCAGGAGCTAGGCGATTTCGGAGTTCTCATCCACGGCGGGTGGAACAAACGCAAGGCATTGCTCTTCAACGTGCTGTCGGGGTCCACCTTTCTCGTAGGAGGCATGATCGCCTATGCGTTGTCGTTTAAGCTGGACGTGAGCTGGCTGATCCCGTTCGCGGCCGGCAACTTCCTCTACATCGGCGCTTCTGACCTGGTTCCCGAGGTGAACAAGGCGCGTTCCTCCGCTGTCAACCTGATTCATTTCTCGGCGTTTGCCGCAGGTCTCGGCTTTCTCTGGGCGGTTAGGGCGATCGGAGGGTGAGGTTTCAGTATTCTATTCCCTTTCGAGCCTCCACTCCTTTCGAATAGAAATGCTTGATCTCTCTCATCTCGGTCACGAGATCGGCCATCTCGATGAGCTCTGCCGGAGCGTACCTGCCGGTGAGGACCACCTCGACGTGGACGGGTCTCTCTGCCACCAGCCGCACGACCTCCTGCACGGCGAGCAGCCCGAAATCGACGGCCACGTTGATCTCGTCGAGTATGACGACGTCGTACTCACCGCTGGCGATCGCTTTCCCGGCGTGCTCGAGGCCCTTTTGGGCCAGCTCGATGTCAACTCTATCGGGGCGCTCCTTCGAGACGAAATCGTCCCGGCCGTGCTGGGCGACCTCGAAGTTTGGGACGAGGGCTAGGGAATCGATCTCGCAGTATCTGCGACCCTTCATGAACTGTATCATGATCACCTGCAGGCCCATTCCCGCCGCTCTCATGCCAAGTCCTATGGCTGCGGTGGTCTTTCCCTTGCCGTGACCGGAATATACGTGGACGTAACCCCTTTCCAAGGAAACTCGGTTCTTTTTTGAAAGTGACATCGGTCAATCATCCTTTCTTGGCACGAGGCAGGGCGAGAGAGGACAGTCCAAAGGCAAATGCTAGTCCCCCTGCGGCGACTTGGTAGCCAGTGGCCCCACGGTTATAATGAAGGCGTGCTCCGATCAAGAACGCTATCGCCCGCGGTCGCCGGCGCGCTGCTGCTGCAGGGGCTGTTGTGGCCCGTGTCGTGCTCCCGCAGCGGTTTCGGGTACCAGGCCGCGGGCGACCATTGCCGCACCAGCGGCGACTGCACGGCGGGCGCGGTGTGCCACCAGGGCCGGTGCCGGCTGGCCTGCGATTCCAGCGACGACTGCGCCGAAGGCGAGGTCTGCGCCGACGGGCTCTGTCTGACAGCGCGGCCCGTCGACGCCGCCGCGGCCGACCGGGGTGTGGCCGATGCGCGGATCGCAGACGCCGCGGCCTCCTCCGACGCTGCCATCCCCGACGCGGCCTCCTCCGACGCTGCCATCCCCGACGCTGCCATCGCTGACGCGACCAGCTTCGACGCAATCGTCGCCGACACGGCTTTTTTCGACGCGGGGCGCGAGGATGCGGGACCGGTGCCGATCTGCATGAGCAGCACGCTGCGAGTCGCCGACGTCTTTGGCGACAGCAGCGAGCTGGTGACCTACACCTTTGACCACGGCTACAAGTCCCTGCGGCAAGAGACCGACCTCTACGCGACCAGCGATGCCCAGCACCTCGGCGGTGTCAGTCTGGGCCAGGGCCTGTTCATGGGGGCCGCCGATTTCGGGACCAATGGAGCGCTGGGAATCGACGCCTTGCCCTTGCCGCTCGAGGCAGCGCCGCGCTCGTTTTCGTTCTGGTTCTCGCTGCAGCCTTCGACCCAGGCCCGCGCGTTTCTGACCTATGGCGACCAGGCCGGCCCGCACGGCGCCTTCTTTTCCATCATGACGACGGCGAGTCGGGAGCTCGCCGTCGACATCGGCCATGAGACTTTTTCCTCCGGGGTCGTCGTGGCGACCGATCGCTGGTATCACCTAGCCGTCAGCTACGACGGCAGCGACCTGGCTCTCTACCTGGATGGGCAGTATGCATCGGGCGCGAGTCTGGCCCTGGCGACCAGCGGGACGCACAGCCACGGCCAGCGCCTGGGCGACTTCGACGGCGCGCACAGCCTGTTGGCGCGGCTCGATCAGTTGCGGATTTTCAACCGCGGCCTGAGCACGGACGAGGCCTCCAGCCTGGCCGGCGAGTGCATGTACGCCGACCCTCTGGTCGACGTGGATTTCTCAAACCTGGTCTACAGCGAGGATTTCTTTACGGATCTTAGCGCCTGGAATGTCTGGGGTTCGCCCACGCCGCAGATCATCCACGACGACGATGCGAGCGACGGCAGCGCTTTTGACTGCAACGGCGACCTCAATTACCACAGCGGGATCGACTCTCTTTTCTCGCTGGCTCACGATCAGAGCTTTACCGTCGAGTACCGCGCCAAGCAGCCCCAGGACACCAGCACCAGCAACAAGTGGCTCTACATCGACCTGGGCGTGACCCACACGCAGTCGTCCGGCAACGGCACGACCTCTCCGGTCCACGCCCGCGTCGCCGGAGTCCGGGATCCCAACCACTGGGAGCTGTTCAACCCCTTTGGCCTGGACTTCTACGTCGCGGGCAACGAGAACGTCTACTGGGACTACTGGAACGATTTTGCCTACCACGTCTATCGCCTCGAGCACCGCAAGATCGCAGACGTCAGCTATTTTCGCCTCTTGGTTGACGGTGTTCTGTACGACCTGCTGCGCAGGACCGAGACGTCCACGGATCCCTGGTACATCACCATACAGGGCCGCTCCTACGGCTCGGTGAACAACACTGTGGACTGGGTCAGGGTCTACACCCCGTAGAGTTCTCTCGATACCCAGACGCCGGGTTGTTGCCGGACAGAGTTGCGTCAGGGTAAATCTCTCGGCGGTGTCTCCCGACCGCCGGGCCATCGGATCAACCGCGATCGACCGCTTGCGAAAAGCCGTACACCTCGGCAAACACCTGCTGCATCTCCTCGAACGGCACGTCGGCATAGCTGCCGCGGTCTCGCACGTACTCGATGTGCGGCGCGCCGGCCGGATCCACCGGATGCAGGGTGGCGTCGTGCTCGCCGTCGAGCTCGACCAGCAGCGCTCCGGCCTTGGCCGTGGTGTGCGGGTCGAAGGCCGGCGTGGCCTTGACCCAGCGGCCGTCGAGCAGCAGCTCGACATAGCCGTGAAAGACGAACAGGTCGGTGCCCATGACCTGCCGCAGCGATGGCGGCACCTTGTGGTTGCGCACGTCGGCAAAACCGAGCCGCGCCGGGATGCCGCAGGCGCGGGCCAGGGCCGCCAGCAGCACCGCCTTCTGCACGCAGTAACCGCGGCCGCGCTCCAGCACGGCGCTGGCCCGGTACTGGCGCCGACCGTCGAGCGCCGTGTAGGGATCGTAGCGAATGTGGTCGCGCACCCAGTTGAAGAGAGCGATCGCCGTGGCGCGTGCATCCGCCTGCTGCAGCGAACGGGCCAGCTCCGCGATCGCCGGCTGGTCGCAGTCGATGAACTCGGTCGCAGCGCAGAACAAGGCGCTGTCAGTGCGATCGCTGCTCACGGTCTGCCGATCACCCATACCGCCGGATCGATGTCGGTCGTGACGTAGACGACGGCGTCGCCATCGACCAAGGGGCCGGGATAGACATCGACTTTTTCGGCAATGTCGAAGCGGGCGCCACTCTCCATTTCTATGGCCTCCAGGCTTCGCCTCTCGTCCGGAGCAATGGCGAAAAGCGCGCGGTCCGAAATGGGGTAGAGATAGATCCCCACAGCGCTCCCCACCTGGTAGGCTGCGCTGCTTTCATCCAGCGGTGCGATCCACAGATCTCCGCTCCTGTCCATGGTCGAGTCGCGAAAGACACCCGCAATGGCGTGCGGCAAGATGGCATAGAAACTATCGTCGTAACTGCGGCTCAGTGAAGCCGGGAACAGCGGCACCTGAGCATCGGTGGCGGGAAACCAATGATAGTGGTCGACGTCGCTGCTGGGCAAAGCTCTCAGCCAGATGCTGCCATCGGGCAAGGCCGAATCCGAAGAGAGTGTCCGGCCACCTGCACCGACGTGGTCGGGTGCCTCATAGAAGGTAGCGCTGGCGGCTTCCCATACTCCGCAGGCAAGGGTGCTGCAGATAAAAGAGAGATCATCGAACAGATAGACATAGCGGCTGTCCGGCGTCCAGACCAGGATTTCGTAGGGCGGGTTCAAGGGGGTAAAGGCCTCTGTGATTTTCGTGTGCTGATCCGTCCCCAGCGGGTGCAGGTAGATGGAGCCATCCAGGTGTTGCCAGGCCAGCGCCGTGCCGTCGGGGGAGATACTGAAGCGAATGGCGTCCGCGGCCAGCGTCGTGACAATCGCCGTCGCCAGGTCGATGGCAACCAGCTCGAAGTCGCCGGTTATCGCCAGTATCTTGCTGCAACCGGGAATGACATCGAGGTTCCAGGTATAAGCTAGGGAGGTGAGCACCTCGGGCACCTGGGCCGCAGCGAGGGGTGCTCTCAACAGCAGGAGATCATAGACAAACGCCTGGGGCGTGGCTCGGGTCAGCACGACGCCGGCTGCGGTCGCGATCATCGGATAGCAGCGGATGCCGTCGACCACCTGCCAGGTCGCCGGGCCCTGCAGGTCCACCAGATGAAGAGCGCCGTGGTCGTCGTCGATGCAGCTTCGGGCCAGCACCTGACCGCCGGGCGTGACCAGCGGTACCCCCAGAGAAGCGGCGACGAGAAAGGAGTTGTCACCACAGCGGTCCGCGAAGTGGAGAGAGTGCTCTGCGGTCGCGCTCGTCACCGTCACCAGGTAGCCGTCCGGATGCGGTTGTACGAGCGCTTCATCGCCAGCCCCCAGGGCGAGGATTTTTTTGGGGGATTTCTGGCCACAATGCTCCGGCAGCTCAAATGGCAACGGTGTGTTGGCGTCGGCGACGCCTCCGTCGGCCGCTGTTGCCGCGTCATGATCGGTGACGGCGATCGGGCAACCCACGGCCAGGGCAACACCCGCTGACAACAACATTATGTGATAGTCACCAACCATGGCACCCAGTCTTGCGGTTCGCGCTCTCTCGTATCTTATACGAAATCGTCTTGAATCGACCATGTTGTGGGGCCCCGCCTTAACCGGCGACCCTTTTTGTCCTCGCTAGCTCGGAAA
>JAFGSX010000069.1 GCA_016934455.1 Deltaproteobacteria bacterium
CATTGCCGCACAGCTCGCCGTAGGGGTCGGGCGCACCCGGCGTGGCTCCGCAGATCGTGGTCAGCTCGTCGGCGCTGCAGACCCTGACTCCGCTGGCTCGACAGATGCCCTGCCCAACCGTGCAGCTCTCGCCCACCGGAAATCCCTCGTCGATGCAGCCACCGCTGTCTCCGTTGTCGTCGATACCGTTGCAGCGCTCGACCAACGTCAGCGGCAGCTCGCACTCGAGCGCGGTGCGATCGGATGAGCAGATCCACTGGCCGATGGTCTGGCAGGGCGGAGCGCCGACGGCGCAGGCGGTGCCCACGACGTCGTCGAATCCCTCGTCGGTCTGGCCGTCGCAGTTGTCATCGACGTCGTTGCCGCACAGCTCGACCGGAGCCGGCGTGCCGGCCACGGCCGAGCAGCGCAGGGCGGTCAGATCGTCGTTGCAGATCAAGGTGCCGGCGCGCAGGCAGGCGCCGACACCGGCGCTGCACGCGGCGTCGAGTTGCTCGAAGCCATCGTCCACCTCGCCGTCGCAGTCGTCATCGACGGCGTTGCCGCACAGCTCGATCCTACCGGTCGCGTCGAGCGGGACGGCGTTGCAGGCGATGCTGCGCTGGTCGCCGCTGCACACCGTCAGGCCGGGCCGGCGGCAGACGCCGAGCCCGTTGAAGCAGGGCCGGCCGAGCTCGAAGGTCTCGTCGCTGTCGCCGTCGCAGTCGTTGTCGAGCCCGTCGCACAGCTCGTCCGTCGGCCGCACGCCGCCGTTGCAGGTGCCGCTCCAGTGGCCGGCCACGCAGTCCTCGACGCCGTAGTCGCAGAGGCCGACCTTGGTGCCGCAGTGGCGGGTGGTGCCGGTGACGCACTCTCCGGCCGGCGGCAGAGCCGCGTCGGGCGAGGCGGCGGCCAGAACGCAGCGGCCCGACGACGCCGCGCAGCGGTAGCCGGCGCCACAGTCGGCGTCGGTCCAGCACCCCTCGTCGTGCAGGCTGGGGTCGCTGGGCTGGCACAGGCCGGCGCGGCAAACCTGGCCGAACGGGCAGTCGTCGTCGACGCCGCAGCTAATCACCTGGCTGCCGCCGTCCGGGCCGGACACCGGCAGGCCAGCGCCCGGTTGCCGCGTCGGGTCGCCGCCGCAGTCGTCACAGGCCGTGGCCAGCGCGGCGATCGCCGCGCCCATGAAGAAATATCGGTATCTCATGGCGCTGCCCCCAGCAGGTCGCACTCTTCTTTCGACAAGATATCACAGAGCCGCGGACCGCGTGCCCTCAAGCCGCCGGCGGCGGAACCGGTGGCGGCGGGGGCGATTCCGCGGGTGAGACCGGTGGCGGCGGTGCTCCGCCGCGGTGCGACAGCGGGCCCCACAGCGGCGGCTGGATCGGCCACGGTCGCGAGAGGCCGAGGTAGAGCAGCGCCGCGCCGACCACGGCCAGGATGACCGAGCCGTACTGGGCGGGCGTCAGTCCCCAGTAGCGGGCATCGACGAAGTCGCGGTCGGTCGCGCGCAGGAAGTCGAAGCCGAAGCGCAGCGGGCCGTAGCTGCAGAGCACGATCGCCATCAGGCTCCCGGTGCGCCAGGGCCGGCGCGTCCACCAGAACAGCACGCCGACCAGCAGCACGGTGTAGATAAACTCGTACAGTCCCAGGTCGTGCCGCGCGCCGTCGTGAAACTGCACCGCCAAAAAGAAATCCGTCAGCCGCCCCGGATGGTCGTGGCTGGTGGCGCAGCCGAGGCGGCCGAAGACCCAGCCGATGCTGAGCGCGAACAGCGCGCGGTCGCCGTACGGGATCATGCGCTGCCGGTAGTAGAGCAGCAACGCGATGCAGGCGAGCGCGCCGCCGAAAAAACCGCCCATCGAGCTGATGCCGGCCCAGAACTTGAGCAGGATCCAGGGATCGTCGTCCATCAGCTCGGGGTGGTAGAGCAGCACGTGCACCAGGTGGGCGCCGATGAAACCGCCGATGACCGCGGCCTCTGGCATCAACCGCGCCACCTTGACGTCGACGTCGCCGCCGCGGAGCGTGATGCGGTCGTAGAACATCACACCGAGGATGATGCCGGCGACGACCAGCACCGCAAACCAGTAGAGCTTGCCGAGACCGAGCGCGGTCAGATCGAGCGGCGGCAGCGTGAACCACGGGATGACCATCGGATCCCTCGCCCCGCGGCCAACCGCGCCGGACCGGATTGCGGGTGCGGCGCGGTCACTCCTGGCTGGCGATAACGAACTCGACCCGGCGGTTCTTCTCGCGGCCGGCCGCGGTCTTGTTGTCGGCGACCGGCTTCTCGTCGCCGTACCCGATAGCCTCGAGGCGCGTCGGATCGATACCCGCCTCGACCAGGAAAATGGCCACGCTCTCGGCGCGCGCCTGCGACAGTCTCTTGTTGGCCGCCGGGTTGCCCTTGCTGTCGGTGTGCCCCTCGATGCGGAGCTTCTTGATCTCGGCGTGACTGCGCAGGACCTGGGCGATCTGATCGAGCAGCTTGAACGAGCGCTTCTCGATCTTGGAGCTGCCGGTTGAAAAGAAGACCTTCTCCTTGATCTCGATCTTCTCCCTGGTCAGCACCACCAGTTGTTTCGCCTTGCAGCCGCTGTGGCTCTTGGACCCCGCCTCGTCCGGGCAATTGTCGATCCGATCCGGCACCCCGTCGCCATCGCGATCGACGTCGGGACAGCCGTCGTTGTCCTTGGATCCGTTCTGCTCCGGGCACCGGTCGAGCCGGTCGACCACGCCGTCGCCGTCGCGGTCGGTGTCGGGGCACCCCTGGTTCTCGACCGGGCCGGCGGTGTCGGGACACTTGTCCTTGAGATCGAGCACGCTGTCCCTGTCGTTGTCGAGGTCGGGACAGCCGTCGTTGTCCTCGAAACCGTCTCGATCCTCGGACTCGCTCGGGCACTTGTCCGCGCTATCGGCGAGGCCATCGCGGTCGAGGTCCTTTTCCGGGCATCCCTGGTTGGCCGGGGTGCCGGCGTTCTCCGGGCAGTGGTCAAGTCGATCGATGACGCCGTCGCCATCGCTGTCGACATCCGGGCAGCCGCCGTTCTCGGCCGCGCCGGGCTGGTCGACGCAGCGATCGAGCCGGTCGGCGACGCCGTCGCGGTCGCGGTCGCCGGCCGGACAGCCCCGGTTGGCCGCGGGTCCGGGAACCTGCGGACAGGCGTCAGCGCTGTCCTCGACTCCGTCGCCATCCGAGTCGACGGTGCGGCTGCCGTAGCGCACGCCCGCCAGCAGGCGGAAATCGGGGGTGCCGTAGCCGGCCACGATGCCGCTGCCTCCGCCCACGATGATGTGCAACCCCGGGATAGGCTCGTACTGCACACCGGCCAGCCATTCGAGCGGGCTCTGGGTGTAGTCCTCCAAGGGCGCGGCCGCCTGCACGCCGCCGGACAGCTCGGCCAGCAGCGTCAGTGGAACCGCCTTGGCCAGGTAGCTGACTTCGTAACCGAGGCCGAACCGGTACAGGACCTCGTCGCGGATGCGCAGGTTCTGAAAAGTCGTGGTGCCGCGCATCCGGTAACCGAGGTTGAGCGCCGCGATGGTGCCGAACAGCCGCCGCGTCGAGAGCGCCAGCTCCGGGACCAGGCTCACCCCGACCTCGCCCAGATACGACGGGGGCTGGCCGGCGATCATGCTCTGGAGCTGCCCACCTGGCACCGTCAGCGTCGGCAGAATCGAGAGCGAGACGAAATGCTGATCCTCGCGCAGCAGGCGCAGCTTGGCGGTCAGACGCATATCGCTGAGCCCGGCCGGCATCAAGGGCTTGAGGGCGTCGTCGGAGATGCCTGTGATCTCGCCGCGCGCCTGGTAGAATACGGCCGGTATCGCAGCCTCGAGCGCGACGTAGTCGAGCAACCCGAGCGCCAGCGTCAACTCACCCCCGGCGCGGTGCGACAGCAGGGAGCCGATGCGCTCGCCGTCGCGCCGGATGACGAGCGGATTGGCGGCGTAGTCGAGCGCCAGCCCGACGTCCCATTGGAAGTGTCCCGGGATCTCGCCGCTGTGGACCGATAACAGGCCCTCGCAGTCGCCGGCGCTGCGAAACCGCTGGGCCGAGAAATCCTGCTGCTCTCCACCAGCAGCGGTGGCGCTGGCTGCCACACCCAATGCCAGAGCCGTTGCCGCAAGACTCGCGGTGCGCATTTGGCCCTCGCTCGAGTCGCAACGCACGACAGGCGTGCGCCGCCTTCTCGCAACTTCCGGTAACAGCACATTAACAGGGAGAACGGCGCAAGCCAATAAACTAGACAGCGCAGCCCGGCGCACCCGCGATCGCTCCCGCTCCCGCTCCCGATCGCGACCGGAGCGTGTCAACACGGGGCATATCAACGCTTGCGTCGCCGCCATCGAGATCGCTACCCTCGATCCGATCAGGAGGCAGCATGACGACCAAGCCAAACGAGGGCACCGAGTTCGCAGCCAGCACGCTGTCCGGGATTCCGGTCCAGCTTTGCTACGGCGCGGCCGACGCCGCGCAGTTTTGCGACACGCTGGGGGCGCCCGGCGAGTATCCGTTCACGCGCGGCGTTCACGGCGACATGTACCGCGGCAAGCTGTGGACGATGCGTATGTTCGCGGGCTTCGGCACTCCCGAGGACACCAACCGGCGTTTCAAGTACCTGTTGACGCAGGGCCAGACCGGGCTCTCCACCGCGTTCGACATGCCGACTCTGATGGGGCGCGACCCGGACGATCCGTTGAGCCTGGGCGAGGTCGGCCGCGAGGGGGTCTCGATCGCCTGCCTCGACGACATGCTGCGATTGTTCGACGGCATTCCCCTCGATCAGGTCTCGACCAGCATGACCATCAACGCGCCGGCGATCGTGCTGGTTGCGCTGTACGCCGCGGTCGCCGAGAAGCAGGGCGTGCCGACCAGCGCGCTGCGCGGCACCGCGCAGACGGACATTCTCAAGGAGTTCATCGCCCAGAAGGAGTGGATCAGCCCGGTCGGCCCGTCGCTGCGCCTGATCGGAGACATGCTCGAGTGGTGTACCGCGAACATGCCGCAGTGGAACACCATCTCGATCAGCGGCTACCACATCCGCGAGGCGGG
>JAFGSX010000070.1 GCA_016934455.1 Deltaproteobacteria bacterium
GCGGAGCTGCTGCGGGCGGGGATGTTGACCGAGGTTCGGCCGCCGACGCCGGAGGAAGAGGCGGTGCGGGACCTGTGTCGGTGTCGGGAGGATGCGACGGAGGACCTGCTGAGGAGCCGGCACCGGCTGAGCAAGTGGCTGCTGAGGCGGGGTCTGTGCTACGAGGGTCGGAACTGGAGCGTCAAGCATCGCCAGTGGCTACGCAGCTTGCGGTTCGAGCACGCTGCGGACGAGGCGGTCTTCACGGACTATCTGCTGGCCATCGAGGTGCTGGAGGAGCGGCTGAAGTGCCTGGAGCGGCGGCTCGAGGAGATGGCTCAGACCGAGCCGTACCGCGAGCCGGTGGGCTGGCTGCGGTGCTTCAGGGGCATCGACACGGTGATCGCGATGACCGTCGTCGCGGAGCTGCATGGCTTCGAGCGCTTCCACTCGCCGCGGCAGTTGATGGCCTACCTGGGCCTGACCCCGAGCGAGCATTCGAGCGGTGGTCAGGAGCGTCGCGGGCCGATCACGAAGGCTGGCAACAGCCATGTGCGGCGTCTGTTGGTCCAGGCGGCCTGGCACTACCGACTGCGCCCGAGCCACAGCTACGCCCTCAACAAGCGCCGTGAGGGGCAACCGAGCTGGGTGATCGCTCAGGCGGACAAGGCGCAGCTCCGACTGCACCAGCGCTACCGTCACCTGACGAGCCGTGGGAAACCGACGAGCAAGGCGGTGATCGCCCTCACGCGGGAGCTGGTCGGGTTTCTCTGGTCGGTGTTGTCGAGGAAGACGGGGTTGTGAGGCACCACGGGGCCGCCGGCGGCGCACCCGACAGCCGAGGACAGGAGGACACGCGCCGGCCCTAAGCGATAGGCCGAGGAGCCGAACTCGCGACCCTAGACAGCGTGGCTTCCCGACGGAGCACGGTCATGCGGCTCGGCTCGCTGTGGCGAGCAACCCGCGAATATCAGAGTGACTCGTCGTCGAAGAGCGTGTCTGGTGCGTCGCCGCCGGCCCCGTGGAGCGATGAACCGATGGGATGAGCAGACACAGCGGACAGGAGACCCTTGACAGGGGTCGTTTCATATCAGGGACGATCAGGCGTCCCTCATCCCTCAGACCTTCCAGGCAGCGCCGCGTTGCGGGTCAGCGGCACGTTCGGGCCCAGCCGCACCTCGACATCGTACCGCTCGACGAAGCCCTGCCCGCTGGAACGGACCAGCTCCTGCAGCGCCTCGATCGACAGCCCCCAATGCTCCGCGAACGGCTCCAGATCAGGCACATCTCGCCCGCCGCGCCGGGCGAACTCGCACTGCGTCCACGTGCCCAGCTCCGGGTCCCGGACGAAGACATAGGTCCGGAACTCACGCTCGGCCTCGTCCGACGCCGTCACCACACCGACCCAGACATCCTCGAGACGCTCGACCAGCGGCGCGGTGATGCGTGTCCCGAAGCTCTCGAACCGCAGCCGCAGGTGGGCGCGCAGCGACCGCTCCGCATCCTGGGCCGAGACCGCGTCTTGGTCGGGCAGCCGCGCGAGGATGAAGCTGCGCCCCGACGCCGCGCCGGGCTGCCGCAGCGACAGCTCGAGCTCGCCGCTGTCGGCGGACAGGACCATCGTCGCGGAGTCGCCACGCAGCGGCTCGGCCATCGGCGTCGCGACGCCCGATTCGTCGACCGTGTCGGTCCAGTCGATCTCCGCAACGAACCGCCGGCCGTGGCCGCGGGCCGCGCAGATGCCGGCGTAGGCCTCCCAGCCGCCGTTGGTGACGCTCAGCCGGCAGGTGCCGTCCGGCTCCAGGGCCCAGAGCAGCACGAAGCTCCCGCCATCGGGCGCCTCGTAGCGAAGGCTCTCCCACTCACCGACCAGCGCCTCCGGCGGCGGGCCGCGACGGATCGCCGGCGTTGGAGCAGCGGCGGCGTGGGCGATCCGCTCGGGCGACTCGGCGACCCATCGGTCCCCACGCCTGGCCACCCGGACCACCAGGGTCGCGTCCGGCTCGTGACCCTCGAAGGCCACCCGGGCGCTGCGGGCGTCCAGCTCGCGGACCTCCGCGATGACCGGGAACCGCCCCATGCCCGCCCGCTCCACCAGCGCCGCGAGCGGCACCCCGCCGATGTCGCGTCGATCGTAGACCACCGCCCGCGCCGCCCGGGCATACGCGCGCCGGTAGCGATCCACGGCCACCTGCAGCGCCTGCGCCCGGTCATCCACCAACGCCGTGACGAGCCGCGGCCGCCAGGTCGCCTCGGTGCCCGGCGGCATCTGGACCATCTTCTCCGCCGGCCGGTAGCCCGTCCGCTCGACACGGATGCTGACCGGCATGTCGGCCGGGATCTTCAGCCGGCAGGGCACCGTGCCGGCCTGGCTTGCCCCGGTCCGGGCGGTCTGCAGCCGGACCGCCGCCCCCGCGGGGCAGCTCTCGCTGACCTTGATGGTCACCCACGCCGCGGTCGGCTGGAGCGTCACGCCCCAGGTGGCCGTCATGCCACGCGCCAGCTCGAACCGCCGCTCCGCACGCTCGTACCCATCGAGCACCACCACCACGAGGCTCTCGCC
>JAFGSX010000071.1 GCA_016934455.1 Deltaproteobacteria bacterium
CCCGCTTCGGGGACCCCCGCGTCGGCAGGGGTCGAGCCATCGGGGGACCAGCGATCGGGTAACGGGCCGTCGTTAACGCTGCTGGAGTCGAAGACGGCGGCGGAGTCGCAGACAGTGGAGGAGTCGGGGGCGCTGGCGGAGTCGAGGGCGCTGATGCCATCCGCAGCCACGGCATCGCGCACGGCGCGATCCGAAATCGTGGCGCTGTCGCAGATTCCCGCGTCGCCAGAGCTGTCCACGCGACCCGCATCGAGCAAGTTGGAGCGGCAGGCGACCGACCCGCCGGAGATGTCGACGCAGGTCTCCCACTCATCGCAAAAAGGATAGAGCGACCAGGGCCCCTCCAGGCAGTCGCAGTCCGGGCTATCCAGGCACTGCACGGGCGGCACGCGGCAGTCCGCTGATCGCGAGCTGGAGATGTGCACCAGGCAGACCTCCTCGGGCCGGCAGTACCACGATTCGCCGCTGCTCTCCTCGACGCAGCGCTTGAGGTCGCCGTTGTCGCAGACCGCGGCGCAGGCGGCGCACGGCTCCCAGCACTGATCGAGGCAGACGCGCGGCTCGCCCTCGCAGTCGATCGCCCGGTGGAGCTGGCAGCTCCGCTCCGGGCAGCGCGACGGCTGGCACTGCCCCGCGACGCATGCCATGTCAGGGCCGCAGGGATGCCGCGGGTTGCAGGCCTTGCCGGCGATCGGCACCTCGGGTGGCAGACAGGCGCCCACCGCCAGAGCCAGGCAGACCGCCATGCCCGACACCGGTCCAGCACCCAAGGCTCGCCCCGCGGGCGTCATCACTCGAGCTGCCATGAGATCAGCTCGCCTCCCAATACAACCGATGTCCCGGTCACGACCACGGCACCGGCCGCGGCGGTCGCGAGGCCGCCGATGGCCAGAACATTGGCCGCCGTGTTGAGGGCTCGCGTCTCGTCGGCCCAGTGCGCCTCGACCGCACCCAGGTAAGCGATCCAGCCGCCTCCGTAGCCCAGCCCTCCCAGCGCGGCCAGGCCGCAACCCACCGCGTACGGCAGCAGGTAGGGCGCCAGCACCAGCCGCGCGATCTCGATCGCGCTCAGGGCGACGGGCGCTGCAGACTCGTCGCAGCGCTGCCAGTGCCGCTCGGCAAAGGCGCGATCGAACGGGGTCTGGAACAGGTTGCGCTCGAGGTAGTCGTGCAGCATGCCGCGCCCGGCGATGTCGGCGGTGGGCCGCGCCGGACCGAGCGCGGCCACGCTGTCGCCCGTCACCAGCAGCGGATGCTCCTCGCCACCCCGGACCATGGCGTATGGCTGACTGCTCACCAGCATCAGCCAGAAGCCCCGCTCCGCGGTCTTGTTGAAATCGGCGTGGCGCACCAGCGCCGCGTCCTGCAAAAAGGCGTGGCCGACCACCTCCGGCGCGACGCGCAGAAACGCCGGCGCCCGCGCCTGGTTGAGGTCGATGACCACCGCATCGTCGCGGCCGCCGGGCCCGCGGATGGTCGGTGCCAGGCGCGCGACGGGATTGGCGATGCGCGCGTTGGCCGCTGCCACAAAGGCGTCCAGCTCGGCAAACGTGATGCGGCGATCGTCGTCGAGATCGGCGGCCCCGAGCAGCGCCGAGCGCACCTCGTAGCTGAAGATGCCCGAGAGCAGCAGACCCCACTCGTGCACCTCGGCCCGGCCGCTGGTCGAGAGAATGAGCCCGGCCCGGTTCAATTGCTCGAGCTCGCGGCTGCGCCGCTCGGCGGGGACCCGATCGCGGTACGAGCCGCTGCCGCGCACGCCGACCAGCAGCGCGGCATTGCAGGCGTCGATCAGCAATGTCACCCGGTAGCGGGCGGCGGCGGCGCCGAGAGCGGCCGCCAGATCGAGCTGCGACAGCGCGCCGTCGGCCAGGTAGACCAGGCCGCGGCCCTCGCGATCGACGTCTCCGTGCCCGGAATAGGCGAACAGCAGCTCGCCTTCCTGCCCCTGCTCGATCGCGCGCTCGATGCGCCGAGCAGCGGCGGAGAGGGCCGCCGCCACCGCCTGCCGCGTCGGCCTGACGACGACAAAGCCCGGATAGAGGCGTGCGGTCTCGTCGTCCGGCTCGACCAGCGTCGCCACCTGGTCGTAGACCAGGCCGAGCATGGCGCCGAGCTTGATCGCGTCGTCGTCGGCGTAGCGCAGAGGCTCGAGCGCCAGCCGCGGAGAGCGGTTGAAACCGATGATCACCGCCTCGCGATGGCTGGTCGGAGGGCTGGCTGCGGCCGCGCTGTCGCCCGCCATAGCCGCTCCCGGAACGGCTGGCACAGCGGCGGCCATGCCGCCGGCCAGGGTGAGCCCGGCGAGCAGCCGCCTGCCGTTCATCCGCCGGCCCCCGGGACCAGCGACAGCTCGACGATCTGGACCGTCGGCTGTCCTGGCCAGGCGATCCGATCGAGCGGCCGGCGCTCGCTGCGCGCAGCCGCGAGCGCCTCCTCGACCGCGGTCAGCGCGATCGGATCGACGGAGAAGAGCGCCACCACGCGCAGGCGGCCGGCGCGATGGCGCCGCGCCAGCTCGGTCTCGTAGGGCAGGGGCAACTGCCGGGCAGCGGGCCCCCGCTCGATCGCCAGGCTGGTCTTCTCCTCGGGCAGAGGGAAATACCAGTAGGGCATCAGCTCCTCGTCCAGGCCAAAGAGGAAGAGGTAGCGCGCCTCTCCGGCGCTGTTCGAGTAGCTGAAGCGCAGGCGGTGATCGAGCGCGATGCCCTCGGGTCGGCGCGCGTCGTAGACCAGGCCGCGCGCCGGGTCGACCGCGGCGACGCCGACTCCGACCGCCGCCCCGGTGGCGCCGGGACCGCGCGCGACCAGGCGCTCGTCGCCGGACGGGGTCTGGTTCAGGATGACCAGAGCAAAGGTCGCAGCCACGGCGACCGTCGGCGCCAGCGCGTAGGCCAGCCACCGGCGGCGCGCCGGCTCGGGCCGCCGCGCGAGCTGGCTCGCACCCACGACGTCCTCGAGCAGGCGCAGGTCGGCCAGCGCCCGCGCCTCGGCCTGGCCGACGGCCCGCTGCTCGGCCAGCGCCAGTCGGTCGTAGCGGGCGCGGCAGGCGTCGCATTCGCGCAGGTGCCGCCGCATCTCGTCCACGCGCCCAGGCGCCAGCTTGCCGGCGAAGTAGCGGTCGACGAGCCGCTCGACGTGGTCGTGCTCACTCATCGAGTCTGTGCTCCTTGACAAACCGCGCCAGCTTGTCGCGGATGGCGTCGACGCCATTGCGCAGGCGATGGCGCGTGATCGAGAGCGCGTCTGCCGCCTCGCGTTCGGCCTTGCCGTCGACGAAGCAGGCGTCGTAGATCCGGCGCTCCAGCTCCGGCAACCGGCCCAAGAACTTCTCGCGCAGCACCTCTCCCTCGGCCCGCACCGCAGCGGCCTCGGGATCGGCGATCTCGCCGGAGGCGCGCGCCGCCTCCGCCGCCTCGGGATCCAGCACCTCGAACCGCGACCGCCCAGATTTCTTGAGGTCTCGCACGACGTTGCGCGCGATGGTCTTGAGGTAGCTCGAGAACGGCGACAGGCCGGCGTACGAGGCGCGGGCCGGCTGGGCAAAGGCGCGGGCATAGGTGGTCTGGAGCGCGTCGTCGACGTCGGCGGCGCCGCGCAGGCCGCAGGCGTAGAGCAGCGCGCGCAGCGAGGGGACGGTCGTCAGGTAGAGACGGGTGAGCAGGTCGGGATCGCCGACGCGAAAGGCCTCGAGCAGAGCGCGATCGCCCTCGAGCTGCAGGCTCAGGTTGGCTGGCGAGGGCGACGCGGTCTGGTTCACAATCAACAAACATCGCAAAGAGCACGACGAATCACAAGGCTGGCCGGTCGAGAAATGAGGCAGCGGCGGATCAGTAACCCTCGCACAGCACGCCGTAGAGATCCCAGGCGCGCTCGGGGTCGCCGTAGCGCGCCTCGATGTAGCGCAGCATGCCGATCGCCTCCTCGACCGGCACCCCGATGCCGGCGCGGCCGCTCGGATACAGGGCCTCGACGCTGGACAGCGACAACTGGCCGAGCCCGCTGGCTGTTGACCTGGCCCTGACGTCGCCCTCCCTCAGCTCTTGGACGACCTCGCCCCAGCGTCCCTGGTTGCGCGAGCGCTTGCCGTAGGTGCCGTTGGGCTTGCCCACCCAGCCGTCGGACTCGGACTCGAGAATCGCGTGCAACCCGCTGGATATGGCCCATTTTTTAGGCAAACCCGCCAGCCGCGCCGCCTGCCGAAAGAGCCCGATGGCCGCCGGCGATCCCGGCGCGTAGCGCACCGGCGCAAACGACGGCGCGCGGGTGCGGCCGCCCCGGCGCAACCGGTTCAGCGGCGAGCTGCGCTCCACCACCGTGTCGACCTCGGTCCGCTCGCGCCGGCCCCCTCTTTCCGCTGCCGGCGCGGGCGCGCCCGAGGTCAGGTGAAACTGCTCGTCGAGCAGCCGCTCGGCGTCTTCGCCGCGCAACGAACCCGCGGGCAGCATCGCGGCTCGAAGCAGCAACCGCGCCTCGAGCTTGGCCCGCTTGCAGCGCTCGGGCGTCGCCGCCGGATCGCGCAGCGCTTCTGCCAGCTCCTGGATCTGCTGCGCGAGCCGCTTGGAATGCGCCGGCGATGAGCCGAGCAGGCGCACCAGCAGTCCCTGGCTCACCCCCTGCTGCACGGCCAGCAGCGCGGCCTCAACGCGCACGAGGGCGAGCTCGACTCTCTCCGCATACGCCGCGGCACCCGGTCCGTAACGGCGCTCCAGCGAGGCGGCCGCGGTACCGCTCGAGCCGCGGCGCGTGTTGAGCAACCGCTGGACCTCGGGGGCTAGCTCGGGTGCCAGCTCCTCCAGCTCGGCGAGCTGCTCAACGACCGGACGCAGCGCGCTCGCCGGCACCGGCTCCAGCCGCCCCGGCTCTGCGTGGGGCAGGCCGGTGTAACGAAGGACCGAATCGCTCAGGGACCGCGTCACCATGGCCTTCTCGACGACACTATCTGGTTATCGCGCAAATGCCGCGCTGTGGTGCGGATCACAGGGAACTGCGAGGCCGCTCAGGCGGTGGCGGTCGGCCTCGGCGGCACGCTCGCATCGGCGGCCTCTACGGTCAAGCGCATGCCGTCCACGGCGGTGACGCGAACCCGCGTCTTCGGTTCGAGCGGCGCAGTCGAGACCGCGGCCCAGACCTCGGTGCCAAGCTGCACCCGGCCGCCCTCGGCGTTGACCGCGGTTAACGCGCGCCCGGTCTGGCCGATCATGCCGGGTGCGCCGGTGGCCGACGGCCGGCGCCGCGACCGCACCACCGCGATGCCGATGAGCAAGATGCAGCCCACCACCGCGACCACCATCGGCCACATGGCCCAGGGCGATACCCCGTATTCGCGGTCGACGAACAAGTTGGGGTCCAGGTCGTCGACCAGCATGAAGCCGCCGATGACGACCGCGGCGGCACCTCCGATGCCGAGCGCGCCAAAGGAAGGTACAAAAGCCTCGGCCACCAGCATGCCGGCGCCGACCAGGATCAAGAGGATGCCGCCGACGTTGACCGGCACGATCTGAAACGAGATGAAGGCCAGGATCAACGAGATGGCGCCCAGCACACCGGGGAAGATGACGCCGGGGTGGTAGAGCTCCATGGCGATACCGAGCACGCCGGCCATGAACAGCAGGTACGAGATGTTCGGATTTGACATGAGGTGCACGATCTTGGCGCTCAGCCCCATCTCGTGATGACTGATCCCGGCGCCCTTGCAGCGCAGCGCGCGCCACTGACCGTTGATCTCGAGGATCAGCCCGTCCGCGCTCTCGAGCAGATCGCCGACGTCGCTGGCGATCACATCGATGACGCCGATCTCCTTGGCCTTGGTGCTGACGATCGAGACCGACTTCACCACCGCCTTGCGTGCCCACTCCTTGTTGCGGTGGCGCTGCTCGGCGATGCCTTCGGCAAATGCTGCGGTGTCCTCTTCGGCCTTGGCAGCCAGGTGCTTGGCGTTGTCGCTCTCCTCGTTGCCATCGCCGCCGCCGATGGTCACCGGGTGCGCAGCGCCGATGTTGGTGCCCGGCGCCATGGCCGCGACGTGCGCGGCCATGGTGATAAACGCGCCGGCGCTGGCTGCGCGCGCGCCCGAGGGCGCAACCAGGACCGCCACCGGCACCTTGCTCGTCATGAAGGCCTTGACGACGTCGCGCGTCGAGTCGAGCAGCCCGCCCGGCGTGTCCATTCTGAACACCACCAGGCCGAACTTGCCGCGCTCGGCCTCCTCGATGGTGTCGAGAAAGTGGTTTTTGGTGCCGGGGTCGATCATCCCCTCGATGTCGGTCACCAGTACCCGACTCACCACCAGATCCTCGGCCGTCGCCGGCCGCGACGCCGGCGCCGGCTGAGAGTCCGGCCGCGTGCTCACCTTGAGCAGCTCGAGGTCGGTGGCACTGGCGCCGGCCGAGACCGAGCCCTCGTCGGCAGAGGTGCGCAGCGCAAAGGCGATCGACATAAAGCACAGGATGGCGGCCAGGCGCTTTGCGCGCGACAGCGCCAACCAGCCAGCAGCGAACCGACGGTTCATGGTTCCTCGTCTCGCAGCGAGCCAGCGCCAGCCTCTCGCGATGGCTCTTGGTCCCTGGAAAACCGTCCCAGACGGTGCATCACTTCCTTGAGATCTTCCCACACCGGTCGCTTGCCGCCGGCATTTCGCAACAGATAGGCCGGGTGGAAGGTCGGCATCAGCGGAATGCCCTGGTAGCTCGCCCACTTGCCGCGCAGCCGCGAGATCGGCACCTTGACCCCGAGCAGGGTCTGCGCCGCACAGCGGCCCAGCGCGACGATGACCCGCGGCTTGATCGCGGCAAGCTGCGCTCGCAAAAACGGCTCGCACGCCGCCACCTCGTCCGGCTCGGGGTCGCGGTTGTTGGGCGGCCGGCACTTCACGATGTTGCAGATGTAGACCTGGTCGCGGGTGAGCCCCATGGCGCCGATCATCCGGGTCAGCAGCTCGCCGGCCTTGCCGACGAACGGAATCCCCTGCCGGTCCTCGTCCTCGCCTGGCCCCTCCCCGACGAACACCAGCTCGGCCGCTGGATCGCCCTGACCAAAGACGATGTGGTGCCGCCGGCGGTGTAGCTGGCAGCGGGTGCAGTCGCCGATCTCGGCGCGAATCGAGTCCAGAGCCGCGCCGCGGTCGTCGCCGGGCGTGGGAGCCGGAGCGAACGAGGGAGCTGGCGCGCCGACCGCAGGTGAGGCCGCCGGCACGCCTGGCGCTCGCGTCAGCGCCAGCACCTCGACCTGCGCCCGCAGCCCGCCGACCAATTCGGACCACGGATCGATTGGCAGCGGATCAGCCACCACTCACCCCTGCGCGCACGACCGCGTCGACCGCGCGTTGCCTTGATATCACATAGCGCGCAGCGGGGCGCGTCCCATATTTTTGGGCTTCAGTAGCAGAGCTGTTCCCAATAACCCGGCGGGCAGTAGCCGCTCGCCCAGTAGCCGTCGTAGATCCAGCGCCACTCGCAGATGTCATATCCGTACTCGTCGCAGCAGTAACACTCCTCGACCTGGTACGAGGTGTCGACCCAGTAGTCGGGCTCGCACGCGCCCTGGCGCCATGACCACCAGCAGTCCTCGTCGTCGCCGGCGTCGGCGCTGGGAATCGGGCCGGCGCTCCGGGCGCAGTAGCACTCGGCGATGATCCAGGTACCGCCGCCGGCCGTGCAGTTGCTCAGCATGCCGCCGGTCGGGTCGCAGGTACACAGTTGGCCCACGCACTCGTAGCCCGAGTTGAGATCGCCGTAGTGCGGCGCGCAGTCCTGCCAGACCTGGCACGGCTGGGTCCCGGGCATCGGAAAGCCGCTATCGCTGCGGGCCGCGTCGCGGGGCGGCCCGATCGCACCGTCGCGCCCGGCCCCGTCGCGCAGGCCACCGCCGTCCAGCCGCGGCAGGCCGCCGCGGTCGCCGGCCGCCGGCACGTCCGAGACGACGCGGCGATCGGTGGGCTGGCGATCGCTGTGCGGGCGATCGCCGCCGCCGCCGTCCCAGTTCCACGGCGGCCTCCAGGCGTCGACCGAGCCGTCGCGCATCTCGGTCTCGGGCAAGCAGCCGGCCACGGCGAGCAGCAGGCAGGCCAGCGACGCGCGCCGGAGCAGAAGTCGGTGCATACGGACATTGTAGATAACGCCGGGCCATCGCTCAACCGCGGGCGCGATCCAGGTACTCGCAAATCGGAGCCGGTCGCGCCATCGCGTCAGAACCTGGGCGCGCTGACCTCGAGCGGGAGCCGGTTGCCGTCCGCGGCCAGGATGCTCGCCGACAGGTCGTAGTCCTGGCCGATGCGGATCTCTAGCTCGAACTGGCCGGTGTGGCGGTCCAGCCACTCCGGATCGATCCGCACCGTGCCCAGCATGTCGCGATCGACGCTGCGCGCGTCCGGCGATTCGACCAGCGCGATCACCATCGGCACGCCCGGCGGCGAGCGGCGCTCGACCACCGTGCGCCGCACCGCCGGCACACCCGTGTTCTGGGGGATCACCTCGCGCGTGTCGCCCCCCGGCAGCATCGCGTTGATCGGCAGCGACACCACGTCTGCCAGCTCGGGGCCCCCCGGCAGATCGAGGCCGCGGCCGAGGATCGCGGCGCCCACCGACACCCCCATCTCGGGATTGATGTTGCGGCCGGGGTCGGTGCGAAAGGCGGCCGCCAGCCGCCGCTGCAGCGCCAGCATCCGCGTCTGACCGCCGACGAACACCAGCTCGTCGACCTGCTTCGCGGTCATCCCGACGTCGTGCAGCAGATCCTCGCACATGCCGAGCGTGCCCTCGATCAGGTTCGAGGTCATGGTCTCGAGCATGTCGCGTGTCAGCGTGTAGTCGAAATCGATCGGACGGCCGTCGCGCTGCGCCGCGAACGGCACGTGAAGCTGCACCTCCTCTCGCCCGGCGAGCGCGATCTTGGCGTTTTCGGCGGCAAAGGTCAGCCGCTGCATGACCACCTTGTCGGACTGGATCTCGACCCTGTGCTCGCTCTCGAAGCGGCTGGCCAGCCGCTTTGCGATCTGGGCGTCGAAGTCGTTGCCGCCCAAAAAAGAGTCGCCGCCGGTTCCGATCACGGTCACGAGCTGGCCGCGGATCGCGCACAGGCTCAGGTCGAAGGTGCCGCCGCCCAGGTCGTAGATCAGGATCGTCTGCTCGATACCGCGGCGCTTGGCGCAGTAGAGCGCGGCCGCGGTCGGCTCGTTGATGATC
>JAFGSX010000072.1 GCA_016934455.1 Deltaproteobacteria bacterium
AAGCGCAGCGCCACCTCTTCGAGCTTCTCCAGCATGGCTACTTTTCCGGGGGTCTGTCCCCTGTCGGCGACTTCCCGTAGTCGTCGGACAGACTCTCTGCCGTAGAAAGGACCTCGACGGCATTCGCGAATGTCGGGCCTTCGGGTTCAGCGACCGGCACGGCCGGGCCTCGCTTCTCGGTCACGGTGCGGTAGATCACCCAGCAGGCCAGGATGCACGGCAGCACGATCACCAGCGCGCAGGTGACCAGGGGCGAGATCACATCGATCAGGGGCACTGCCACGGCCCACCTCAGCCATAGTTCGACACCACCTCCTGAAAGTCGGCGAACTGCCTGGGCGGCTGCCGCTCGCCCGGCGCCTCCGGCCGTTGCTCGCGCCAGAGCGCAGCGCGCAGCGAGCTCAGCGCCACCTCGAGCTCCGGGTCGCCGGGCGGCCGGGTGGTCAACGACTGCAGCCACATGCCGGGCGCGATCAGGGTCTGGATGATGCGGTTGTCGGGGCGGCGCGACGCCGCGCGCTGCAGCTCGTAGGCGATGCCGGCTATCGGCAGCGTGAGCAGGATCTTGACCAGCACGAAATAGACCTGGTTGACGGCGGTGATCTCGGTCGGCCGCGGCACGAACGGCAGCACCGCGGCGAACATGAAGACCGAGATCGCCACCACCCACATGATCAGGCTGGTGCCGCAGCGCGGATGCGCGGTCGAGAACGGCCGCGCCGGCGCCACCTCGAGCGGCAGCTTGGCCTCGAAGGCATGAACCGACTTGTGCTCGGCGCCGTGGTACATGAAGAGGCGCCTAATGTCGGGCATGCGTCCGATCAGCGCCACGTATCCGATAAAGAGGGCCAGCTTGAACAGGCCGTCGATCAGATGAAACCAGCCGCTGTCGACGTCGAGCCCGCCCGGCACCAGCAAACCGAGCAGGTAGGTCAGCAGGTGCGGCAGGCCGACGAAAAACAGCAGCCCGAGCACGATGGCGAAGGCCATGGTGCCCCACAGCGCGGCCTTGCTCAACCCGGCCGGTGGGGGGGGGCTGCCCGCGTCGCCGACGGCCAGCAGCGCGCCGGCGTTGGGGGGTGTCGCCAGGCCGCTCTGGGGCGCGCTCTCGTCGTCGAGGGAGGCCTGCTCGGCCGCGAAGGTCAGCGCCACCATGCCGTTGTGCAGGGACTCGATGAGAATGACCGCGCCGCGCAGCAGCGGCCAGCGAAAGACGCGATAGCGAGAGAGAAAGCGGATGATCGGCTGTTCGCTGACGACGATCGAGCCGTCCTTGCGCCGCACCGCCACCGCGCACGCCCTGGGCGCGCGCATCATCACACCCTCGATCACGGCCTGGCCGCCGACCGCGAGCGGCGCCGCGAGCGCGTGGATCGCGAGCGAGCGGAGCGCCTGGTGCCGGCGGCTCAGGAGGGGCGCCCGTACTTGCGGTTGAACCGCTCGATGCGACCGGCGGCGTCGACGAGCTTCTGCTTGCCGGTGAAGAATGGATGGCAAGCCGAGCAGATCTCGATGGTGTACGAGCCGCGGGTCGAGCGGGTCTCGTAGACCGCGCCGCAGGCGCAGGTGATCTGCGCGTAGCGGTACTTGGGGTGGATACCTGGTTTCATCGCAGCAACCTCGGCACGGCCGGACTCCGATCGCGGGTGATACCGCGGCTCGTCCGGCCGTCGCGAAAGGTTGCATAAATATGGATCGCGACGTGGCTTGTCAAGAAGCGCGTCGCGCGCGATCGTGAATCCCATGCGACAGGTCGCGGTCAGCCGCAGCAAGCGGATCCTCGCCGGCCATCCCTGGATCTTCGCCAACGAGCTGGCGCAGAGCCCCAAGGGCCACCAGCCGGGCGAGCTGGTCGAGGTGGTAGACCGGCACGGCGTTTTCCTCGGCATCGGCTACATCAATCCGGCGAGCCTGATCGCGGTGCGGCTGCTGACCCGGCAGCGCGAGGCCATCGACAAGAGCTTCTTTCGCGCGCGCATCGCCGCCGCGCTGGCCCGGCGCGAGCGCTGGATCGGCGATCGCTGCCACGGCCGGCTGGTCTTTGGCGAGTCCGACGGGTTGCCGGGGCTGATCGTGGATCGCTACTCGGACTGCCTGGCGGTGCAGCTCTCGACCGCCGGCATGGAGGCGCTGCGGCCGCTGCTGCTCGAGGTCTGCGACGAGTTGCTCGCTCCGCGCGCGATCGTGCTGCGCAACGACGTCCCGGCGCGGGCCCTCGAGGGGTTGCCGCTGTACAAGGAGGTGGCCAAGGGAGCGGCCGAGCCGCCGCCGGAGGTCGAGGAGGACGGCGTCCGGTTCGCGGTCGACCTCTACCGGGGTCAGAAGACCGGCCTCTTTCTCGATCAGCGCGACAACCGCGTCGCGTTGAGGCGGCTGATCGGCGGCGGCCAGGCGCTGGACCTGTTCTGCTACACCGGCGCCTGGGCGCTGCACCTGGCCGCGGCCGGCGCCCAGGTCACCGGCGTCGACGCCTCGGCCTGGGCGATCCAGCAGGCGCGGGAAAACGCCCTGCGCAACCGGCTCCAGGAGCGGGTCCGCTTCGTCGAGCACGATGTCCTCGACTACCTGCGGCGGAGCGGCGGCGAGGGAGGGCGCCTCTTCGACGCGGCGGTGGTCGATCCGCCGGCGTTCGTCAAGTCCAAGAGCAAGCTGCGCTCGGGGTTGCGCGCCTACCGCGAGCTCAACGCCTTGGTCTTCGGCGTGGTCAAGCCGGGCGGCATCGTGGCCTCTTCCTCTTGCTCGCACCACGTCGATCGCCAGAGTTTTATCGAGCTGCTGCGTCAGGCGGCGCGCGACGCGCAGCGCGAGGTGCGTCTGCTGGCGCTGCGCGGCCAGGCGCTCGACCATCCGATCGCGCTCGCGGTGCCGGAGACCGAGTATCTCAAGTGCGCCTTTCTCGAGGTGAGCTGATGAGGCCGGCGATCTCCCTCTGCGGTGTCTGCTGCGCGCTCCTGGCCGCCGCCGGCTGTCCGTCCAGCGCGCCGGTCGACCCGTGCGCCGCGCTCGAATGCCCACCGCACGCGAGCTGCCGCGTCGTCAACGGCGGCGCCCGCTGCGGCTGCGATCCGGGCTATGCCGGCGCCGACTGCGACCGCTGCGACGTCGCCGGCGGCTACCACGCCAGCGCCGACGGCGTCACCTGCACCGCGGACCCGTGCGATCCCGATCCCTGCGATGCGGCCGCCCACCAGGTCTGCATTGCCGGCGACTGCCCGTGCGACGCGGCCCGCGGCTACCACCTGGGGGCCGACGGCACCACCTGCACCGCGGACCCGTGCGATCCCGATCCCTGCGACGCGGCCAACCACGAGGTCTGCACGGCCGGCGAATGCCCCTGTGACGCAACCGGCGGCTACCACCTGGGGGCCGACGGCACCACCTGCACCACCAGTCCGTGCGACCCCAATCCGTGCGATCTGCAGAACCACGAGATCTGTTTTGGCGGCGACTGCCAGTGCGACCCCATGGGCTATCACCGGGCGGCCGACGGCGTCACCTGCACCACGGACCCGTGCGATCCCGATCCGTGCGCTGCCTCCAATCACGAGCTGTGCAGCAATGGAGAGTGTCCGTGCGACGCAGCCAACGGATACCATCTGGCCGGCGACGGCGCGATCTGCACCACCGATCCCTGCGATCCCAATCCGTGCAGCGTCGCCGATGGCGAGCTGTGCAGCGGCGGTCTCTGCGACTGCGACACCGCCAGTGGTTTTCACCGCGGCGCCGACGGCCACACCTGCACCGACGATCCGTGCGACCCCAATCCATGCCAGGGGCCGGACCAGATCTGCAACGGCGGGCAGTGCGAGTCCCTGGACGCGGACCCGTGCGATCCAGCGCTGAGCGCGCCCGCGATCGAGCAGGACCTGACGCGCTTTGTTCGCGACGGGTCGCCGGTCACCCTCTTCGGCGGCGGCTACACCCTGGTCTTTCCCTACGATCTGATAGCGGGCGAGCTGACGCTCGCCTTTCGCTACGACGTCGACGGCGCGTTCGTACCCGACCTGATCGCGGCCGGCTCGTTTCCGATCTGCATTCCGCTCGACGGCACCGCCGACGGCACCACCTACGCCTTTCTCGAGGAC
>JAFGSX010000073.1 GCA_016934455.1 Deltaproteobacteria bacterium
ACAGCGCGGTGGCGCCGGCGGCCTCGACCGCGTGGATCGCCGGCCGGCCCAGGGCCCTGACAAACGCGACCAGCATGGCCGCCACCTTACAACGCCCTCGTCGGCGGCGCCACGGGCGCGGCCGGTCGCGGCGAAGACCGCGTAAAGGGTTAGACGCCGTCCGCCGAGCTGCTAATATCAACTCCCATGGCGCGCCTCAGGCTGACCAGCTCACCCTGGACCGAGGAGTACGAGCTGAGCGAGATCACGGTCATCGGCCGCGATCGCGCGTGCGCCATCGTGGTCAAGGATTCGCGCATCGCCGGCGCCCAGGCCCGGATCTCGGCGCTGCCCGACGGGCGCTACGAGATCGAGCAGCTCGGCCTGGATTTTCCGACGCTGGTCAACGACCAGCCGGTAACGCGCGCCGATCTGACCGAGGGCGATTCGATCAAGATCGGGGCCACAGAGTTCGAGTTCGTCGACGACCGCCTCGAGAACCGGCAGACCGACAAGGTCATCGTCGACGACATCCAGGCGGTCGTGTCCATGCGCCAGGACGCCAGCCGGGAGCTGAGCTTCGACGAACCGAGCGGCGAGATCGATCTGACAGAGCTGCGCTCCGAGTACGAGACGCTGCGCGCCGCCTACGAGCTGGCGCGCGCCATCGGTCTCGAGACCGACATCGACAAGCTGCTCGACCGCATGCTCGAGATCGCGTTTACCCGGTTCTCGGCCGAGCGCAGCGCCATTCTGCTCTGGGATCGCCAGCAGCAGCAGTGGAGCCTGACCAAGGTACGCACCCTGGACCCGAGCGAGAAGCTGCACCTCTCGCGCAGCCTGCTCAAGGAGGTCATCGAGACCCGCGACGCCGTGGTCTCGGTCGACATGGCCAGCGACGATCGGTTCGATGATTCGGACAGCGCCGTCGTCAGCGGCATACGGTCGGCGCTGTGTGTGCCCATGATCGACGGGGACGAGGTGGTCGGCATCATCTATCTCGATTCACCGCGTGCGACCAAGATCTTCGAGGACCGGGATCTGCAACTGCTGAGCACGTTCGCTCGTCACGCCGCGCTCGTGATCAAGAACGCCGCGCTGCGCGCCGATCTGGCGCGGGCCAACGCGGAGCTGACCAAGGCCAAGGAGGCGGTCGAGCAGACCAACCGCGTGCTGCAGGAGAAGAACCAGGAGCTCGAGAAGCTGGTGGTGCGCGATCCGCTGACCAAGCTGTACAACCACGCCTACCTGCGCGAGAGCGTGCAGCAGGAGATACTGCGCTCGCAGCGCAACAACCTGCAGTTCTCCCTGCTCCTGCTCGACGTCGACAACTTCAGGCAGGTCAACGAGATGTTCGGCCACCAGGTCGGCGACCAGATGCTGCGCCTGTTCGGCGACCTGCTGCAGAACCAGGCGCGGCGCTCCGACGTCGGGTTCAGGCTAGAGGAGCGCGACGTCACCATCCGCTACGGCGGCGATACCTTTGCCGTGCTGCTGCCCGAGACCGCCAAGCGCGGCGCCGCCGCCAAGGCCGAGCGGCTGCGCGCCGCGGTCCAGGGCTTTGACTTTTTCAAGTACAACCTGCCGCGGGTGACGGTCTCGATCGGAGTCACCGGTTTTCCCGACGACGGGCAGGAGCAGGCCAAGCTGCTCGGGGCGGCCGAGGCGGCGCTGCTCGCGGCGCAGCAGGCGGGCGCCAACCAGACCGTGTCGTACTCGCCGGGCCTGCGCCAGATCTCGGATCGCAAGCCGGACGAGCCCGAGCCCGAGGTCGGACAGAGGGTGGCGCTCGAGAAGGTGATCCGCAACTACGCCATGCGCTATGTCTACCAGCCGATCGTCAGCGCCGAGACGCGGCAGATCTTCGCCTACGAGGCGCTGTGCCGGCCGGCCGAGGGCACCTTCAAGAGCCCGGTCGAGCTGCTCCACGCCGCCGAGGGCGCGGGCAAGATCCTCGAGCTGGGCAAGGCCATGCGCGAGCTGAGCATCCGACCGGTCGACCAGCTCAAGAAGCCGCGGCTGCTGTTCATCAACCTGCACCCGCTGGAGCTCAATCTCGAGCTGCTCGAGTGGGCGCGCGGCTGTCCGTGGGCCAGCCGCATCGTGCTCGAGGTGACAGAGAGCGCCGCCATCGAGGAGTACGAGCGGGTGCACGACCTGCTGACCCACCTGAAGAGATTTGGTTTTCGCATCGCCATCGACGATCTGGGGTCCGGTTACTCGGGGCTCAACTCGCTGGGGCAGCTTGGGCCGGACTTCGTCAAGCTCGACATGCGCCTGATCCGGGACATCGGCACCGACAGCCGCAGCGCGCGCCTGATCAAGTACATCCTCGACTTCGCCAATGGCGAGGGCATGCAGGTGGTGGGCGAGGGGGTAGAGACCGCCGACGAGGTCAAGGTGGTCACCGATCTCGGTTGCCACCTGCTGCAGGGTTACTTCTTTTCCAGGCCGCAGCCTCCTTTCTGCGAGCTGAGTAGCCAATAACTGGATTCTGGGCGGCGCCATGAGCGGCGCGGCGAACCGGTGGTCGCTACATCAACAGGTAGTAGGCGACGGCAATGATCGCTGCCGTGACGGTGCAGAAGCCGACGATCGACAGCCAGTTTACGGACTGCTTAGGGGGGGGATCGCTCTTGTCCGCGTCCGGTCGCGGAGCGATCGGTGCTTCGTCATTGCTCATGGTGACTCCGATACCAGGGGCGGCGCCTGTCGGCGCCAACCGCGGTCCGCGTTGTTAGATAGCGCTTCGCTGAACTCGTCTATGTCCTGACGATGACGATCGCGGGCGGTCCGCGCGTGGCCTGTGGCTGGGGGCAGATCGGAGCGGGGTAGCGCGCTGCCCGTTGGCGGCCGATCGCGCTGTCCGCGATCTCCGGTACCAGCGCGGCGATGGCGCGGGCGAGCGTGCTCGCCAGCGCTCGCGCCCGATCGCGCTGCGCCTGTCTCGCCTCGCGCAGGGCCGACTCGCCGGATTTGACGAGCAACGCCGATGCGACCGCGCCTGGTTCGTGGTCGAGGCGACCCTCGAGCGGATGCGACCCGCTGCCCGGACCGACGGTGCAGTCCAACGCTGCCGCGGCAGGAGACGCGGGAGCTAGGCCGGCGTTGACACAGCCAATCCAGCACAGGGCGATCGCGGCGACCGCCTGTCGGCTCTGCCCGTTCACGTTTGCCCTATGCCCGGCTCGAAGCGCAGCGTCTTGCCGTTGATCGCGATCTGGTCGCCCGGTTTGAGGTCGTGCTTGGCCACGCTCTCGCCGTTGACCTGGACCTTTGCGAACAGCCCCTTGGCGCGCACCGTGAAGCTCTGGCCGCGACCGCGCACCACCTCGGCCAGCACCGTGGCCTCGTTCTTCTTCCCGGGCCCGACCTGGATGCGCACCGGTCCCAGCCCGATGGCGACGACGTCGGCATCCAGCGCAAACGCCTGCTCGTCGTGCGCATCCTCTAGCACCAGGTGGGGCTGCAGCCGGGTCCGGCGTTCGGCCTGGATCCGCCGCTGCACCGCCGGCGGGATCGCGTTGGTGACGTTACCGGCCTCGCGGGACGGACGGTCGATGCCGCGCAGCGTGGTGACCGCCCATTTGGGGAGCTGGCTGGAGGCGCGCCTCTTGGCCGCGACCGCCTCGGGCTCGTACAGGATCACTTCGTCACCGACCTGGATGATCTCGCGCTTGAGCATCGGCCGCGTGTACTCGCGCACCCCGCTGACGAAGGTCCCGTTGTCCGAATCGAGATCGACCAAGAGGTGGCCCTTGCCCTGGGGATTGGGGCGGATGGTGAAGTGCTGGCGCGACGCGGCCGGGCTGATCAGCAGCAGGTCGCAGTCGGCGGCGCGGCCGACGATGCGCGTCGAGTCGTCGAGCACCAGCGTCTCGACCAGTCTGCCGTCGCGGTACAGGCGCAGCGCTGCCATGGCCACCTCCGACCGGGCAAGGATTTCACGAACGGATGCTTCTGCACAACCGGTGAGCGGGTCGCGGAAGCGGCGGTGTCGATCGCGGCGCTGCCGTCGTCGGTGGTGTTTCCCATTTTCTGTTGCACTTTTCTGCGCCCCATCGAGAAAATGGGTATGGTTGATTCTGCATGGCCTCATCGGCCATCCATTCCCCGAACAGAAGGCGAAATGACAGCTCCGACGGACCATGCTGGCTTGCTGTCCTGGGTTGCGGAGATCGCCGCGTTGACTCAACCCGATTCCATCCACTGGTGCGACGGCACCAAGGCCGAATACGACGCTCTGGCCAGGATCGCAGCGACATCCGGCC
>JAFGSX010000074.1 GCA_016934455.1 Deltaproteobacteria bacterium
CAGAGCGCGGTCAAGGATGCCAACCGGCTGCGCGAGATCGCGACGGTGCTGGCGCGGCACGGCTTCGGCGCGCTGTTGCAGCGGCTCAACCTGGGATTGCACCTCGGGCGCAGCGAGCCGCTGTCGACGGTGCGCGTCGAGGAGCGGCTGGTCTCGGCGCTGCAGGAGCTGGGGCCGACCTTCGTCAAGTTCGGTCAGATCATGAGCACGCGCCCGGATGTGCTTTCGGAGGCGATGTGCCGCGAGCTCAGGAAATTGCAGGACCAGGTCGCGCCGGCGTCGTCGGAGGAAGTCGTCAAGCAGATCAAGCGCGAGCTGGGCAAGCCGCCGGCCGAGCTGTTCGCGGCGTTCGAGATCGCACCTCTCGCCTCGGCCTCGATCGCCCAGGTGCACGCCGCCACCACCCACGCCGGTGACGACGTCATCGTCAAGGTCCAGCGGCCGGGCATTCACCGCGTCATCGAGGCCGACCTCTCGATCATGCACATGCTGGCGCGCCGCATCGAGGAGGCGGTGCCCGAGGCGCGCCTGGTCAACCTCGAGGGCATGGTCGGCGAGTTCGAGCGCAGCATGGCCCGCGAGACCGACTTCACCATCGAGGCGGCGTCGATCGCGCGCTTCGGCCGCAACTTCGAGGGGGTGCCCGAGATCCACATCCCGCGGGTCTTCGTCGACCTGAGCACGCGCGCCGTGCTGACCATGGAGCGGGTGCGCGGCGCCAAGCTGACCGAGATCGACGGCGGCCGCGTCGACGTCAACGAGGTGGCCCGGCGCTACGTCAACGCCGCCTACAAGATGGTGTTTCAGGACGGTTTCTTCCACGGCGATCTGCATCCGGGCAACGCCTTTCTCGAGGACGACGGCCGGCTGGCGCTGATCGACTTCGGCATGGTCGGCCGGCTCACCGGCAGCGCGCGCGATCGCATCGTCGACGTGCTCAATGCGGTGCTGCGCGAGGATCTGCCCGAGGTGGCGCGCACCTTCTTCGAGCTGGGCGTCCCGCAGGGGCCGGTCGACTATGCGGCGTTCGAGGCCGACGTGATCGACGTCATCGAGCGGCACGTGGTCGGCCGCCGGCTCAACGAGATCGAGGTGGGCGCCTTTTTCGCCGACGTCACCGAGGGCGCGATGCGCCACCACATCCGGATGCCGGCCGACTACACCATGCTGGTCAAGGCGCTGCTCACCACCGAGGGGCTGGCGCGCGAGCTGGCGCCTGACGTCAACCCGGTCGAGCTGGCGCGGCCTTACATCGAGGAGCTGGTCCGGCAGCGCTACGCGCCCGAACGGTTGCTCAACAACGCGCTGACCAGCGCGCTGCGCGTCGCGACCTTTTTCAACACCACCATCCTGTCGGGCCAGCGCATCATTCGCGCGATCGAGAGCGGTGATGCCAGGCTGCGCGTCGAGTTGACCGGCACCGACGAGGCCCTGCACCGGCTGGCCCGGGCGCGCGAGCGGCAGACTCTGGTGCTGATCGCGACGCTGCTGTTCAGCGCCGCGGCGCTGCTGCAGTTCACGGCGCTGGGGGCCATCTTCGGCAGTCCGCTGGCGGTGCTGTTGCTGCTCGGCGCCTCCGGTGTCTGCGTCGGCTTCGCGCTGGTCGGCATCTGGCGCAGCGCGCGCCGGCGCGAGAAGAGCTGATGCGGCCGGTGACCAGCCCGCTGCTGCGGCGCGCCGCTCGGGTGCGACACGGCTTTTTCACGCGCGGCACGGCCCCGCTCGATCTCGATCGCGTCGCCGCTGAGCTCGGCGTCGGCAGCCCCGCGCTGGCCATGGTCCGGCAGGTCCACGCGGCGCAGGTGTTCGAGGTGACCAGGTCCACGCTCGCCGCCTGCGACGATCGCGAGGCGGATGCGCTGTGGACCGAGGAGCCCGAGCTGGCGGTGGTGGTGCGCACCGCCGACTGCGTGCCGATGCTGGCGACGACCGCCGACGGCGCTCTGGCGGCGGCCGTGCACGGTGGCTGGCGCGGGCTGGCGGCGGGCGTGATCGAGGCGACGGCGAGCGCGCTGCAGGCGCGCGGCCACCAGGCGCGGCGGCTGTGGGTGGCCATTGGCCCGCATATCGGGCCGTGCTGCTACCGGGTGGGGCCCGAGGTGCTGGCCGCGCTCGGGCCGCACAGCCGCGTCGAGCGCGGCGGTCAACTGTACGCCGATCTGGGCGCGGTCGCCCGCGAACGGTGGCTCGGCTGCGGTGTGCCGCGCGAACAGATCGATCTGGTCAATCCATGCACCGCCTGCGACGCGCGGCGTTTTTTTTCGTACCGCCGCGACCACGGTGGCAGCGGTCGCCAGCTCTCGGCCATCATGCGCACGCCGTGAGGCAGCGCGGGAGACGCGATGCGGGTACAGCGGATGGCACCGGGGCTGTCCTGAAGGCGACCCGTGGAGCTGGACCGGGTCGACCGTGGGCCGGACGTGGTACCCTGGTGTCGCACGGCGCGGCAGACGTTGCGACCTTGCGGTGCGGTAGCCGCTGACGAGTGCCGAGAGGAGGCCACGTGGCCACGTTCAAGGGTGTCGCTTCGACCGTCGGCCACGCCGCTCTGGGCGCGGGTCTCTTCATCGGCGGCAAGATCGCGCAGGGCTACCGCAGCATCGACCCCGACGTGATGCGCCACCTGGCCCACGTCTCGCTTCTGAGCTACTCGTTGCTCGCCTCGCGCCGCGAGGAAATCGATCCCGGCGAGCCGGACGGCTATCCGCCGTTGATCCTGGTGCACGGCATGGGCGGCAATCCGGGCACCTTCATTCCCATGGCCTGGTACCTGCGATTGCAGGGGCGCAAGCGCAACTACAAGATCAGCTTTCAAGCCGGCCAGTCGATCGAAGAGATGGCCGAGGCGTTGACCGAATTCGTCGCCGCCGTGATCGCCGCGACCGGCGAGCGACAGGTCGAGATCGTGGCCCACAGCCTGGGCGGGGTCGTCTCGCGGCTGGCCATGGCCGACCACGGCCTGGCCAGCCGGGTGAAGACGCTCATCACCATGGGTTCACCGCACCACGGGACCTATTGTGCCCGCTTCGCCAACACCGAGCTGACACGCGAGCTGCGCCCGGACAGCCCGCTGATGCTCAGGCTGGCCAGGACCCCGTGGCCCAAGCGGGTGCGCGGCGTCAGCTTCTGGAGCCGCGCCGACCTCTTCGTCTTGCCCCCCGAATCGGCCGCGCTCGAAGGGACCGACCAGGTCGACGCCAGCCCGGTCACGCACTACGGATACCTCATCGGTCCCCGCATCTGGGTCGCGGTCGCCCAGGCGCTGGCCTCGAGATCGCCGACCAGCCGCCCGCCCGCCGTCACGGCGCGAGGCGTTCGTTCAGTTCGACGTCGAGCAGATGGCTCGGCCGCACGTTCTTGAGCGCGCCCAGCATCACGCTGCGAAGCTGCGGGTGGTCGCGCTCCAGCTCGGCGAGCAGCCGGCCCATGGCCGCGCGCCTGGCGTCGGGCCGGCTGCCGCAGAACGAGCAGGGCACGATCGGAAACCGCAGCAGCTCGGCCAGCCTCTCGAGGTCGCTCTCGGCGGCCTCGATCAAAGGCCGGATCACCAGGCAGTCGCCGTCGTCGGACAGGTACCTGGCCGGCATCGCCTGCAGTGTGCCGGCGTAGAAGAGATTGAGCAGCAGCGTGCCCAGCGCGTCGTCGCGGTGGTGGCCGAGCGCCACCTTGTTGCAGCCGAGCCGGCGCGCCGTGGTGTAGAGGATGCCGCGCCGAAGCCGCGAGCAGAGAGCGCACGGCGTAGCGCCACCGTCGATGCGCTGGCGCACGATCGAATAGGTGTCCTCCTCGACGATCCGGTATCGGATGCCGCTCTGCCGCAGCCAGTCGCGGAGCGGCGTCCCGTCGTAGCCGGGCTGGCCCTGGGCCACGTGCACGGCGATCAGCTCGATCGAGAACGGCAGCCGACGTCGCAAGCGGTCGAGCAGGTGAAGCAACCCATAGCTGTCCTTGCCGCCGCTCACCGCCACCGCGATGCGGTCGTCTGGCTCCAGCACACGGTAGGCGATACTGGTGCGCGCCACGGTCTTGAGCAGCCGACGCTCGAGCGCGCTCTGTTCCCCGGAAGCCGCCACGGCGCCATGTTAGGATCGAGCCCGCGCGGTTGACCAGGGAGACCGCGCACCATTAACATCGGTCTTCGCGCTGAGCGCGCCACGGCGCGCCAGGAGGTCACATGTCGGTGCTCAAGAGCAATCCCAAGGTCGAGCAGTTCGTTTCGGCTTGGACCACCCGCTTCGCTCGCGCGGTCCGCGACGCGGCCGGCGAGGACGGCAAGCTCACCCTGGCCGAGGCGCGCACGATCGCCCAGCGCGACGGCGTGCTGCGGCTGTACGGCGACAACGCGGTCAATTACCTGGAGGCCAAAGGGCTCGACGAGGTCAAGGTCAATACCCTGATCGGCGCTGGCCGACGCTATGTGCAGAGCGCGGCCAACCGGGTGGCCGGCTCCAACCACCGCATCTCGCTGGCCGAGGCCCGCCTGCTGCCGAAGGATCTGATAGACGAGTTTTTCACGCTGCGCGGCAAGAAGGTCCCCAACCTCGCTCCTAAGCCGGACCCGGAGCCGCTGCGCTTCGACGTCAGCAGCGACAACCCGGCGCTCAAGGCCGAGATCGCTGACGATCTGATCAAGCTGGTCGACAGCGGGGCGCCGGTCGGGGCCAAGCTGACCCTCAAGTTCGACGGCCACGAGGTGACCTTTCAAAAATATCCGGGCGGCTTTGGAACCTGGAGCATCGGCCGCCAGATGCCCGAGGGCTACGGCGCGAGCGAGGTCACGTCGACGCCGCCGACCGTGCGCATCGTCAAGGATCCCGCCGGCACGCCTTCAACCAGCGAGGCGCTGGCGATCGCGCGCGAGGGCATAGCCGAGTACATCAAGACCGAGCGCGTCAACGACCGCGACTGGCAGGACTACTTCGGCTCGACCTGGGACGATGCAGTGAGCCGGGGCGTGACGGATGGCATCGCGAGATTCGGCACGAACGCGACCGGCGATCTCGACATCACACGCAGCCTGGACGGCTACATCTTCTGCGACCGCGGTCCCTTCGATCTGTACACCGAGGTCTACGTCGACAAGGCGAGCAAGAAGGTCACCCGCGTCTACGTCGAGATCGACTGAGGCCTTGCGCCAGGGGGGGGCACCGGGATGGGCGAGAGAGCTTCGCTCGATCGCGCCGCGCTCGACCTTCCAGGTCTCGATCCCTCCTTTCAGCCGAAGCGCGCAGGCCCGATCATCGGTATCGATCTGGGGACGACCAACTCTTGCGCCGCGGTCGTACGCGAAGGCAAGCCGCGCGTCATAGTCTCGCGCGAGGGCTACACGACCATCCCGTCGATCGTGGCCGCGGCCCCGGACGGCCGGTTGCTGATCGGCCATCCGGCCAAGAACCAACTGGTGACCAATCCCGAGCAAAGCGTCGTCGGCAGCAAGCGGCTCGTCGGGCGACCCTATGCCTCGCCGCTCGTGGATGAGATCAAGCTGCGCACTCACTATCCAATCGTCGAGGGACCGGACGGCCAGGCCGCGGTGAAGCTGGCCGGCAGCGTGCTCACGCTCGAGGAAATCGCGGCGCTGATCCTCAACGAGGTGCGCGACCTCGCACAGACCTACCTGGGGCAGCCGGTCCAGCGGGCGGTGATCACCTGTCCGGCCTTCTACAACGAGCACCAGCGGGCGGCCGTGCGCGAAGCCGGTCGCATCGCCGGGCTCTGCGTCGAGCGCGTGCTCAACGAGCCGACGGCGGCGGCCCTCGCCTTTGGATACGGCAAGGGCATGAACAAGCGCGCCGTCGTCTTCGACCTGGGCGGCGGTACCTTCGACGCGACGGTGCTCTACATCCAGGGTGACAAGTACGAGGTGGCGGGGACGGGTGGCGACGTGTTTTTAGGTGGCATCGATTTCGACCACGTGCTGGTCGACATGATGCTGCGCTGGTTCAAGGATGAGCACGGCGTCGGCTTCAAGGGCGATCGGGTCGCGATGCAGAGGTTGTTCGATGCCGCCGAGGTCGCCAAGTGCTCGCTCAGCGAGTATCGCAAGTTTCGCATCCACATCCCGCATGCGACCAAAATCGGCGAGCGCGTCTGCGACGTCGACATGACAATCGCGCGGGAGGAGTACGAGGCCGCTTGCCAGAAGCTGATCGAGCGAAGCATGGCCGTGCTCGACGAGGTGATCCGCACGGCCGGCATGCGGCCGCAGTCCGTCGATGACGTGCTGCTGGTCGGCGGCATGACCCGGATGCCGATGGTGCAGGCGCGGCTGCGCCGTTACTTCGACAAGGAACCGCACAAGGGGGTTCACCCGGACGAGGCGGTCGGGCTGGGCGCCGCGCTCATGGCCTACGCGCTCGAGCGCGAGGAGGGCGTGCGGCTCGTCGACGTCATCCCGATGTCCATCGGAGTCGGGTTGCCGGCGGGTCGCTTCAAGAAGGTGCTGCCCCGCAACACCGCGCTGCCGACGTCGCGCCAGTACACGATCGCCACCACCAAGGCCAATCAGAAGAGCGTCGAGCTGCACGTATTTCAGGGCGAGAGCGACCTGGTCGCCGAGAACGAGCTGCTCGGCTCCCTGCTCTTTGACAACTTGCCCAGAGGCGCGCGCGGTGATGTCAGGGTCGAGGTCGATTTTCGTCTCAGCGACGAATGCATCCTCACACTGGCAGCGCGCGAGCTGTCGACCGGTCGGGTCATGGCGGCGCGCATGTCGACCAAGGGCACGCCCGTTCACGCGCTGCGCAAGCTGGGCGTTCGCACCGGTCCGGTCGGTACCGGAGCGGCGCGGCCGCGCGGCCTGCGCGGGTTGCTGAGCAGACTGTTCGGTCGGTAGCGCTGAGGACCGGACGGTTCGCAGTGCGCCGGGGAAAAGGAGTACGGTGTCGGCTGTCCGAACCAGGTGCGCGCCGCGGCTGGCGGTTTTGCTGCTGGCTGGTCTTGCGGCCGCGGCCGCTGCCTGCGCGACTCCGGAACCGGCCGTCGTTCGGCCGCCCGCCGAGCCGCAGCTCGCCAGCTTCGGCCATGACCAGGGGCTCGGCAACATCCTGGCGATCCAGCCCTACCTCGAGGCCGGCGATTACGCGACGACCTGGGATCTGGGCGTCAAGCTCGAGGACTACCTGCGGGCGGCGCAGGGCAATGGCTGGCTCGGGCCGCAGACGGTGGTCGTGTTTCCCGAGTCGATCGGCAGCTACCTCTTCGCGGTCGACGAGGCGCCGGAGCTCTATCGCGTTCGTACACAGGACGACGCGCTCGACTGGCTGGTCAACAAGAACCTGTGGGACTTTGCCTCGCGCTATCCCTTTGTCGCCGACCGCGACCGGCGCTGGCACTGGCTATTCAACCACAAGGCGCCGCGCATGGCGCGCGCCTACCAGGGCATCTTCTCTCGCCTCGCCCGTAACTTTCATGTCACCATCGTCGCCGGCTCGATCGTGTTGCCCGATCCGCTGGTCGATAACGGCGCGCTGCTGCTGGGCAGCGGCCGCAAGCTGCACCACGTCTCGCTGGTGTACGACCCGGAGGGCAAGGTCATGGGCGCGCCGGTGCGTGAGATCTACCTGTCGACGGCGCGGCAGCCCTTTATCGAGCGCGGCACCACCGACGAGCTGGGGGTGTACGCGACGCCGGCGGGCAAGCTGGGCGTGCTGGTCGGCGCCGATTCGTTCTATCCGCGCTGCTACGAGCTGCTGCGCGACCAGAAGGCCGAGATCGTGGTCGCGGTCTCGGCGTTGCCGCGGCGCGCCACCTGGGACCGCAAGTGGCCCGGCTACGACGGCTTTCCGGCGCCCAACGAGTTTGCCCGCGACGACGCCGGCGCGATCACCGAGCGCGAGGCGCGTCTCAAGTACGGCTTGCCCGGGCTGCTGCGTTTCACCCCGGCCAAGATCGGCGTCGACGTCTACCTGCACGGCCAGCTCTGGGACGTCGGCTACGACGGCCAGACCCTGGTGGTCATGGATCAGGCGGTCGAGAGCGGGCCGCTGGTCGACGGGCCCGCGCTCACCAATGTCTGGCTCAGCGGCGTGACGCCGACGCCCACGCTGGCGCCGCTGGCGCCGTCGTCCGCGCTGTGACGGGGATGCAGACCGCGCTCTACCGCAGCAGATCGCCCTCGACCCGGGCTGGCAGACAGGGAGAGGAGGCCCCGCCGCCCGGCAGCAGCACCAGCGGCGGTCCATCGATCGGGCCGCTCACCCGCACGAACGTGCTGCCGTGGGCGGTGTCGATGGTCCTGCATTCGCAGGCAATCGGCCAGCTCTGGGCGCGCCGCTCGTTGAGCTCGAGGTAACGCGCCTTGGCCTTGGCCGACAGAAATGGATAGTACGACTCGACGTTCATCCTGTGCTCCTGCGCCGGGTCCGCCGCAGCCGTTGGACTTGAGCGGATCGCGTCATGGTCTTTTATTCGGCGCTGGTCGCGCCGCGCTGGCGAGATGGAGTTGCCGGCGGCCGACCTAGCGCCGCTTTGGCCAGCCGCGGTGAGGGTGGCGCTCCCTGCGGCACGGAGAACTGTTCGACCGAGGCGACCGTCTCCGCTGCCTGCACAGGCGCCGCGGTGACGAGCACCGAGCATGTCAGCAATGCCTTTGACCAGCGGAACAAGCAGCAGACGGTACCACTCATGGAGCCAATCCACCAAGCTTACTGGCCGTGCTTCTCCTGCATGATGGCGAGGATCTCGTGCCTGTAGGAAGGGGAAAATGCACCTTTCGTCAGCCGTCAACGCGAGCGCTGTCGTCGCGACGCGATCCGCGGCGTTCGCGTCGTCGCTGCGCTCGCCGCAGGGGCGCGGCGATAGATCGCTACGCCTTGTTCTCGCCGGCGCCGCTGACGATGCGCATGCCGTAGAACGAGCGCAGGACGAAGACCATGGCCACGATGAAGAAGGCAACGGCGAGCACGGGGCGCATCCAGGGTGCGTCGGTCGGCAGGCCGATGGCCAGCTCGACGGCGAGCACGCCAAACAGCGTGGTGAACTTGATGATCGGGTTCATGGCCACCGACGAGGTGTCCTTGAACGGATCGCCGACCGTGTCGCCGATGACCGTGGCCGCGTGCAGCGGGGTGCCCTTCTCGCGCAGCTCGGTCTCGACGATTTTCTTGGCGTTGTCCCAGGCGCCGCCGGCATTGGCCATGAAGATCGCCTGGAACAGGCCGAAGATGGCGATTGAGATCAGGTAGCCGATGAAGAAGTAGCTGTTGACAAAAGCAAAAGCCAGAGTCGAGCAGAAGACCACGACAAAGATGTTGAACATGCCCTTCTGCGCGTACTTGGTGCAGATCTCGACGACCTTTTTGCTATCGCTGATCGAGGCCTTGTCGTCGCCGCCCTCGAGCTTGATGTTGGCCTTGATGAACTCGACCGCGCGGTAGGCGCCGGTTGACACCGCCTGGGTGGCCGCGCCGGTGAACCAGTAGATGACCGCGCCGCCGGCGATCAGGCCAAGCAGGAACGTCGCATTGAGCAGCGAGAAATGGACCGCTGCCTTGGCGAGCATGTCGTTCATCTGGAGCAGGTTGAGCTCGCCCTCGATGCCAGTCTCCTTTTGCGCGAGCAGCAAGATGATCGAGAAGATCAGCGTGGTGGCGCCGACCACGGCGGTGCCGATCAGCACCGGCTTGGCCGTGGCCTTGAAGGTGTTGCCCGCGCCGTCGTTTTCCTCGAGAAACGACTTGGCCCGGTCGAAGTTGGGCTCAAAGCCGAAGTCCTTCTTGATCTCCTCCTTGACGCCAGGCAGGGCCTCGATGGTCGACAGCTCGTACACCGACTGCGCGTTGTCGGTCACCGGGCCGTAGCTGTCGACCGCGATGGTGACCGGGCCCATGCCGAGGAAACCAAAGGCGACCAGGCCAAAGGCAAAGACCGGTGCTGCCGCCATGATGTCGCCCAGGCCGACGGTCGAGACGCCAAACGCCGTCGCCATCAGCCCCAGGATGGCGATCCCCATCCAGTACGAAGAAAAGTTGCCGGCGACGAAACCGGACAAGATGCCCAGCGAGGCACCGCCCTCGCGCGCCGAGGTGACCACCTCGCGGACGTGGCGCGACTTGGTCGAGGTGAAGATCTTGACCAGCTCGGGGATGATGGCGCCGGCCAGCGTGCCGCAGGTGATGATGGTCGACAGCTTCCACCACAGCGTGCCGTCACCCAAATTCCTGATGGTCAGGGACGAGATCAGGTAGGTCATACCGACCGAGAGCAGCGAGGTCAGCCACACCAGTGTGGTCAGCGGTGTCTCGAAGTTGAAGCTGGCAGCCTTGCCGTAGCGGGCCTTGGCCACCAGCCCGTTGATCCAGTAGGAGACCGCGCTGGTCACGATCATCATCACGCGCATGATGAAGATCCAGACCAGCAACTGCACCTGCAGCGTCGGTTCCTTGACCGCCAGCAGGATGAAGGTGATCAGCGCCACGCCGGTGACGCCGTAGGTCTCGAAGCCGTCGGCGGTCGGGCCGACCGAGTCGCCGGCGTTGTCGCCGGTGCAGTCGGCGATGACACCCGGGTTGCGCGCGTCGTCCTCCTTGATGTTGAAGACGATCTTCATCAGGTCGCTGCCGATGTCGGCGATCTTGGTGAAGATGCCGCCGGCGATGCGCAGCGCTGCGGCGCCGAGCGATTCGCCGATGGCAAAGCCGATGAAGCACATGCCCGCCAGGTCGCCCGGCACGAACAGCAAGATGGCGAGCATGATCACCAGCTCGACGCTGATCAACAGCATGCCGATCGAGATGCCTGCCTTGAGCGAGATGGCGTAGGTGGGGTAGGGCACGCCGCCCAGGCTGGCAAAGGCCGAGCGCGAGTTGGCAAAGGTGTTGATGCGGATGCCGAACAGCGCCACGCCGAAGCTGCCGGCCATGCCGACCAGGCTGAACAGCACGATAATGACGACGTTGAAGGCGCCCACCGGCTTGAGCACGCCAAAGTAGACCACCATGATGAAACCGATGAAGAGCCAGAGCGCGAGGATGAACTTGCCCTGGGTGAACAGGTAGGTCTTGCAGGTCTCGTAGATCAGCTCGGAGACCTCGAGCATCGCCTTGTGCACCGGAAGCTTCTTGAGCTGCATGTAGATGACCAAGCCGAAGACCATGCCGAGCACGCAGAGGACCAGTCCGACCAGCAGCACGTTGTGACCGGTGGTGCCGAAGAAGGTTCCGGTCGCCATGTCGGTGAGCGCCGGCAGCTTGAGCTCGGCCTCGCTGGCCGAGGCGGTGCTCGTGACCAGCAGCGCCAGCGCGGCAACGGCCAACGCGGCCAGACGCGCGTACCAATCCGATGACGACGCGCGACCACCCATCGATCGACACATGAGAGTCCTCCTTTTCCCCGCGTGGCGCGAGTTAACCACTGGTCGCTGGCGGAAGCAAGCTGCGTGCGGTGCGTGCACTGACGGCGGACTTTGGCTATTATCCAACCATGCCTTTTTCCAGACGATGGATCGCGACCGCTCTGGCTAGCACGGTGCTCGCCTGCCAGGTCGAGTTGCCCGAGAACGAGACGATCGATTTTCGGTGCGAGACCAACCAGGATTGTATAGGCAGCATCTGTGTTCAGGGGCGGTGCGTCCGGCCGACCGACGCCGGGGCAGACGCTGCGGTCAACCCGGTCGACGGAGCGGTTGATGCGGCTGCTGCCGACGGTGTGGCCGCTGACGTTCAGGCTTTCGATGGGGCTCTGGACGATACCGCTGCGCTGGACCGCGCCGCATCCGCAGATCGGAGTGCCGCGGACAGCTCGGGCAGCGACGCTATCGCGGTCGATACCGCGGTGCCCGACGCCGCGGTGCCCGACGCCGCGGTGCCCGATGCCGCGGTGCCCGACGCCGCGGTGCCCGATGCCGCGGTGCCCGATGCCGCGGTGCCCGATGCCGCGGTGCCCGATGCCGCGGTGCCCGATGCCGCGGTGCCCGATACCGCGGTGCCCGATACCGCGGTGCCCGATGCCGCGGTGCCCGATACCGCGGTGCCCGATACCGCGGTGCCCGATACCGCGGTGCCCGATGCCGCGGTTGTCGACACCTCTGCTGTCGACGCAGCGCTCGACGACCTGGCGCGCCCGGACACGGCACCGGCCTGCGCCGACGGCGATGGCGATGGTCGCGGTATTGACTGCGCGCTCGGTCCCGACTGCGACGATTTCGACCGGACGGTCTGGGAAGAGCTGATCGGCTATCTCGACGTCGATCGCGACGGGATCGCGGTCGGCGAAGCGGTCGTGCTGTGCACGGCGGGCACGCTGCCGGATGACTACACGGCGACCGAGCCCGCTGCCGACGACAACTGCCCCGCCGACCCCAATCCGGCACAGGACGACAGCGATGAGGACGGCGCGGGTGACGCGTGCGACCCCTGTCCGCTGGTGGCGCACGAGTCGTCAGCGGACGAGGACGGCGACACCGTGCCCGACGACTGCGACAACTGCCCGGGGATGGCCAACGGCGGGCAGGACGACGGTGACGAGGACGGACTGGGCGATGCCTGCGACCCGCGCCCGGAAGTCGGCGGCGATGCCCTGGCGGCCTTTGACGGTTTTTCGGGCGGCAGCCTGGATCCGGAGTGGACCACCAGCGGCGGCACGTTCTCGGTCTCCTCCGGTCAGCTCGTCCAGGGCAGCTTCGGCAGTGCCAGTCTCAACCGGATCGACATCGATTACGCGAACGTGCGGGTCGAGGTGCGGCTGACCATCGATGCCTTCGAAAGCGCTATCGGCTCTGAGAACCTGCTGGTGCTGTATCGCACCAACGCCAGCATCGACGGCTACGGCTGCAGCGCCCGCAACAGCAACTATCCGGACACGGCCGCGATCTTCATCCTTACCGACGGTGGCTACCCGTCGCCGTCCGCGACCACCGGGTTGCCGAGCGCGATTCCGATCGGCACGCCGTTCACCATCGTGGCCGAGGTGATCGGCGCGGCCCATACTTGCACCGTCGACGGCACCAGCACGATGCTGGACAATTCGACCTACGCCAGCGGCGGCGTCGGCTTCTCCTTCGACGACGCCCGGGTTCACATCGACTACATCGCGGTCTACAGCATCGGGCCGTAGCGAGGCCGCTCAGCGCGCGGCGGTCGGGTAGAACAGCCGCTCGAAGGCGGCGATGTCCGAGAAGTTGATGGCGGCGTCGGCGTCGCTGCCGGGTGGCGCCGCCGACAGCCGGCGCGCGCCCGATACCGCGGTCAGCTCGTCGAGAAACGCCCGGTGCAGCTCGAGGCTGGGTGGCTGCCCTGGAAAGAGCTGCTCGAGACCGAAGTAGGGGCTGAGGAAGCGCGCGATGCTGGGGCCGACCTCGGGCTGCCAGTCCAGCACCAGGTCGGTGACGATCACGTTCTGCAGCGGTTGACCTCTGAACAGCAGCGTCTCGACCACCGCGCTGGCGATCATCTTCACCTGCTCGGGCGCCAGCTCGAAGCGCTGGCCTTGCTCGCTGGCCACCAGGTAGTTGCGGCCGTTGCGGCCGACAAAGGCGCATGCGTACACCGGCGAGCTGAGCGAGGTGCAGGTGGAGGTCGGCACGGCCATCACCGGCGCCGGGCTCGACAATGCCGCCTGCGACACCGCGCCCGGATCTGTCGAGTTCGGGCCAGCGTTCGCGTCCGGCGCTACCGGCGCCTGCGCGGCCGCCGCCTGTTGCAGCTCGACGAGCTTCGCCTTGAGCCGCGGCGAGATCCGGTCCGGTGGAAGACGCGGGCCCAGCTCGGCCGCGAGCGTGGCCGCCAGCTCGGTGTCGTTCTTCGGGATCGCGGCCAGCATGCGCTCGACCCAGCGCACCGCGTCGGCGGGCCGGCCGGCGTCGATGGACGTCCGCGCCAGCCCGATCAGCGCGTCGAGGTTGGTGCTCGGCTTGCGCAGCAGTTGCTCGTAGCTGCGCCGGGCCTCGTCGAAGCGACCGGCCAGCCGCGCTTCTTCGGCCTGCGTCACCGCGGGATCGATCCGCTTGACGCCGAGCGCGCGGTCGAGCCCCGGCTGCAGGTACTTCTCCTCGAGCCCGAACTTGGTCAGCGCGACGGCGACGCCGAGTCCGAACAGAAAGCCGCCGATGTGCGCGGCGAAGGCGACACCGGCACCGCTGCCGTAGAACCAGAGCGAGAGGACGTCCTCGCCGAAGTAGAAGATCGCCCACACCCACGCCGGCAGAAAAAAGGCGCCACCGCGCAAGGTGCCGAACCAGTAGTAGAGGAACTTGACGCGCCGGCTGGCGAAGCGCACGGCAAAGGCGCCGACGCAGGCCGAGATGGCCCCGGAGGCGCCGACGATCGGATCCTCGCTGCTCCAGCTCAGCAGGCACTGCGAGAAACCGGCGACCAGGCCGCCGGCTAAATAGAAGAGCGGAAAGAAGCGGCGGCCCCACACGTCTTCGAGGAACGGGCCGACCAGGAAGAAGAAGAAGAACATGTTGCCGATGATGTGCAGCCAGCCGCCGTGCACGAACAGGTGGCTTATCCAGCCGCGCTGCAGCGGTCCGCGCGCCGGCACCAGCCCCCAGCGGTACCAGAAGGTGCGATCGCGCGCCTCGCGAAAGCTGCGGTAGAGCGCATCGAGGTGCTTCTGCTCGAACGCCGGATCGGCCTTGGCGGTGCGCGAGAGATCGGCCTGTTGCTCGGAGAGGAACTGCTTGACCTGCTTGGCCGAAGTGTCCTCGAGCAGCGGCGTCTGGGCAAACTCCTTGGGCAGCTTGAGGTAGCTGTGCTGGTGCCAGTAGTCGAGCAGATCGCGCTGGGCCGCCAGGGCCAGATCGTCGCCGGTCGAGCCGAACACGTTGACGCCGAAAAAGACCAGGATGTTGAGCGCAAGAATGGCGATGGCGACGTACGGAATGCGGCGAACGCTGGCGTCCTCGAGGCCGATGGGAATGATCATGCGTCCCCCCCCCCGACGCAGCGATCACGGCTGCTAAAAGGGAAAAGTCCAGCTTGCGCTGTCGATGAAATCGCGCTCGCTGCCGACTCCGGCCTGGCCCGTGGCCTCGTCGCCCTTGAGAAAGTAGACAAAGGAGAACTGGCGGTCGGCGGCGCCCGCCTCGCGCACGTACGACTCGACCAGGCTGGTGGGAAAAATCATCGGCTTGCCGGTCCCGGCGCGACCGATCTCGAAGTGAAGCCCCCTCTTGCTGGCATCGCTCGCGTAGGCGCGCGCCAGCAGCTCGGTGCAGGTCAGCGCGTCGTCGGAGCTGACGTCAAAGGTAAAGTCGTAGGGCTGGTCGAGGTAGCTGAGCGCGACCAGCAGCGCCAGCGCCTTGTCGAGCTTGGACAGCAGCCGCGGCCGCAGCGCGGCCACGAAATCTCGGGTCAGGCCGTGCTCGGCCGAGTTCAGGATGGTGCGCCGCGCCAGCCCGTCCGCCTCGATGATGCGGACGGTGCGGCCGTCGGTCTCGGCGCCGGCGCGCCAGCGCACCACCGCGTCCGGGTACATGCTGACCAGGTAGTCGGCAAAGCCCTCGAAGCCGAGCAGGGCAAAGTGCTCGTCGACCGCCGGCTCGTCGAAGTAGGCGAGGGCCTCGTCGTAGCTGCCGAGGTAGAGCTCGGAGTGGCCCCAGAATCCCGGGATCGCGAGGTTGCACAGGTACCAGTTGGTCTTCTCCAGGATCAGGTCGCCGGGCTCGAGGTGCTGCACCATCTGCAGCACCTGTGCCTCGCTGATCAGGTGGCGGTCGGTCCTGGCGACGCGCGTCTCGCCCAGGAAGATCGCCACCTTCTTGATGACGGGAAAATCGATCTGGTCGAACAGCTCGGTGGCCGGCCCGCCGATGTTCGTGATGAGCCACTCCCCCACCTCGGCGCCGTCGAGATCGCGCGGCGTGCGCGCCGCAGAGCGGGGTCGCCGGGACGCGACCGAGGACGCGGCGCGGGCGCGAGAGCGGGCGATGATCGCGGTGCGGCGAACGCTCCAGTTTTGCGGCGCCGTGTCGTCGGCGGCCGTCGCCACGGGCCTCTCCGCCGGAGCCGAGAGCTGGAAGGTGCAGGCGATGGCGACCAGGACGGTGCTCACGATCTCCTCGATGTCACGCCGAATTCCATCTTTCATCATACGCTGGTAATTCGGCCAGCGGCCAGTTCTCGGTGCCGCGGCGTCATTTTTTTGACGCGCCGCCGCAACGCCGAGAATCTTCAAAGGTCTTGAAATCGCGCGCCCGGGATCGTCCTATCGCGGGTGAGATGCTGCCCCGGAGAACCCAGGTGCACGCGGCGCAGGCGATTTCGTCGATGGCTCGCTGGGCGGTCCGTCTGTCGTTCGCGATCCTCGTCGTCGTCGTCGCGGTGGTCTTCACGCCCTCGACCGGAGCCACCGGCCACTTCAATTCCGACGCGGCGATTCCCCTCATCATGGCCAACTCCGAGAAGGTCGACGGCTTTTTTCTGTTTTTTCTGGCTCAAGACCGCTTTGGCGCCTGGCCTTTTCTCGTGGCCAATGCCTGCCATCGACTGACCGGCTTGTTCTGGCGACCCGACGGGCTCCATCTTTTCGTGGTGGCGGCCCTGGTCGCCAGCGTTTTTCCGCTCGCCAAGATCGCCTCGGTCTCGGCGTCGCTCCTGGGTGTCGTCATGTTGGGCGGCGTGGTCATGGTGCCGCTGCTCCAGCAGAACGCCCTGACCCTGGATCAGCCCTATTCCTGGCAATGGCTCGCGCTGATGTGGGCCTGGGGCGCCATGCGGCAGATCGTCGAAAGCCGTTCCCGGGAGGGGGACGGGCCCGGCGCCTGGATCGGCCTGGTCGTCGCGAGCGTCGCCGGCTTTCTCGCCTGCTGGATCTCTCCGCTGAGCATTGTCCTGCTCATCGTCTTTGCCACTGTCGAGGTCATCCGCGCGCGAGCCCCGAATTCCGGGGTGACCTCTCCTGTCTCCTGCGGCCACCTGGTTCCTCCGATTCTGCTGTCGGCGGTGGGTCTGTTGCTGGTGGCCCTGATTCACCACCGCGCGAGTCGAGAGCTTGGTTATCAGTACCAGATCACCAGCGCCAAGTTCGATTGGCTGTTTCTGGGCCAGAATTTTCTGCATCAATGGCGCTCCTTTGTCTCCGTCCGCGGCCCGTGCATCGCGGTCATCGCAGTGGCGCTGGGCCTGTCCGCGGTTTTCCGCCGGTCGGTGGGGCCGCGGGCGCCGACCCTCGCGGTATGGTGTGGACTGATCGCGTCCGCTTGTGCCGTCGGGGCGATCAATGTCGTGCTCGCCTGGCCGCGGCTCAACGGTTACGCCGCGAGGTACCACACGCTCACCGTTCTCGCCCTGGTCTCGGCCGCGGCGATCATCCTGGCCCGGCTGGCAGAGAGAATTCCAATTTGGGCTCGAGGCCTGGCCTGCATCGCGATCGCGCTGGGCGGGGTTGTCTTCACTCCGGCGTCAAGAACGGACCCCTATTTCTCGTCCAACCGCGCGGCGGCCGAGGCCCTGCAAGAGCGCGCTCCGCGCAGCGTCCTGCTCGGCGAGTACTGGGGGCTCTATCGCTATGTCGCGCTGCAGGACCGGGGCGCGCTGCTCCCGATCACTGTGGAATTCTCCGTCAACCGCATGCCGTGGACCAGTCGGGACTTCGGCAGGGCCGACTCGATCCTGGTCTCTCATCAGAACAGCACTCGTTTTGGCGATCCCGCGGCTCCGGTTCCCTTCATCTACGAGCACGGCGAGCTGTTTGAGAAGACGACGGCTGCCTGGCTGGTCGTCGGCGATCAGGCTTTCTCGCTCTTCTCGCAGACGCGCGGCAGGCGCATGACCGACGCGGCGGTGGAGCTCGGTGGCCAGCCCTGGCAAGTGAGGGACGACCGTTTTGTCCCCGACGGCGAGCTGCCGCCGGGTGACCTCGATCTGGTCGTGACTCTCGACGGCGCGCGACCGCGCTGGCTCGTGGTCGGTTTTGGCAAGCCGCTGGCACCGGAGCAAGGCGGTTCGGCCGGCGCCGTCGCGATCGAGGGTCCGGAGGTCGCTCCGGTGCCGGCGCTGGCCGGGGATCGCACGCTGGCCTGGCCCTGGCCCGACGCTGCGAAGACGCTGCGCGTGGGCTCCCTGATCCAGACCACGGGGCCAGACATCGAGGCCGTGTTTCTCGTCGGCGACGACGCGTGAGGTAGGGCTGACTTTCTGGCCCTGCAGCGCAGCGAGAAGAGCTATTTTGGACTTGATCTCTTTTGTTGTGGCCCCGAGGGTGCTACAAAGGCCAACGCCAAATCGCTCGATCGCATGCCTACGCCAAGCAGATACCGATCGAAGCGAGGTCCAACAGGTGGCTCCCGCCCCGGGAGAGCAAACCAAGGAGTGAGTCGAAATGTCGAGGCTGCAATTCGGCAGGTCCTGGCTCGTGCTGCTCGCGCTCGTGCTCTCGGTCCTCGGGTGCAACAAGGTCAAAGAAGAGGAGGGCTCTGCCCGACGCACCGTGGAGGTGAAGCCTGTGGATGCAGCGGGCGTCGCCGTCATTTTGCTGGGCGATCGCCGGTGCACGGATCGGACCTGTCAGACCGGGCCCATCGTCAGTAGCCTCAATGGCGTGTTGCCCGGGCTGCGCGTCACTCAGCACGACTGGAGCGAGCCCGAGTGCAAGGCCCTGTTCGACTCCGAGGGACTCAGGCATCTGCCCGCGGTTTTGTTCGAGGAGTCCGTCAAGCAGCAGCCGGGCTACCAGAAGCTCTCGCGATTTCTGGTGAAGACCCCCAAGGGCACCCATCTGTCGCTGCAGATCGGCGCCACCTTCGATCCGCGCGCCGAGATCTGCGACAACAAGACGGACGACACCGGCGACGGCCTGGTCGATTGCGCTGATCCGACCTGCAAGGGCAAGCTGGTCTGCCGTCCCGAGATCCCCAAAAAACTCGATCTGTTTGTCATGTCACAGTGCCCATACGGCACCATGGCGCTCGACGCCATGAATGAAATCCTCCCTGCGCTCGATCCGAGCATCGACTTCAACATCCATTACATCGCCAGCGTCCAGGGCGATGGCTTCAATTCGCTGCACGGGCAGCCTGAGGTCGACGAGAACATCCGGGAGCTCTGCGCCATAAAGCACTTCGCGAAGAACCGCGGTTACATGGAGTACATCTGGTGCCGCAACCGCAAGATCAGGGACCTCGACTGGAAGAGCTGCACGGGGAGCAAGGGGATCGACGCCGCGGTCCTGGAGAAATGCTTCACGGGCGAGGAGGGCAAGGCCCTGCTGCGAGAGGACATCAAGCTCGCCGAGGAGCTCAACATAACGGCGAGCCCCACCTGGCTCGCCAACAACCGCTTTCAGTTCAGCGGCATCGCGCCGGAGATGGTGAAGAACAGCTTTTGCAGCCGCAACCCGGGGCTCTCGGGCTGTGACAAGAAGCTGTCCGAGAAATCTCCGCGTCCCGAGGGGGCCTGCAGGTAGTCACCGCGAGGTGCGTTCGCCCCTCGTCATCCTCTCCCACCAGCGAGCGTACCGCTCCCGGGCAAAGCTCTCCGGGATGCGGCCGTGCAACATGGAGAAGAAGACCGGACGCTCGGACGGGAGAACGGCCGCCATGTAGATGTGAACTGCGGTCCCCGCCACGACCGCGCCGGTGCCGGCAAAGTGGACCGGGATCGCCCACTGGATCACCTCCCCGCCGCCGGGCAGCAGAGCCATGGCCATGCCGCTCGCGATGACCAGCAGCGTGCCCGCCGCCACCGCCAGGCCGAACAGCTTTTGCCCGGCGTTGTACTTGTCCTGAGGCGGCAGCGGCTCGCGGGAACGGCGGAGTATGTGCCCTGCCGTGACTCGCAGCCAGCGGAGGTCATCGCGCCGCAGGCGAAGGTGAGAGACAAAGGGCACGAGATAGCGCTTGAAGCCGAGGACGCCGTAGACGAGCAGCACCGCCATCCAGAGCGCGGCCACGGCGATGTGGAATTTGAGCATCACCGCGGGCGAGCCAAAGATCGCCAGCAGGGCTTGGTTGACGAAGCCCGGGACCACCCGGTAGTCGCGGCTGCCGAGCAGACCGGCACCGGTGACAAGTTGAAAGAGCCAGACCGCGGCGTTGAACCAATGCAACAAAATGATCGCGGTGTCGTGCCGCCTGAGCATCGGCGCCGCGTCGTGCTCGGCCTCCTCGGCCGGGCCGGCGAGCTGGCGGGCGAATGCCAAGGTGTCGCCGAACAGCGCCACCGCGAGCAGGCCGAAGAAACCGGGGCGCAATCCGTCCCGCAGGACGCGACCAGCGAGCGGCGGTTCAAGGCCTTGCGGGTCCGGGGGATGCTCGGCCGCGATGCGATCCAGCAGCGCTTTTTTGCCGGTGTAGAAGACCTGGGGATCGGTGCTCACCTGCGCGGTCTGCAACTGGCGAACCGGCCGCTCGCGAAACGCCCGGGACAGAGCTCCCTCCCGCTCGTCGAGGTCGCCGAAGAGTCTCGCCTCGGCAGGGCAGGTGGCGACGCAGGCTGGAGGATAGCCGGCGTCGACCAGCGGCGCGCAGAAATCGCACTTGTCGACGACACCCGTGTCCTGTCGAACGGTCCGGGCGCCCCAGGGGCAGGCGTGCGCGCAGTAGCCGCACCCGATGCAGGCGTTCGCGTCGACGACGACTCGGTTATTGTGATCGCGATAGGTCGCCCCGGTGGGACAGGCCCCGATACAGGGGGCGTCCTGGCAGTGGTTGCATAGCCCGACACAGTGGGTGAAGACCGGCTGCTCACCCTGTGGCCACAGGGGCCGGACCCAGTTGCGCGCCACGCCCGGGGGCAGGCTCCACTCCTCCTGGCAGGCGATGATACAGGCGCCGCAGCCCACGCAGCGATCCATGTCCAGTATCATTGCCAGGCGCGTCATCGCTCAACAGCTCTGGTCGTCCTTGACCTTGAAAAACCCGCCGCCCTCGTCCTTGGGAGCGGCTGGCGTCGGTTTGACCTCGGGTGCGGGCGCAGACGCGGGCGCGCCACCTTCGCGCGGCGGTGACCAGGGCGCGCGCTGGCGCCGGCAGGTCTCCGACTCTCCGGGGATCTCTCGCCCTTCTTCGGTGACGAGCTGGACAAAATTGACCCGAAAACCGGTCGCGCCGGTGGGTGGATCGACCGCGAAGCGGCTGGCCAGCATGTTGTCGGAGACGCCCCGGGCAAAGGCGCGCTCGAGCGCGGGCGAGCGACTTCCGTAGCCGTGCACCATGTAGACCACGTCGGTACGGATCCCCGGCGTCGCGAGCACGCGGATCGGACCGGTGCGAAACCCGGCGTCGTTTTGCAGAAACACCCAGTCCCCGGATGACAGGCCCTTGGCCGCCGCGGTCTCGTCGTTGACCCACAACAGGTTCTCGGGATCTCGCTCCGCGAGACGCTGCACGTTTTGCGTGCGCGCGAAGCTGTGGTAAGGGCTGCGGCCCGCTACCAGACGAAACCAGCCCTCGCGTGGCTGTTCCACTGCCTCGAAGGTGGGGGCTGGATCGTAGCTGCACGCCTGCAGCGTGCTGGAGAAGAGCTCGATCTTGCCGCTCGGCGTCTTGAAACTAAACGCCTCGTCCGCCCCGATAAACGGTTTCTGCTCGTCCAGGCTATGGACCCCCTTGCGCGCCAGCTCGGCGCACGTCAGTCCGAGCGGCGCCAGGCGGGCGTCTAGAAAACCGGTCACGCTCTCGTGGGTGAAGCAATCGTCATGACCCATGCGGTGGGCGAGCTGTTGCACGATCCAGTACTCCCCCTTGGCTTCTCCCCGGGGCTCGACCACGGGCTGGCGCAGCGCCACGAAGGGCCGGGGATGGTCCTCGACCGCCAGCACGTCGTCATAGCGCTCCAGGTACGCGGCCTCGGGAAGAATCAGATCGGCCCACAGCGCTCCCTCGGTGGGGATGATATCGAGCATGGTGATGAACTCGACCGATTGCATCGCCTCCCGGACTTTTGAAAATGCGGGCAGCGCATGTGCCGGATTGACGGCGCAGAAAATCCACTGCTTGATGCGCGCCTCGGGACCGATGCTCGCCTCGATGATCTCCTGGGCCGCCACTCCGAAGTGGGTGAACCCGTGCTTGCCGGTCGCCACGCTCTCCGCCATTCCGGCGTGGGGCGGCGGGCACGGGGTGGGCCCGAGTTGCACCGGGGACGGCAGGTAGTATCCACCGCGCCGGCCCCAGCTTCCCAGCAGAGCCGCGAGGATCGCCATGGCCCGCGCTCTCTGGGTGTCGTTGCCGTACCAGGCCGTGAAGCGGCCGCAGTGGATCAGCACCGCCGGCTTGAGCTCGCCCATCCAGCGCGCCTCCTCCACGATGACATCGCGCGGGATCTGGGTCACCTCGGACGCCCAGGCCGGCCCGTACCGGGCCACGGCGCGTCGAATCTGCTCGATTCCGACGGTGTGGCGGGCGACGTACTCCCGGTCGTAGAGGCCCTCGGCGAGCAGCACGTGGATCCAGGCCAGCAGCAGGGCGGTGTCGGTGCCCGGTCGGATCGGCAGCCACCGATCTGCCTTGCCCGCGGCCACCGACATCCGGGGGTCAACCACCACCAGCCGGGCGCCGCGGTGGATCGCCTCGCTAAATTCCCGCACCTGGCCGGTCTGGACGTTCTCGCCGATGTGGCAACCCAGCAGCACGATCATGCGGCTGTTGGCCATGTCGTGACGGGCCGGGCTGCCGGGGCCGTCGCCAAAGGTCAACTGAAAGCCGACGTCCCGGGGCCCGCGGCACTGGCCAAACGAGGGAGCAGTGCGGTTGGGGCAACCGAGATGTTTGACATAACTGTTGATGAAGTGAGACGAGAGCCCGTGCGAGAACAGGCCCAGCGATCCGGCGCCGTGCTTGTCGATGGCCGCCTGGGTCTTGGCGGCCCACAGGCCCAGCGCCTCGTCCCACGAGATGCGCTTCCATTTGCCCTCTCCCCGCTCGCCGACGCGCAGCAGGGGAAAGCGCAGGCGGTCGGGATCATCGACCACGGCGCGGCCGGCCGCGCCGCGCGCGCACAGGCGCCCGCCGCTCCGCGGATGATCCGGGTTGCCCTCGATGCGGATTATGCGGCCATCCTTGACCTTGGCCCGGATCCCGCAGCGCCAGAAGCAGAGATCGCACAGCGAAGGGATCTCGTCGCACAGCTCCGCGCCGCAGCGCGCCTCGGGGCGGCGCTGGGCCCGGGCGAACTTCGGGAGCAGAGGTGCGGCCGCCGCCGTGCCCGCGAGTTTGAGCAGCTCGCGCCGTCGAAAAGCTGGTCCTCTGCCCATGTGTTTCATTTCACAATCAACATGATGATTGGATCGGAGTATTCCAAAGGTCCGCCAAAAAAATCCAGAACAGACATTGGCCAGCGCCGCCCGCGCTCACCGGGTCGCGCCGGTCGCATCCAGGTCCAGCAGCAGCGGCGCCAGCTCGGGATCGGCGGCGACGGTGGTCCGGAGCGCGGCCTCCTGCTGCAGCGCCAGGCCGAGCGCCCGGGTCGCGAGCGGCCGGTCGCCCGCGCCGAGGAACGCGCGCGCCACCAGCAGGCCGATCCCGGCGCGCTGGGGTGCCATCGCCCATGCGCGCTGGAGAAACGGTACCGCGAGCCCGGCTGCGCCCGACGCGAGCAGCTTTTCGCCGACGGCCGACCACGCGGACGGGCTTTCTCCCTGGCTCCGCCACAGGTCGCGCGCCAGCGCCGAGGCGTCGACCGGGGCCTGACCTGCCAGCGCGTCGTCGAGACGCTCCAGGGTGCGGCGCAGCTTCTCGTCGTCGGGCGGCGGCACCGTCCCTCCGAGCGGCCACGGCAGCCGCATCAGGTTCTGCAGCCGGTCGCGAAACGCCTGCCCGATGCCCGGCGCGACCGCGCCGAGCTGCTCGACAAAGCGGTCGAAGTCGGCGAGCAACTGGGGATCGCGGGGGGCCAAGATCCGCATGTCCTGCAGCACGCCAAAGGCGAGAAACAGGACCCTCCCGTCGTCGGGCGCTGCGGCCGCCATCTCGAGCAGCGCATCCAGGCAGCGCCGGTAGTCGGTGGTCGAGCGCGCGGTGATGTAGTGCCGCCGCACCGAGTCGCCGCTCCGCCGGTACTCGGCGAACACAGTGGCCGGCCAGTCGCCCGCGGCGGGCTGCCGGCGGTCGGCGGAGCAGAGGGCGAGCAGCTCGACGATGAGGGTGCTCTCGCCGTGGTGCAGGTGGCGCGGCGCGCTGAACTCGAGCCACGGGTGGTCGTCGGTGATCGGCGGCACTTCGGCGACGCAGGGCGCCAGCTCTTCGCCATCCGACACCATCAGGCGCGCGAGCTGCAGCGGCTCGCGCAGGTAGATCCGGGCCAGCGAGCGCCGCACCGCCGGCCGCAGCATGGCCAGGTAGGCCTGCGGCAGGTCGAGGCGGATCGGCTGGTCCGAGCCCAGCAGCAGGAAGTCGTTGAACGCGAGCTGCCAGAGCTGCAGGTGCGGGAAGACGCCGGCCATGGTGCCGATGATGCCCGAAAAATCCTCGCGGCTGACGCCGTAGGCCTGCAGCCACTGGGCGTGCACGCCGCCCGGGTTGAGGCGCGATCGGGCCAGCTCGAAGAACTCGCGGGTGAACAGATTGGTGATGCCGCTGATCCAGGGGTTGCTCGGCTCGGAGATGATGGCGTCGTAGCGGCGATCGGTCGCCAGCAAAAAGTTGCGGCCGTCGGCGTGGTGCAGGCGCAGCCGCGGGTCCTGGAGCGCGCGGTCGTTGTGGTCGTCGAAGAAATGCGACGCCTCCACTACGTCGGTGGAGATCTCGGCCACGTCGAGCGAGGTCACCGGATGAGCCAGCACCGCGCCCGCGGTGGCCCCGGAGCCGAGGCCGATCACGCAGACGTCGCGGGCGGCCGGCCGCACCAGCAGCGGCACGTGGCCGGTCAGCAGCGCGGTCGTCATGTCCTGGATCAGCGTCGACGCGTCGGGCTTGCCATTGACGCGCAGGGAGATGAACTCGCGACCCGGGCGCGCGGTGACCGCGACGGTGGTGTCGATCCCCTCGGCGTAAAACAGGATCTCGTCGCCGGTGCTGATGCCGCGGCCGAGGTATGGTCCGGAGATCATGAGCGCGCGCGACCAGGGCTGGACCGTCAGCGCGACCACCGCGCCGAGCGCCCAGCAGGCGGCCAGCGCCCCCCACTGGAGCGACCGCCGCCGCAAAGGCTGCGCCAGCAGCAGGCCGGTGGCGAC
>JAFGSX010000011.1 GCA_016934455.1 Deltaproteobacteria bacterium
CCGCCGCCGCCTGCCCGAGCAGCGCCGCGTGCTGGTGCGCGGCGGCGAGCTGCTGCAGCCGCGGTCGCTCGGTGACGACGACAAAGTGCCACGGCCGGGCGTTGCTGCCCGAAGGTGCGGCCATCGCCGAGCGGAGCAGGGTCTCGATCTCCGCAGCGTCGATCGGCCGGTCGGTGTAGCGGCGGATGCTGCGGCGGGCGAAGATGTTGTCCAGCGCTGACTGGTTGATCGTCATGGCCGACCTCGCGAAAAGTCCGTTTCTGTCATTCATGTTGATCCGGCCGGAGGGGTGGCGCCGGCTGGGGCCCCCGTCGCCATTCTTCCACAGGGGCTGTCGGCCAGCCCCTCGGCCGTCGACATCAAGTCCCGACGGCCTCACCCAAGCAGCGCCTCGACGAGGGCCCCAGCCGGCGACAGGACCCCGCAGGCCGGATCTATCGCTTGGGCAAGCTGAATCGGCCGATGACCAGCGCCAGCAGGCCGTTCCCGGCGAGCCAGAGCGTGTCGAGCAGTCCGTGACCCGGCACCCAGCGCACGTTGACACTGCCGTCTATGGCACAGGCGAGCAGGTAGGCGGCGCTGCCGATGGCGAAGCCGGACGCCAGCGGCCGCAGCCGGCGCGAGCTGGCGAACAGCACGACCAGCACGAAGGGCAGCGCGACCGATCCGACCGCGGCGTTGAGGTGCCAGTTCATGCCGAGCAGCACGCCCGGCCACTCGGCCAGCGGCCGGGTCAGAAAGAACAGCCACCAGGCCCAGGTCTCGACGAAACGCAGAAAGAACAGCCCGCAGGCGGAGGCGATCAGCGCGATCGCGAAGGCGGGGCCTACCGGCTGGGGCGCCAGCGCCTGCTTGCGCCGCGCCAGGATCGCGGTGAAAAGGGCGAAGGCGATGGCCAGCCCGAGCCGCAGCAGGCCCGGCCGCCAGACAACGCGGCTGGTGGCGGCATCGGCGTCGAGCAGGCCGGCGCCGTAGTGGTCGGCATCTCCCACCGGCGCGGCCGTCTTCTTGAGCACGCGCTCGACCGCGTCGGGGTCGGTGATGCCCTGGCCGATGACCAGCGCGGCCACGCCCGCGACGTGCGGCGACGCCATCGAGGTTCCGTTGAAGGGGAAATAGCCCTGCCGCGACGGGTCGCCGGGCACGATGGTGTTCTGCAGCACGCCGTCCGGGATGCCGTCCTGGTTGAGGTCGACCCGGGTATCTCCGCCGGGCGCCGCGATGTCGACCTGCGGTCCCCACGAGGAGTAGTAGGCCAGCTTGCGGTCCGGGCCCATGGCCGACACCGCGATCGCGCTGTCGTAGGCGGCCGGATAGCCGACCCCCTTGCCGCCGCCGTTGCCGGCCGCGCAGACCACCACCACGCCGCGCCGGCGCGCGTCGTCGACCGCCTTCTCGAGCACGATCGAGCGGCCGGGGCCGCCGAGCGACATGTTGATGACGTCGGCGCCGTGGTCGGTCGCCCAGGCGATGCCCTCGGCGATGTCCGAGATGTAACCGCTGCCGCCGCGGTTGAGCACCTTGATCGGCATGATCTTGGCCGCGAAGGCGACGCCGGTGACGCCCTTGCCGTTGTCGGTGACCTGCGCGACGGTGCCCGCGACGTGGGTGCCGTGGGCGTGGTCGTCGTCGGCGTACGGCTGGTCGTGGACGAAGTCATAGCCGGCGACGAAGCGGGCGTCGGCCAGATCCTCCACCGGCTTGAGCGAGCCGTCGCCGGAGGAGACGCCGGTGTCGATCACCGCCACCACCACGCCGCGGCCGCGGGCGCGGCCCCAGGCGTCGGCCATGTGGATCATGTCCATGTGCCACTGGTGCTTGTAGTAGGGGTCGTCGGGCGCAAAAAAGGCCCGGTAGACGTAATTGGGCTCGACCTGCTCCACGTCGTCGCGGCCCTTGAACAGCGCCAGCAGCCGGTCGATGGCGGCGAGGTCTGCCACCGGCACCTTGGCCAGCCGCTCCATGCTGGCGCTGAACTCGGAGTTGAACCGGATCGCGAGCCCGGTGCTCTTGGCCAGTTGCCCGAGCGCGTCGGCCCCGACGTCGTTTTTGAAGTCGATCACCAGCTCGGCCGGCGGCGCGCCGGCCTCCAGCTCGAGAAAGCCCGTCGGCGTGGTCGGCCCCATAAGCGCGGCCTGGTACGGCTCTCCGGCGGGGATCGCCAGCACCGCCAACAGCGACAGCAGGTTGATCACGGCGGCCTCCTTGCACACGCCCGTTGGGCCGGGCCAGTTGACAATACCATTGAACGGTCGGCCGCGGTGTCCGGTCTATAGCGCGGAGGCCCGGCCGAGGGTGGGGCAAAAAACGGTCATCTCGCGACCAGCCGCGCTACCATGGCAGCGTGGGAGAGCGATTTGGACCGTACGAGCTGATCGAGCGGATCGGCGCCGGCGGCATGTGCGAGGTGTTTCGCGCGCGCTGCGACGGCAGCGACCGACCGGTCGCGCTCAAGCGGCTTCACCGCGAGCTGGAACAGCAGCCGGCGGCCGTCGATCTGTTCCTCACCGAGGCCGATCTGGCGGTGCTGCTGCGCCACCCCAACCTCGTCAATGCCCACGATTCGGGCGAGATCGACGGCCGCTACTACATCGCGATGGAGCTGATCGACGGGCTCGACCTGGCGCACGCCCAGCTCCGCGCCCTCGAGCGCGGGCTGGCGATCGAGGTGGCGCTGGCTGTGCACATCGCGACCGAGGTGTGCCGCGGCCTGGATTACCTGCACCGGGCGACCAGCCCGGCGGGCCGGCCGTTCGGCCTGGTGCACCGCGACGTCTCCCCCGACAACGTCTTTTTGACGCGGCAGGGCCAGGTCAAGCTGGCGGACCTGGGCATCGCCAAGCTCGGCCAGCTCGAGACCGTGACCACCGTGGTGGGCGGGGTCAAGGGCAAGCTGACCTACATGGCGCCCGAGCAGGTGCGCGGCGAGCAGCTCGATCTGCGCACCGACCTGTTCGCGGTTGCGCTGATCCTGTACGAGCTGGTGACCGGTCACCGGCCGTATGCCCGGCGCGAGGGCGAGCTGGACGTGGATCTGGCGCTGCGAGTGCGCGACGCCTCCCTGCCGGCGCCGCGCAAGCTCGAGCCCGAGCTGCACCCCGACCTCGACGCCATTCTGCGCCGGGCGCTGCAGCGCAGACCCCGCAGGCGGCAGCAGAGCTGCGCCGAGCTGGCCGACGCCCTGGAGAGCCATGCGCTGATGACGCACGCGGTGCGCGGCGCGGCCGACGTGGCGCGGTGGGTGGCTCAGCTCGGCGGCTGACCGGAGTCGCCGCGGCCGGTCTCGGCGCGCCAGGCGCGGGCATAGGGCCCGTCGCGCGCGACCAAATCGCTGTGGCCGCCGCGCTCGACGATGCGGCCGCCCTCGAGCACGGCGATGGTGTCGGCGCGCCGGGCGGTGCTCAGGCGATGGGTGATCACGATCGCGGTGCGGCCGCGGGTCAGCTCGCGGAAGCGATCGAACCAGGCGGCCGTGGCCCAGGCATCCATGCTGGCCGTCGGCTCGTCGAGCAGCACGATCGGCGCCCGGCGCAGGAAGGCCCGGGCCAGCGCGATGCGCCGCCATTCGCCGACGCTGAGCTCGGCTCCGTCCTTGAGCCAGGTGCCGAGCAGCGTGTCATAGCCGTGGCCCAGCCGGGCGATCAGGTCGTCGGCGCCGGCGGCGCGGGCCGCGGCCTCGACCTCGGCGGGCGCGGGTTGTCGCTCGAGATCGCCGAAGCCGATGTTGTCGCGCACGGTCTCGTAGAACTGCGCCGGCTCCTGGAACATGACCGAGACCATCCGGCGCACGTCGCGCAGCTTGAACTGGCGCAGATCGCAGCCGTCCAGCTCGATGCTGCCCGCGTCGGGGTCGTAAAACCGGCACAGCAGCTTGAAGGCGGTGGTCTTGCCGCTGCCGTTGGCGCCGAGCAGCGCCACCACCTGTCCGGCCGTTACCTCGAGATCGAATCCCCTGAGCACGTCCTGGTCCGCGCCCGGGTAGCGAAACGAGACGCCGCGAAAGACGATCGCACGCTCGACCGTCGACAGAGCCGGCCGCGGTTGCGGCGGGTCGGCGATCTGCGGCCGGATCGAGAGAAACTCGAACAGGTTGCCGAGAAAGAGGCTGTTGCCGTAGATCTGGCCGACCGTCTCCAGCAGCGTGCGCATCAGGCGCTGCCCTTGATTGAAGGCCTGGTAGAACATCGCCAGGTCGCCGAGCGTCACCGCGCCGCGAGCGGCGCGCAGCACCATCCACAGCATGGTGCCGCCCATCACCGCCAGCGCGAAGAGGCCGGCGCTGACCTCGCCGACGGCCTCCTGCCGGATCAGCGCCAGGCGAACCAGGCGCAGGCGGCTGCGCAGCGCCTGGAAAGCGGACCTGAAATGGCGGGTCAGGTCGAACAGCCGCAGCTCGGCCGCGCTGTCGCGGTCGGTGAGCAGGGCGTCGTAGTACCAGGCGCGGCGCTCGTCGGCCGTGTGCTGGTGGCGCGACCGGTGCTGGCGCTGCGCGTTGCGCACGACCACGGCCAGAGCCGGCAGCGTGCTCACCAGCAGCGCCAGCGGGATCCACCAGCCAAACGGGATCAGCACGGCCGCCATCGCGACCAGGGTGATGCCGTTCTGGGCCAGGCTGCCGAGGCTCTCGACCAGGGCCGTGGGTCGGTCGTAGGCGTCGGCGCGCGCGCGGTGCAGGCGATCGTAGTAATCGGGCGACTCGTAGAACGCCAGGTCGGCCGCCGCCGCGCGCTCGTGTATCAGGTCGCTGACGTGGTCCTGCACCAGGTCGGACTGCGCCGTGCGCGCCCAGCGCGCGAGCGCGCGCAGCAGCTCGCCCGCGAGCAGCAGCGCGACCATGATCGCGGCGCACAGCAACGGGCCGCGCAACGACTGCCAGTCGCCGCCCGCCTTGGCCGCGGCGATCAGGCCGTCGACCACGGCGCGCGTCAAATAGACCGTCGCCACCGGCAGCAGGCCCTGTATCAGCAGCAGGGCCAGCCAGAGCGCTGTCCAGCGGCGCGCCGCGCGCCACACCAGGCCAAAGGCGCGGGGCAAAAAGGGGAGCTGGCTGACGGCGTGGCGCAGGGTGGTGGTGAGCTGGCCTGGCTGTGCGCTCATGGCGGCAGCCTAGCAGTTGGCTGCCGGCGGGTCATCGGCGGCTGCCGTCGGCGGCGGTGTGGCGAGCGGGCCGCGGCCGACCCACAGGCGAAACGGGCGCCGGATGATCCAGCTACCGCCGGCGGCGTCGAAGCGCCCGATCACGCGCTGGCCGACGAGGAGCTGCTCCCGCCGCGGCCCGGGCGTGCGGTAGCGGATGACGCGCGGGGCCAGCCTGGCCGGCAGCAGGCGCCGCAGCAGGTCGAGGTCGGCGAGACCGCGGTACAGGGGGTGCAGCCAGGGGCGCGCCAGGCGATCGAGGCGGTTGAGCGCGCGCATCGCCATCCCCACCGCCTCGCCGGCGTTGCCGCCCGCGATGGCCCGGCGCCGGTCGCCGCGCCAGGCCGCGACCACGCGGCCCAGGATCTGCTCGCGGGTCACGGGCCAGGGGTCCGGGCGCCGGTTGTTGTCGCCCTGGGTGACGACGGCGCCCTGACCCGCGGCGAGCACGCGGTGCACCATCAGCGGTCCGGCGTCGGGGGCTCGGAACAGGATCACGTCGCCGCTGCGCACGGCGCGATCTCGATACGGTGCCACCTCGAGCAGGTCTTGCGCGGCCAGCGTCGGATTCATGCTGGTGCCGATGTGCGCGCACCAGAGCAGGTCCGCCGCCGGCGAGCTTCCCGCGGCGCGCGGCCGCCCGGCGGCGGCCAGGGCGGCCGCGGGCGACACGATCGCGGCGCCGGGGCCGAGGCGGTTATTTGCGGCAGCGCTCACCGGGGGTCGCTCTGCAGCCCGTCGAGCACGGCGTCCAGCAGCGACCAGAACGAACCGGTGAGGCTGGCCTGCAGAACGTAGCAGGGCACCTGCTTGACCAGCGCGTCGATCAGGGCAAAGCGCTGCAGGCGCAGCCGCTTCGGGTCCAGGCCGGAATCGACGAGCAGGTGATTCATGGCCGCCTGTTCGACCACCGCGATGGCGAGGCAGGCCGCCTCGCCCTGACCGATCCGTCTCACCCCGTCCGCCGGAGCTCGGTCGAGGAAGAAGATGGCCTGCAGCGGAACCGCTCGCTCGACGTCCCAGGTGCCACCCGGTCCGCCCCACAGGAACCTGCTCCAGGTCGGCCACGGATGGGCCCAGCAGCGGCCCCCGCGGTCTCGGACCACGAGCGCCTGGTCGTCGCTCAACGAACGCCACGGCACCGGCAGGCGGCCGCTCGCCGTGGATTTGCCGCTGCCGCCCGGTCCGGCCAGGATCACGCCGCGGCCGGCGCGCTCGGCCAGGGCGGCGTGCACCAGGAGGCCGTCGCCGTCGAGCGCGCTGGCGGCGAAGCGCGCGGAGAGCCGGAACAGCGGCAGCGCCGGGTCGTCCTCGTCAGCGGACCCGCGGTCTCGGATCTCGACGGCGAGCGCCTGTTCCATCATGCCCGGCGGTGGGCTCGGTTTGAGCTGCATCGCCGCGGCGAGCCTGGCCAGCGACGCGCGCGACGGCGGGTCGTGCGCCGACAGTCTCCAGGTTGTGCCGTTGGCGAGGGTGAAGTACATCGTTCGGAGAGGCGGTGCCGGTTGGCCGGGGGTGCGCGGTCAGGCCCCGGAGGTGCCCTTGGCGCACTTGTACACGTTGCCGTTGCCCGCCTTGCATTGAGTGGGCATCGCCAGGGTGGCGCCGGGGTTGCACGTTCCGGTAGGCGCCGAACCAGCGTTGCAGCCGCCAACTCCTCGCGCCAGCTCGCCGAGATCCACGACCGTGGGTGTGGTGTACTTGGCCTTGCCGCCGCCGCGACCTCGCTCGCCCTGTCTCTGCTTCCCGTTCATGACTTGGCCTCACCTGCTCCGGCAGCGCTGTCGGCCGCTTGCGCCCGGCGACCCGCCAGCCTGCTCTGCGGAAAGATACCATCTTTGCACGCCCGCTCGCAGAACCAAAATGGCGCGAACAGGTTTTTGTGTTCGTAGAAATTCTGGGCGACGCACGAGCCCAGGCAGCGGTGGCGCATCAGGCAGTCCGCGCACACGCCCTCGAGCCGATCCGGCAGGCCCGCGCGCAGGGTCCGCAGCACCTCGTTGTCGCGCCACACGCGCGCCAGCGGATCGGCCTCGATCTGGCCGAAGACCAGCTCGGGGATGTGCTCGCCGATGCCGCACAGCGCGTAGTGGCCGGTCGGCAGCACGCCGATGATGGCGGTTATGTTGCAGATCCCACGGCCGTCGCCGCGTGCCACGGCGCTCAACGGCCTGAACGCGGGGGGAAGATCGAAGTCGAGCCGCAGCCGGGTCGCGGGCGCGAGCTCGGTCGCGACGCGGCGTCCCAGCGCGATCATGTTTGCCACGCTCACGGCGCGCTCGGTGTCGTACAAGGCCTGGCCGCGCGCCGCCGGCTGCACGAGGTTGAACTTGACCGAGCTGGCGCCCAGCTTCTCGGCGAGCCGGACCATGGCGTCGACCTGGTCGAGGTTGTAGCGCATGATCGACATGATGATCTGCGGCGGCGTGTCGGCCGCGACCAGGTCGCGCACGGCCTGCACGGCCCGGTCGAAGGAACCGGCGACCCCGCGCACGCCGTCGTGGGTGGCCGCGTCCACGCCGTCGATGCTGATCGCGACCGCGCGCTTGGGGATCTGTGCGATAGCCGCCGCCAGCCGGGGCGTGCACAGCAGACCGTTGCTCTCGAGCGTCAGCGCCAGGTCGCGCTCCCCGACGATGGCGAGCAGCTCCTCGATCCGCGGGTGGAGCAGCGGCTCGCCTCCGGTCAGCTTGACCCCGGTCAACCCCAGCGGCAGCGCCTCGGCGATGGCTCGCTCGAACAGCGCCACCGGCAGCGTCGGGTAGCGGCTGCCGTCCGGGTCGAACTTGGGCGCCAGCCAGCAATGGCGGCAGGCCAGGTTGCAGCCAGCGGTGAGGTAGAAATAGATCTGCTCCAGCCGCGGCAGCCGCGCCTCGCCCCGGTCCGTGCTCGTGGTCAGCGTCGGCATCATTCGGCGACCTCGGCGCCGGGCGAAATGCGAGCGGCGCGGCCGTCGATCGCGCCGCCGGCCTCCAGAAAGAGGCGCAGGCAGGCGTCCGGGCTGGGCCGGTCGATCTCGCCGGTGAGGCTGTAGGCGAGGCCAGGACAGTTGCCCGTGCAGTAGGGGGCGTAGGCGCAGTCCCGGCAGCCGGCGAACCTCTGCAGCGGGATCGCCTGCCGCGCGCGCAGGCGAACCAGCTCCGGTGCGCTGCGCCAGACCTCGGCCAGGCGGTCGCGGCCGATGCGCCCGAGCTCGAGGTGGGCCAGCATCGAGCACGGGACGATCGCGCCGTCTGCGCGCACCGCGATCTTCTCGAACACGCAACCGCAGGCGGAGAGCCGGCCGCCGTCGGAGAAGGCCGGTGCGCCCTGACGCCGCGCCGTCTCCATCCGCGCCCAATACTCGGCGTCGGCGAGCGGACCGGCGTTGGCGGTGATGCGGCCGCCGTAGCGCTCCTTGAGCTCGACCAGGCTGCGCATGGCCAGCTCGCGGTCGGCGACGGTCATCGCGATCTGGTCGGCATGCCGCGCGAACGAGCCGAGCTCGCTGGCGGCGTTGGTGCTAAACGCGGGCACCTCCAGCTCGTCGAGCAGCAGGCGCGCTACGGCCGGCAGGTCGCGGACGTTGTGGCGGTGGATCGTGACGCGGGCCGCGACCGGTATCCCGTGGCGCTGCAGCGTCCGGATGCCCCGGAGGGCTCCGGCAAAGGAGCCGGGGCCGCGGCAGACGTCGTGCGTATCGGCGCACGAGCCGTCGACCGAGATCTGGACATAGTTGCAGCGGCGGGTGGCGGCGACGGCAGCCGCCTTCGCGTCGTCGATCAGCGCGCCGTTGGAGACGAGGTTGAAGCGCATCCGATTGCGGACGATGCCGGCCAGCAGCTCGGGCAGGTCCGGGCGCAGGAACGGCTCGCCGCCCGAGATGCAGACGTCCATCACCTGGCAGGCGCCGAGCTCGTCGAAGAACCGCAACCAGGTCGCGGTGTCGAGGTCGCGGTAGGGGACGGCCGGGTTGTCGAAAAAATAGCAGTAGCGGCAGCGCAGGTTGCAGCGCGCGGTGATCTCGATGTCGAGGCGCCGCGGCGTGCTCATGACCGGCTGCGGTGCGCTCGGCACCGGGCTGGCTGGCTGATCGCTCACGGGGTGGCTCCGGTCGCGGCGAACCCGACAAAGCCGCCGGCGGCCAGGCGCTCGACAAAGGCCCGCACCTCCTCCGGCGCCGATCCCGGCACTTCGTCGAAGCCGTCGGCGACCCGGGCGGCGATCTGTTCGACGCTGTTGCGACCGTCGAGCAGCCGCCAGATGAACACGCCGACCGGGTTGATGCCGACGGCGTTGGCGGTCTCGGGATCGAACAGCACCGCCCAGTCGTCGTACTCCTCGCGCAGCACGACGTCTGGATTCGCGAGCGGGCGGTCGCCGAGTTTCACGATGGATCGCTCCGGTGCTGACCTCTTGCTCATTGATTATCACCCGAACCTATAGTGCATACCCGCGAGCCGATCGTTCACGGCCCGGATTTCGCGCCGTGCTCATCTTCTGCAAGCAGTGCGCCAGCGTGTTCGACGAAACCGGCGGCGCAGGGCGGCCCGTCGGCAAACAGAAAGGACCGCAGACCGGACTCGTCGACCCGGATGACGGTCGACGACCGGGTGCCGTAAGAAGGCGAGTCGAGGTGGACGCAGACGCTCTCGAACGGCGGCTCGGTATGGTGAGCCAGCAGCTCGTGCCAGGCCTCCAGCTCGAACGGCCGGCGCGCCAGCGCGGTCGCCCGCTCCCGCACGTACCCCTCGCGCTGGCTCGGCGCCGCGCCCAGGCTGCGCTCGATGACGACGTGAACCCCGGCCGTCAGCGTTTCGCGGACCAGCTCTTGACCGTCGTGCCAGACCAAAAAAGCCGTCTCGGCGTCCGCCACCACCAGGTGAAACGGGTTGTAGCGCGCGGGATCCTCCGCCGCGGCGCGGCCGGCCGCGGTCTCGGCGTCCGGTGCCGCCAGCAGGTCTCGCACCAGCAGCCCGCGCGAGCGCCGCGCCGGATCGCGCGCCTGGCCGAAGCGATTGGTCACGCCGACCACCAGGCCGCGGCCGGTGGCTCCGAGCCAGGTGCCGCCGCCCTCGAGGTCGACCGGCGCCAGCACCCCGGCGACGCCGCTGCCGCTGATGCGCGGCGGCAGCGCCGGGCGGTCGAGGCGCTCGTCGCGATTGGCCGCGACCAGCAGCGGCGCGTCGGGTGTGGTCTGCAGGGAGAGGATCAGGGTGCACACGGCCCTCTGATCTACCCGAGAATCCAGCCGACGCAAGCGGCGCGCGGCCGGTGATCGCGAGCGCCGGCTCTGCTACAGTCGGCGGCGATTTCACGGACGACGGGACGGCATGCTCAACGGCCTGCGCATTCGCACCACGCTGCTGGTCACGTTGCTGGTGGCCGCGGTCGGTTTTGGCTACGGCGCCCTGGCCCTGACGCGCGAGCGGGCCACGCTGCACGAGCGGCTGCGCGCCGAGATCGAGGCCACGCTCGACGCGCTGGCCATCCCGTGCGCGGCCGCCATCGCCAACGACCGCGTGGACACGCTCGACTCGCTGGTCGCCAACCTGGCCGGCCGCGGCCAGGGGCTGGGGTTGCTCGAGGTGACGGTGGTCGACCACACCGGACGGGTGCTGGCCGACAGCCGGATCGAGCGCTTCGGCGAGCTGCTGACCGACGGCTTCACCCGGCAGGCGCTGCAGTCGCCGCGGCCGCTGTGGCGGCTCGACGGCGGCCGCGCGCTGGCCGCCTATCCCGTGATCAGCGGTCTGCGCTGGGGCACGCTGCGGGCGGCGGTGACCCTCGAGCCGCTGGAGCGGGCGCTGGCGGTCCGCCGGCTCGAGCTGATCGGCTTCTTCGCGCTGGCGACCGTGAGCGTCGCCGCGCTGCTGATGGTGTTGCTGGGGCTGCTGGTGGTGGGGCCGATCCAGCGGCTGGCGGGCGTGGTGCGGCGGATCGCGGGCGGCGATCGCAGCGCGCGCGTGTCGCGCTACCGCGGCGACGAGATCGGCGAGCTCGGCCGAGTTTTCGACGAGATGGCCGCGACCATCGATCGCCACACGGACGAGCTCGAGCGCACCGTGGCCGAGCGCACGTCGCAGCTCGCCGACGCCAACCTCAAGCTCAGTCAGACCAATCGCCGGTTGACCGCGGCCAACGTCCAGCTCGAGCAACTGGCCGTCACCGACGGCCTGACCGGGATGTTCAACCACCGCTACTTCCAGGAGATGCTGTCGCGCGAGGTCAAGCGCGCCGAGCGCGCGGACCACCAGTTCGCGCTGCTGATGATCGACGTCGATCACTTCAAGCACTACAACGACAGCTTCGGCCACCCGGCGGGCGACATCCTGCTGCGCGAGCTGGGCCGGCTGTTCGGGGAGAACCTGCGCCAGAACGACGTCGTCGCGCGCTACGGCGGCGAGGAGTTCATCGCGCTGCTGGTCGACTCCGACCGCCGCGCCGGCACCGCCACGGCCGAGAAGCTGCGCGGCCTGATCGCGGCGCATCCGTTTGCCAATCGCGAGCAGCAGCCGCTGGGCGCCGTCACCATCAGCGTCGGAATCGCCTTTTATCCGGCCGACGGCCGCACGCCCGGCGATCTGATCTACGCCGCCGACCAGGCGCTGTACCGATCCAAGCACGCGGGTCGCAACTGCGTCACCGCCACCGAGGTGCCGGCGTGAACGCGCGGCTGGCGAGGCGAGCGTCCGGCCCGGCGACTGCCCTCTGGCTGGCGCTGGTCGGGGCCTGTCCCGCATTCTGTCCCGCATCGCCGCCCGGCGCTGCCGGTTCCGATCGGGGTGTCGACGCGGCGGTCTGGTCATCGTCGTGGCTCGACGTGCGCTGGCCCGAGCGGGTGAAGTACGGCATCACGCCGGTGCTCGATCGCGAACGCCTCGAGCGCGGTCACCAGCCGCTGTGCGACGAGCTGGGGCGGATTCTCGGCACCCGGGTCGAGCTGGTGGTGGCCGACAGCTACGCGAATCTGGGCGAACGGGTCGCCCGCCGCGAGATCGCGGTTGGCCAGTTCTCGCCGCTGGCCTGGGTCGAGGCCAAGGCGGCATTCCCCGAGCTGCGCCTGGTGGCATCGATGATCGCCGAGGGCGGCGCCGACTACGCCGGCTACATAGTGGCGCGCGCCGAGAGCGACATCATGCGCGCCGACGATCTGCGCGGCCACAGCTTCGGCTTTGTCGATCGATCGTCAGCCTCCGGCTATTTGTTCCCGCTGGTCTACCTCTGGGACCGCTACGGCGATCCGCAGAGCTTCTTTTCGAGCATCCACTTCCTGGGCAACCACGACGAGCTGCTGCGCGCGGTCGCCAGCGGCGAGGTCGATGCCGGCGCCACTTTTTCGGCGGCGCTGGTCAACTCGGGCCGCGCCGGGCTCGGATCGCCCTTCAGGATCGTGGCCAAGACCGGCCGCGTGCCCTACGACGCCATGGCGGCCGGCCCGGCGCTCAACGACAGTCAGGCGCGGGCCCTGCAGGCGGCGCTGCTCTCGATCGATACCCGCTCGCCGCGCGGACGGCGCGTGCTGGGGCCGTTGCGCCTCGCCAACGGCTTCGTTCCGGGCGACGATCGACGCTACCAGCCGGTGCGCGAGCGGCTGGCCCGGGCTGCCCTGTTCGGCGCGTCGATAGTCGGCGCGGAGGCGGAACCCGATGCTGGTCGATGATGCCGGGACGCTGGCGACGGTTGCGGCGCAGATGTCGCGCGCGCCGGTGCTGGCGGTCGATCTCGAGACCAGCGGGCTCGATCCGCTGACCGACGTCACCCTGATCATCGGCGTCACCGATGGCCACCGCACCTGGCTGGTCGACGCGCGGCGGCTGCCGGTTGCGGCGCTGCAGCAGCATCTCGGCCCGGTGCTCGCCGCGGTGCCGGTCGTGGTCATGCACCACGCCCGTTTCGATCTGCGGTTTCTGCTCGGCCTCGGCCTGACGGTGCGGAGCCCGGTCGATACCATGATCAACCAGCAGTTGCTCGACAACGGCCGCGAGCGCGGCGGGCTGTCGCTGGCCGATTTGACCCGGCGCGAGCTCGGTGTCGCGCTCGACAAGTCCGAGCGCAGCTCGTTCATCGGCCAGCGCGAGGGCGCCTTCAGCGGGGCGCAGCTCGAGTACTGCCGCCGCGATCTGCTGGCCACCTACCAGATCTTCATGCGCCAGGTGCAGCACCTGACGCGCGAGCGTTTGAGCGAGGTGGCGGCGATCGAGGCCACCGCGCTCAACGCCTTCGCCGCGATGGAGCAGGCCGGGTTGCCGGTCGACGTCGTCGCCTGGCGCGATCTGACCGACCAGGCCGAGCGCGAGCGGCAGCGGGCGCGGGCCTCGCTGGACGAGATCTTCAGGCCGGTGGCCGATCTCGATCTGTTTCGCGGCGTCAGCATCAACTACGAGTCGGACGCCGAGCTGCGCGACCACCTGGCGCGGCTCGGCATCCAGGTCGAGAGCACCGCGCGCCACGTGCTGCTCGGGATCGAGCACCGCGTCGGGCCTGCGATCGTGGCCTACCGCGAGGCGGCCAAGGTGGTCAGCACTTACGGCGCGGGATTTCTCTCGTTCGTGCATCCGCGCGACGGCCGCATCCACGCCCACTTCAGGCAGATCGGGGCCTCCACCGGCCGCGTCTCGTGCTCCGACCCCAACCTGCAGAACATCCCCAAGGACTCGGCGTTTCGCGCCTGCATCCGCGCCGGCGCCGGCCGCCAGCTCGTGACCGCCGACTACGGCGCCTGCGAGCTGCGCATCCTGGCGCAGGCCTCGGGTGACCGCACCTTTCTCGAGGCGCTTCGGCGCGGCGAGGATCTGCACGCGATCGTTGCCAGCGACATGTTCGGGGCGCCGGTGAGCAAGACCGAGAACGCCGAGCTGCGCGGCCGCGCCAAGGCGATCAACTTCGGCCTGGTCTACGGCATGGGCGCGGCGGGGCTGGCGGCCCAGGTCGGCTGCCCCCAGGACGAGGCCGAGCGGTTGCTCGACCGGTACTTCCAGCGCTATCCGGGCGTCAAGCGCCACCTCGACGAAAGCGTGCGGCGCGCGCTGGCCGAGGGCTGCAGCCGCACGCTCACCGGCCGCCGGCTCTGGTTCCCGCGCGAGGACCTGGCCGCGCCCGACGCGCAGGGCCGCATCGGACGGGTCGCCAAGAACATGCCGATCCAGGGCACCAGCGCCGACATCACCAAGCTCGCCATGGCGCGCCTGCACCAGCGGCTCCGGCAGTGCGCGCCCGACGCGGCCATCGTCAACTGCGTGCACGACGAGATCGTGGTCGAGTGCGGAGACGGCCAGGCGGTGGCGCCGCTGGTGCGCCAGGCGATGGAGGAGGCCGAGGCCGAGATTCTGCCGGACGTGCCGCCGGCGGTCGATGTCGTCGTTGACTCGTGCTGGGCGAAGGGTTAGGAGACGCCACATGCCGTACGAGCGAGAATTCACGGCCCCGCTCAAGATCGCCAAGCTGTCGCTCGGCCTGACCCTGCACCGGGTGCGGATCGGCGTGCTCGAGGGGCCGGGCACCGGGTTGAGCTACACCTTCGACAAGCAGAACATCGGGATCGGCACCCATCCGTCCAACGAGATGCGGCTCAACGACGAGACCGTGTCTCGTTTTCACGCCCGCATCTCGCAGGATGAGAAGGGGCTGTCGGTGCGCGACCTGGGCAGCCTCAACGGCACCTTCCTGGGAGACCACCGCATCGAGTCCGCCTATCTGCGCCATGACGACGTCATGCGCGTCGGCCAGACCACGCTGCGCGTCGAGCGGCTGGCCGAGGGCTTCGATGTGGTGCTCAGCCCCAACATCCAGTTTGGCGAGATGATCGGCCAGTCGGCCGCGATGCGCCAGCTCTTCGCCCTGCTCGAGCGCATCGGCCCGACCGAGGCCAGCGTGGTGCTCGAGGGCGAGTCGGGCACCGGCAAGGACCTGGCGGCGCGCGCCATCCACGCCGCCAGCAGGCGCGCGGCGGCGCCGTTCGTGGTCTTCGACTGCGGCGCAGTGGCGCCCGGCCTGGTCGAGAGCGAGCTGTTCGGCCACGTCCGCGGCGCCTTCACCAGCGCCGCCAGCGATCGCGCCGGCGTGTTCGAGACCGGGCAGGGCGGCACCGTCTTCATCGACGAGATCGGCGAGCTGCCGCTCGACCTGCAGCCCAAGCTGCTGCGCGTGCTCGAGCAAAAGGAGGTGCGGCGGCTGGGCGACAACAGGATCCGGCCGGTCGACGTGCGCGTGATCGCCGCCACCAACCGCGACCTCGAGCGCGAGGTCGAGGCCAAGCGCTTCCGCGAGGATCTGTTCTACCGGCTGGCGGTGGTGCGGGTGCACATCCCGCCGCTGCGCGACCGGCGCGAGGACATCCCGCTGCTGATCGATCGTTTTCTGCAGGAGCTGGCCGGCGAGGGGCCGGCGCCGACGCTCAACCCGAGCGTGAGCGCCGCGCTCTGCCGGCGGCCGTGGCCGGGCAACGTGCGCGAGCTGCGCAACGCGGTCGCGCGCGCGGTCTACCTGCCCGAGGCGGACGCGCTGCGCGCGCAGTCGATGGCCCAGATCAGCGTCGACGAGGTCGACACCGAGGTGCCGTACAAGCTGGCCAAGGAGCGGTTGACCTCGGCCTTCGAGCGCCGCTATCTGGGCGCGCTGCTCGCCAGCACCAACGGCAACGTCAGCCAGGCGGCCAAGAAGAGCGGCATCAACCGCACGCACCTGCAGGCGATGCTCAAGCGCCACGGCCTGCGCGGCCAGGAAGCCTAGCCACCCGCCGATGAGAGAAGGGGAGAGAGGTCGCTGCTTGGGTGAATGCCGGCGAGGTTTTCTCGACGGCAGAGGGTCTGGCCGACAGACCATTGACAGAGCCGGGGCGCGGGAAGCTCATGATTCGTCGCTGGGCTGAGATCTGTGCGCACAGGCCGCGGACGATCCTGGCGCTCTGCCTGACGCTGTTCGCGCTGATGGTGGCGGTGCTGCTGTTCGTGCCGCAGCGCTTTCGCACCGGCGGCTTCGAGGACCCGGGCCGCGAGAGCTGGCACGTCAACGACCACCTGGTCGCCAACCTGGACGCCGGGCCGACCGACATCGCGGTGGTCTACACGGCACCCGAGGGCGGCACGGTCGACGATCCAGAGATGATGGTCGCCGTCGAGAGCGCGGTCGCGCGCGCCACCGCCAATCCGAGCGTGATCGGCGTGACGTCGTTCTACGAGACCGCGGCCTCGGAGCTGGTGTCCAAGGATCGCACGCGCACCCTGGTGCTGGCCCGGCTCAAGGGCGACGACCACGAGAAGATCGCGGCGCTGGCGCAGTTGCGGCAAGACCTGTTGGCGCCGCCGCTGAAGATGGATTTTGGCGGCTACGTGCCGCTCAACCAGGCGGTGCTCTCGACGGTCAAGCGCGACCTGATCCGCGGCGAGGCGATCGCGCTTCCGCTCACCCTGGTGGCGCTGGTGACCGTCTTCGGCAGCGTTGCCGCCGCGGCGCTGCCGGTGCTGATCGGCGGCATCGCCTGCCTGTTCTCGATGGCGGTGCTGGTCCTGCTGGCGCTGTTCACCTCGGTCAACGCCATTTCGATCAACGTCGTCACCATCATGGGCCTCGGGTTGTCGATCGACTACTCGCTGCTGCTGGTGACTCGCATGCGCGAGGAGCTGCGCGACCACAGCCCGGTCGAGGCGGCGATAACGACCGTGACCACCGCCGGTCGGGCGGTGGCCTTCTCGGCGGTCGTCGTGATGTGCAGCCTGGGCGGCCTGCTGGTCTTCCCGCAGGCGATCGTCCGCACCAGCGGCATCGGCGCCATCGTCGTGCTGTTAGGCACGCTCGCCATCGCGCTCACCTTCCTGCCGGCGCTGCTGGTGCTGCTCGGCCCGCGCATCGACGCGCTGCGCATCCCGTTCGGCTTTCGCGCCGCGTCGAGCGCCAACGTCGAGCGGACCGGCTGGTACCGTTTTGCCAAGGGCGTGATGCGGCGCCCGATCGCGGTGATCGTCGTCATCACGCTGGGCCTGCTGACGCTGGCGATCCCGTTCTTGCGCTTTGCCGGCTCGGTGCCCGACCACCGCGTGTTGCCGCCCGGCTCCGAGGTGCGCACCACCATCGAGCTGATCAACCGCGAGTTCATCCCCAACATCATTTCTCCGCACGAGATCCTGGTCTACACCGAGGGCGAGGCTCTCGGCGCCGAGAACCTGGACAAGCTGGGAGCCTTTTCGGACGCGATCGCCGGGACCGAGGGCGTGGCGCGCGTGATCGACATCTTCTCGCGCACGCCGGCCGGCATGTCGCGGGCCGACTTCATCGTCGCCATCCAGAAGCTGCGCAGCGACCCGTCGTTCGCGCAGAGCGCGGGCATCTTCGTGCGCGGCAACGTGATGCGCTTTATGACCATCTCGGCCTACGACTCGCCCGATCCGCGCGGCATGGACACGGTGCGCCGTCTGCGCAAGCTGCCGCTGCCCGTTGGCATGCGCATGGAGGTCGGCGGCGTCTCCGCCAACCTGCTCGACCTGCAGCTATGCGTGGCTGACCGCACGCCCTGGATGCTGCTGTTCATCAGCGTCGCCATGATCGTCGTGCTGTTTCTCGCCTTCGGCTCGCTCGTGCTGCCGCTGAAGGCGATCGTCATGAACGTCCTGTCGCTGTCGGCCTCGTTCGGCGCCATCGTCTGGATCTTCCAGGACGGCCGGTTGACCTGGTTGTTGCAATACGAGTCGCTCGGCGTCTCCGAGGCGCTGCAGCCGATCTTGATGTTCTGCACGGTGTTCGGGCTGTCGATGGACTACGAGGTGTTCCTGCTGGCGCGGGTGGCCGAGGAGCGCGACAAGGGCGCCAGCAACGACGAGGCGATCGCGCTCGGCCTGGCGCGCACCGGCCAGCCGATCACGACCGCGGCGCTGCTGTTCGTGCTGGTGGTGGCGGCCTTTGCCACCAGCGTCATCATCACGGTCAAGAGCCTGGGCGTCGGCATGGCGCTGGCCGTCTTCATCGACGCCACCATCGTGCGCGCGGTGCTGGTGCCGAGCACGATGAAGCTGCTGGGGCGCTGGTGCTGGTGGGCGCCCGCTTCGCTCGGCGGCGGCAGGACCGGCCGGTGGTTTTCGGCGAGTCACTGAGACGAATGCAGCTCATACGAGCAGCGAGCGGAAGCCCGAACTGACAAGGCGCGAGCGAGGAGCCAGCGCAGCAGACTTTCCAGTCTGTGAGCAGGCACCGCAGTGAGCAACGCAGTCAGGCGGGCTGACCGCCGCTGCGGAGCATCACGCTTTTTCTCGTTTTAGTCCCCACTCGCCCAGTTTTCTGCGAATGGTGTGCTCGCTCAGGCCGGTGCGGCGCGCCAGCTCGCGGTTGGAGTGGGCCTTGTAGTTGTCGCGGATGTAGCGGTTGATGTCGTCGATGTCGGCGCGCTTGGCGCTGGACCCGGTCTTGGCCTTGACGTTGCGCGACTTGCCGCCGCGCGCCCGGTCGCCGCCTTCGCCCCGGCGGCCACCCGCGGTCGCCGGCGACGGATCGTGACCGTACTCGTGCTCGCCACCGCGCACGAACTCGACCACCAGGTAGCCAGCCACCGAGGTCTTGACGCGCGCGAACTGGCCGTGCTCGGCGTCGAACAGCAGCGTGCCCGCCTCGTACACCTTGGCCGGGTCGAGCGGTCTGGTCTTGGCCTGTTTGATGCGCGTCTGCGCCTCCTCGAGCAACTGGCGCCGCCACTCGAGGCTGGGCTCGCCGGTCATCTCGTCGTCGGCGTAGACCGGGGTCTCCTCGAAGCTCGAGGCGCCGCTCTGCAGTTCTTCCAACTCGTCGAGGTGGCGCGTGAAGAGGCTGGCGGCGACGCCATTGCCCGTGCTGTCGGTCATGCGCTGCTCCCTGCACCGCTGGCTGCACTGCCTGCCGCAGCAATGCTCGCCCGTTCCTAGTTTCTCGACAGCCGCCTGTCAAGTCCGAGAGGTCCTTCTTGACGGCCGGGCGCGGGCGGGTTGATCTATGCCCCAGCAACTGCCGTGGGACAGACATGACCCGAAAAAGATTGGGAGAAGTGCTTCTCGAGCGGGGGGCCATCGATCAGGACCAGCTCAACTCGGCGCTCGCCTACCAGCGCCAATGGGGCCACCGCCTGGGCGTCGCCATGGTCGCCAAGGGGTTCATCTCCGAGGGCGTGCTGACCAAGGTCCTGTCCGAGAGCCTCAGCATCCCGATGATCGACCTGGCCGCGGTCACCATCGACAAGGAAGCGCTGCGCATGCTGCACGTGAGCGTCTGCGAGGCGCACGACGTCATTCCGGTCAACCTCACGGTCGAAAAGGGCCGCAAGATCCTGGTGGTCGCCATGAGCGACCCCCTCAACGTGGCCGCCATCGAGGAGATCGAGTTCACCACCAGTTGCACGGTGCGGCCGGTGCTGGCGCAGATCTCGAGCATCGGTCAGGCGATCCGGCGCTATTACCGCGGCGAGCGGGTGCAGATCGCGCCGCTGCAGTTCAAGCTCGACCAGGGCGCTCACGAGACCATGACCGTGGTGCGCAAGGGCGGCGAGGAGGAGATGATCCAACTGGCGCCGACCGGTGAAGCGCAAAAAGTGGTCGCGCTGCGCGACGAGGTGACCGATCGCACGGCGCTGGCCGAGATCGAGGCGGCGCGCCGCATCGGGCGGGCCGGAGCGGCCGCCGCCGCAGCGATATCGCAGATCGACATCGAGCGCATCGACGCGCTGGAGAAGAAATTCTGGGCCATGATGCGCGTGCTGGCGCGCAAGAACTACATCACCAAGGACGAGTTCCTGGCGGAGCTCTCGCGCACCGAGTAGGCGTCGCGATCTCTACGGGACGGGCTGGGACGCCGCGGGCGGCGGGGCCACCGGCGCGCCCGGGGGCGGCGCCAGGGGGATGGCCCGGGGCGGAGCGGGCGGGCTGGGCTGCGCGGCCAGTGCCGGCGCGCTGGGCGGTGGCGTGACCGGAATGGCGGCGCCCTGGGGCAGGGCCGGCGTCGAGCTGGGCGCGGGTTCGGTCGGGATCTGGTAGCTGAGGCCGGGCTCGAGCACCTTGACCTGCGCGTTGCGCCGCATCTCGGCCAGCAGATTGCGGGTGGCCTCACCCTTCTGGATCGCCTTCAGCGTCGCCAGCACCGACGGTTTGGCCTCCTCGAATGGCCGCTGGCGGCGTTCCTTTTTTTCGAACACCTTGACCACGTGGCAACCGAACGGCGTCTCGATCGGGCCGACCACGGAGCCCGGCTTGGCCGCGAACGCGGCGTCCTCGAATTGCTTGACCATGCGGCCGCGCGGGAAGAAGCCCAGGTCGCCGCCGCGCGAAGCGGTCGGCCCGTCGCTGTGTTCGCTCGCCAGCTTGGCGAAGTCGCCGCCCTTTTTGGCCTCGGCCGTCAGCTTCTTGCACTTGGCGATCTTCTCCTGCTTGACCGGATCGGGGTCGGACTCCTGGTACTTGAGCAGGATGTGCGAGGCCTTGATCTGCTCGGGGTCGACGTAGCGCTGCAGGTTCTTCTCGTAGTAGGCCTTGGCGTCGGTCTCGGCCGGGTCGGAGTCCGGGATCAGCTTGGCGTACAGCCGTTCGCGCAGCAGGGTCTTCTTCAGCTCGCTGCGCAGCTCCTGCTCGGACTGGTTGGTGCGCTTGAGAAAATCCTGGTAGGCCTGGTCGCTGCCGAAGCGCTTGCGATGGTCGGCGAAGCGCGCCTCGAATTCCTCGTCAGCCAGGGTGACCTGCTCGGCCTTGGCCTTCTGCACGATCAGCTCGTCCTCGACCAGGCGCCGCAGGATGTTCTCCTTGAGCCGGGTCTCGAGAGCCGGCGGGATGTCGCGGTTGGCCTGGCGAAAGCGGTCGCGCGTGCGATCGAGCTGCCGTTCGAAGTCGGTGCGCGCGATGGCCACGCCGTTGACCTCTGCGATCGGCGCGCCGGAGGCTGCCGGCTTGCCGGAGGCCGCTCCATCCTGGGTACCCTTGCTGGGTGGGCACCCGAGCAGCGCCAACAGCACGGCGCTGGCGATCGCGATCGCTGACAGCCGGTAACAAGCCATGGATCTCCTCCTCTCGTTCAGAGCCAGGCCACGTCCAGACAAGATGCCCGCTGCGTAGCACTGGCGTCCGGCCCGGGTCAAGGCTCGAACCGCGCTGGCGACGGCGGCGGCGCAGCAACCAGCTTGACGGTCTCGACTCGCGCGTGAAAGCCTTGCCTGTCACCGACTCGTCGCGTGCCGTCGCGAGCAAGGCCGATGCAGCGCCTCTGTCCCTATTGCGAGAAGATGGTCGATCAGGACGGAGACTGCTGTCCGACCTGCGGCGCGCGCCTGGTGCGCGTGATCGAGCAGTCGCTGGTCGGCGTCGAGATCGACGGCAAGTTCGAGATCAGGGAGCTGCTCGGCAAGGGCGGCCGCGGCGCGGTCTACCTCGCCCGCCAGCGTTCGATGGACCGCGAGGTCGCGATCAAGGTGCTGCTGCCGGAATACGCCGCCGACCCGACGTCGATCGCCCGCTTCTACCAGGAGGCGCGCGCGGTCAGCCGGCTCAGCCACGCCAACTGCATCACGGTCTACGATTTTGGCCAGACCGAGCAGGGGCTGCTCTACATCGTGATGGAGTACCTGCGCGGCGAGCCGCTGACCCGGGTGGTCAAGGAGCAGGCGCCGCTGCCGCTCGTGCGCGCCGTGCACATCGCGATCCAGATCTGCGATGCGCTGGCCGAGGCGCACGAGAAGGGGATCGTGCACCGCGACCTCAAGCTGGGCAACGTGGTGCTGGTGCCCCAGCACGGCAACCCCGATTTCGTCAAGGTGCTCGACTTTGGCCTGGCCAAGGTGGCGCGCGCCGACGGCGAGAAGGCGCTCACCGCGACCGGCACCATCTCGGGCACTCCTTATTACATGAGTCCCGAGCAGGTGCTCGGTGAGATCATCGACCTGCGCAGCGATCTCTACTCGCTGGGCGTGATGCTGTTCGAGATGCTGACCCGCCAGCGCCTGTTCAAGGCCGACACCGACAATGCGCTGATGCTCAAGCACGTCACCGATCCGGTGCCGCGCCTGGACCAGGTGGTGCCCGAGCTGGTGTTTCCACCGGCCGTCGATCGGTTGCTGGCGCGCGCGCTGGCAAAGAAGCGCGAGCAGCGGCCGGCCAGCGCGACCGAGTTCAAGCGCGAGCTGCTGGCTCTGCTCGATCCCGAGACCGACCGCGCGACCATGCCCGCGCTGTCGTTCGAGCGGGCACTGGCGAGGACGGAGCCGCTGCTGCCCGTCTCTCGGCCCGATCTGCCGCGGGTCGAGAGCTCCACGAGTCCGACGGAGTCACTGCCGGCGCCGGGCCGACGGCGCTGGCCGCTGTTGTTGCTCGCGGTCGCGATCGCGCTCGGCGGGCTGCTCGCGATCGCGCTGTCGCTGCGCGACGGAGAGACAACCAGCCAGCCGACGCCGGTCGCCGACGCCGCAGTCCCGGTGACCACGCCGCCGATACCGGCTGACGCCTCGCCGGTGGACTCCGCCCCGGCGGCGACGCTGCCGGCGCCGGTCCCCGACGCTGGCCTGCCGCCGCAGGCGAGAAAGCCCGGCAAAAAACCCAAAACGGTCATCCCCAAAAAAGCGCCGGATGGTAAAAGGCGCTTGTTGCCCATCGAGTGAATCTGAGACGAGCGGTACCCGTTGCCCTGCTACTTCGGCGCGTCGCCCGGCGGCATCTCGAACGGAAGCTGCGAACCGCCGTCGACCCAGGCCTCGCCCTCGCCCAGAAGCTGCAGCATCGGTGGCGAGGCCGCGCTGCGCGGGCCGGGCGGAGCCACCCGCGGCAGCACCTTGCCGGCAAAGGCCAGCAGCGACGAGGCCAGCACCAGAGCCGGCACGCCGAGCGCGATGCGCAGCCGGGCCGGCCGGCGGTCCGCGGTCATCACCAGTTGGCCCTGGCCGCGGACCCGCAGCAGCGAGAGCAAAGCGCCGTCGGGCATGGTGAGCTGGCCGGTCTCGTGGCGGCAGACGCCGAGCAGCGCCAGCAGCCTCGGCTCGACCACGAACAGCTCGCCGTCGAGAGCGGCGGTGACCGCGCTGTGCTCGTCGATGCGCATCAGCGCGGTGCCGGTCCCCTGCACCGCCAGGATCGGCTGGTTGCCGCCGAGCGGCTCGCCGGTCTCGGTTCCCCGCTGCCGCCTGAAGGCGGGCTGCGAGGTCAGGTCGCCGAAGCGGCCGACCCAGCGGTCGGCCCGCAGCAGCGCTTGCCCGTCGATGCGCACCAGCACCATGCCGTCGAGCAGGTTGACCTGTGCCGTCGACTCGAGCGGGGCGACCGATCCCAGGTCGACGACCGCGGCGGTGGGCGCATCGGCGTTGCGCGGAATGTCCGAGCTGATCATGGTCGGCGCGATCGCGGTCTGGGCGGCGGCCGCGGCGGTCTCGGCAGCGGCCACGGCGGCGACCGCCGCCAGCGCCGGATTCTCGTCGGTCGAGGTCGGCTCGGGACCGGCCGGCTCTCCATCGGGTGCGGCTCCGCGCTTATTGGTCTCCCCCGCCACGCGCCCGCCGTGCCGCCGCAGCATCTCCTCGGCGGCCTTGTGGTTGCCGCCCTGCGCGTAGGCGCGCGCCGCCGTCCGCCACTCCCGGAGCTGCTCGTAGACCAGGCCCAGGTAGTTCTGGGCGCGCGCGTGGCGGGGATCGCGGCTGACGATGGCGAGCAACCGGTCGCGCGCCGTCTCGACCTTGCCGGCCTTGAGCTGCACCAGCGCCAGGTTGAGCGAGATGGCGTTCTCGTCGGGAAACCGCGCCACCAGCTTCTCGAATAGCTGCAGCGCGCGATCGAGATCGTTGGCCTTGAAGTACGACAGGCCGAGCAGGTTCTGGACGTTGGCGTCGTCGGGACGCTGTACCAGCGCCCGCTCGAGGCAGGCGCAGGCCTCGGCCGCGTTGCCGGCGCGCAGGTGCTCGCTGCCCAGCGCGACCAGCGTCGCGTAGCCACCGTCAGGATCGGCGCGCCACGCCTGATCTAGCGCCGTGATCTCGGTGGTCTGGATCACGCCATCCTCCTGCCGCGGATACTTACACTGCCCCGCCGACGCTTCGCAACTTGAGCGTGTCGGTGCGCGAGAACGAGCCCCGCTCCATCCCGAACGTGATCGCGATGTTCTGGCCCGGCCGCACGAGCTGGCGCTGCAGCAAAAGCTGCTCGGCCTGTGCCACCAGGCCGTCGACGCTGTCGACCCAAGCGCTTTGCAGCGGCAGCACGCCCCAGTGCAGGGCCAGCCGGTTGAGCACGCGCGGGTGGCGCGACAGGGCGACGATCGCCGCGCGCGGCCTGAACTCGCTGACCACGCTGGCCGAGTGGCCGGTCTCCGAGTAGACCGCGATCGCGGCCAGCTCCATGTCGCTTGCGGCGCGCACCGCGGCGTCGGCGACCGCGGTCGAGAAGGAGGCCTCGGTCTCGAGCTGCGGCGGCGCCAGCGATGCGTAGAGCTCGCTCGATTCGACCTCGCGGATGATGGCGTCCATCTGGCGCAGCGCCTCGACCGGGTAGTCGCCCGCCGCGGTCTCGCCCGAGAGCATCACCGCGTCGGTGCCGTCGAGGATCGCGTTGGCGACGTCCGAGACCTCGGCCCGCGTCGGCGTCGGGCTGTGCGTCATCGACTCGAGCATCTGGGTGGCGGTGATCACCGCCTTGCCGCGGCGGTTGGTGGCGACGATGAGCCGCTTCTGGAGCAGCGGCACCTTCTCCTGGCCCGCCTCGACGCCCAGGTCGCCGCGCGCCACCATGATGCCGTCGGCGACGTCGAGGATCGCGTCCAGGTCTACCAGCGCCTCCGGTTTCTCGATCTTGGCGATCACCGGGATGTCGCCGGCGGCGGCCTTGGCCTGCGCCACGTCGGCGGCGCGGCGCACGAATGAGAGCGCGAAGTAGTCGACCCCGAGCGCCGCCGCGAAGCGCAGGTCATCGAGATCCTTGGCGGTCAGCGCCGGGGCCGACAGCCTGGCGCCCGGCAGGTTGAGCCCCTTTTTGCTGGTGAGCTGCCCGCCGACCACCACCTCGCACACCAGCGCGTCGGGCCGGGGCTCGATCGCCCGCAGCTCGATCCGGCCGTCGTCGACGAGCAACCGGTCCCCCGGCCGCAGGTCGCGCGACAGCGGCTCGTAGCTGCAACCGACTCGCTGCGCGTCGCCGACGAAGCCGGGGTCGGCGCCGACCGCGATCTCGAGACGATGGCCGCGCTCGAGCGTCACCCCGCCCTCGCGCACCTGACCGAGCCTCAGCTTGGGCCCGCACAGATCGGCCAGCACCGCCACGTGGCGGCCGGCTTCGGCCGCCGCCGCGCGCACGCGCTGGAACAGCGCGGCGTGGTCGTCGTGCGTGCCGTGCGAGAAGTTGAGTCGGGCGACGTCGAGCCCGGCGGCGACGAGCTGGCCGATCCGGTCGGCGCTGCTGCTGGCTGGCCCGAGCGTGGCGACGATCTTGGCTTTGCGCACGGTGACCTCCCGACCGCTTCGGCGGCGACCTACCATAGCGCGAAAGCCGGCCGCGGTGCAGATCAGCGCTCGTCACCTGGTGCCACGACGGCGTATGCTTCCGCGGAGAGGTGGGTGGATGGATTTTCGCGACCGGCTGCGGCAAGGGGTGGTGGTGTTCGACGGTGCCGTGGGTACCCAGATCCAGGCGCTGGCGCTGCCGCCGTCCTCGTGGCGAGGCCGCGAGGGTTGTCACGAGTGGCTCAACCTGATCGCCCCGGAAGCGATCCAGCGCATTCACGAGGCCTACCTGGACGCCGGGGCCGACGTGGTCGAGACCAACACCTTTGGCGCCAACGCCAGCGCGCTCGTCGAGTACGGCCTGGCCGACCGGATCGAGGAGATCAACCGCGCGGCGGCGGCGATCGCGCGCCGGGCCGTGGCCAGCCGCGGCGCGGGACCACCGCGATTCGTCGCCGGATCCATCGGGCCGGGCACCAAGCTGGCGTCGCTGGGGCAGGTCGGGTTCGCGGCGCTGCACGCCTCGTACCTGGCGCAGGTGACCGGCCTGGTGGCGGGCGGCGTCGACCTGCTGCTGATCGAGACGGTGCAGGATCCGCTGCAGCTCAAGGCCGCGCTGCTGGCCGCGCGCGACGCGCTGGCCGCCGCCGGCCGCGATCTCCCGATCGCGGTGTCGGTCACGGTCGAGCCCAACGGCGCGCTGCTGGTCGGCACCGAGATCGGCGCCGTGCTCGCCATCGTCGAGCCCTTCGCGGTCGCCGCGCTCGGCATCAATTGCTCGACCGGGCCCGAGCCGATGCAGCCTCACCTGCACCAGCTCTGCGCGCAGTTCGGGGGACCGGTGCTGGTGCAGCCCAATGCCGGCATGCCGGTCCACGTCGACGGCGCGGTGAGCTATCCGCTGGCCGCCGAGCCATTCGCTGCCGCGCTCGCCCGTTTCGTCGCCGAGGAGGGGGTCTCGATCGTCGGCGGCTGTTGCGGCACCACGCCGGCTCACATCGCGGCGCTGGCGCAGGCGGTGCGCCGGGTGTCGCGCGCACCGCTCTCACCCTCGGCGGAGCCGGCGCTGGCCAGTCTGTTCCGGGCCCAGCCGCTGCGCCAGAACCCGCCGCCCTTTCTGGTCGGTGAACGCGCCAACGCCAACGGCAGCCGCGAGTTCAAGCAGCGGCTGCTGGCCGAGGACTGGGAAGGGGCGGTGGCGGTGGCGCGCGGCCAGGAGGCGCGGGCGCACGCGGTCGACCTGTGCGTCGCCATCGCCGGCCGGGACGAGCAACGCGATATGGCCAGCGCGGTCGAGCGCATCGCGCGCCAGGTGACCCTGCCCCTGGTGATCGACTCGACCGATCTGGGCGCGATCCAGATCGCGCTCGAGCGCTACGGCGGGCGGCCGCTGATCAACTCGGTCAATCTGGAGGGGGGCGAGGAGCGCGCGCTCGCTGTCTGTCGCCTGGCCAGGCGCCACGGCGCGGCGCTGGTGGCGCTGACCATCGACGAGCAGGGCATGGCGCTCGACGTCGAGCGCAAGCTGGCGGTGGCGCATCGCCTGCTCGCGCTGGCGGTCGAGCGCTGTGGCCTGCGGCCGCAGGACCTGGTCCTCGATGCCCTGACCTTGACCCTGGCCAGCGGCGATCCGGCGCTGCGCGACGCCGGCCGCAACACGCTGCAGGCGGTGCGCCGGATCAAGCAGGAGCTGCCCGGCGTCATGACGCTGCTCGGCGTCTCCAACATCTCGTTCGGGCTCGACCCGGCCGCGCGCGACGTGCTCAACTCGGTGTTCCTCGCCCGGGCGGTGCAGGTCGGCCTCGACCTGGCGATCGTCAACAGCGAGCGCATCGTACCGCTGTACCAGATCGCGCCCGCCGATCAGGAGCTGGCACAGGACTTGATCGACAACCGGGGCGATGATCCGCTGCGCCGCTACATCGATAACTTCGCGGCGCGCGGCAGACAGCCGCGGCCGGCCGCAGCGGTCTCCGCCACCTCGCTCGAGGAGCGCATCCAGGCCTGCGTCGTCGACGGCAGCCGGGCCGGCCTGACCGAGCTGCTCGATCAGCAGCTTGCGCGCAGCGCGGCGCTCGAGATCATCGACCGGCTGCTGGTGCCGGCGATGAAGCGGGTCGGCGAGCTGTTCTCCACCGGTCAGATGCAGCTACCGTTCGTGCTGCAGGCGGCTGAGGTGATGAAGGCCGCGGTTGACCATCTGGGGCCGCACCTCGAGCGCGGCGCGCGGGAGGCTCCGATCACGCTGGTGCTGGCCACGGTGCGAGGAGACGTCCACGACGTGGGTAAGAACCTGGTCGACATCATCGTCGCCAACAACGGCTACCGGGTCTGCAACCTGGGCATCAACTGCGACATCGGGAGCGTGCTGGCCAAGGCGCAGGAGGTCGGCGCCGACGCCATCGGCCTCAGCGGTCTGCTCGTCAAGTCGACGGTGGTGATGCGCGAGTACCTGCAGGAGATGGAGCGCCGCGGCCTGCGCCTTCCGGTGCTGCTGGGCGGGGCGGCGCTGACCGCCGGTTTCGTCGACGAGCACTGCGCCTCCGTCTACGGCGCGCCGGTGGTCTACTGCGCCGACGCCTTTGCCGGGCTGCAGGCGCTGGAACAGCTCGCGGCCGGCACGCTGGAGGACGCGGTGCTGGCCGCACGCGTTAGGCGCTGGTCCCGGCCGCGGATCCCCGTGGGACCGGCGGCTGGCGATACGCTCGCACCGACGCTGCGGCCGGTGGCGATTCCGACACCGCCATTCTGGGGCGACCGTATCGTCGACGACATCGCGCTCGGCGACGTCTTTCGCCTGCTCGATATCGAAGTCATCATCCGCAGCCGCTGGGGTTATCGCCGCGGAAGGTTGAGCGAGGAAGCACACCAGGCCCAGCTCCGCCAGCAGGTGGTGCCGCAGCTCGAAGAGCTGTGGCAGCGGTGCGCGGCCGATCACCTGATCGAGCCGCGCGTGGTCTACGGTTACTATCCATGCCGCAGCCAGGGCGACCAGCTTGTCATATATCGCCCGGGTACCAGCGATGAGTGGTCGCGTCTGGATTTTCCGAGGCAGCGCAAGCCGCCGCACCGCTGCATCGCGGACTTCTTTGTCAGCGATCTGGATACCGCTCCCGATGTCATCGCGCTGCAGGTAGTCACCGTCGGGCCGCGCCTGGGAGAGCGGGAGCGGCAGCTCTATCTCGACCACCGGTACCATGACTATCTGTTGCTGCATGGATTGGGGGTCGAGGCGGCGGAGGCGCTGGCCGAGCACTGGCACCAGCGCGTGCGGGTGGAACTCGGCATCGCCGGAGACGACGGCGCCAGCGCCGGGGATCTCGCCCAGCAACGATATCGCGGCTCGCGTTACTCGTTCGGTTATCCGGCTTGCCCGGACCTGGACGAGAATCAGAAGTTGTTCGAGATACTCAGGCCCGAGCGGATCGGTGTCACGCTCACCGAAAGTGGTCAGATGGTGCCCGAGCAGACGACCTCTGCATTCATCGCGCACCATCCGCAGGCCAGATATTTCACTCTTGGCGGCTGATTGCGCTGCTCGCGCTGTATGCAGAGTGACCAGATTACTGGATATGTCCGGTCTGCTGCACCGGCCGAGATAGATTCGAATTGCTGGAGTAACCGCGGGAGATTGCTATTGTGAGGGCTTCTGCGCGCGATAGGCCGCCCACTTTGCCTTCATGCGCGCCGACAGCGCCTTGCGCGCATCGGGTGAGAGCTGGCGCTTTGCCTTGCCCGCGGCCTTGACCACCTTCTTGGCCGCGCCGGGCTTGCCCTTGCGGCGGGCGGCCCAGTACTTCTTCATCCGGAGCGACTGCGCCTTGCGCGCGGCCGCGCTCATGCCGCCGCGACCGCGCTTGGCCTTGATGACCTTGCGCGCGCCGCTCTTGCGCAGCGCGCGCCGAACCGCCTTGGCGGTGCTGCGGCTGCCGCCGACCAGCGCGCGGCGCGCGTCCTCGAGTTGCGCGATCTGGGAATTGATCTTGGCGAGCTCGCCCCTGAGATCCTCGATCGCGCCGGTGATTGCCTTGGCTGCCTTGTCAAACATGAAATGGTCTCCTGGTGTGAGTGACTCAAACAGCATGCATATAACACAAGTTACTTATTACTAGTAATAAAAACAGATCGGGCTAAAAATATTTATGTCACTCTGACTCTTACTATCTTGTCTGCTGCGAACGATAGAAGGGCGAGTTATCTGCTGCGCGCGCAGTGCGCGCTGTTTCCGGTCGCCTGTCTCGCTCTTTATGTTGTCGCCGCTGCACCTGCCGGTACGCGCGGTGTGCGATATCTGGCGGTCCATCTGCTGTTGACCGCGATGATGTTTGTCTCTTGGTACGCGGCCCGGCGCGCCCCGCAGCGCGATCTGCGCTGGCCGCTGTGGTCAGGTATCGTCTCGCGGCTGGTCCTGTTCGCGACTCCCGCATTTCTCTCGCACGACGTGGCGCGCTACCTCTGGGACGGCTATCTGGTGACGGTCGGTCTCGATCCTTACCGCCTGACACCCGAATCGGCCGCGGCCCTCTATCTCACCTGGCCAGCGGTCGTCGACAACCGGCAGATCGCGGCGGTCTATCCGCCGGGCGCCGTCGCCCTGTTCGCGCTGTGCGCCCGATCCGGGCCGGCCCTGGCACCGTGGCTGTGGCGCGCGCTGGCGACCCTGAGCTCGATCGGAGTGCTGCTGGTCAGCGACAAGCTGCTGCACCGGAGCGCGCGGCGCCACCATCTGCCGTGGGTCGCGCTCTCACCGTTGCTCATCGTCGAGTCGCAGGTCGGCGGTCACGTCGACGCGATGGCGGCGCTGGCGCTGCTGGCCGCGCTGTGCGGGTGGCGTCGGCAGCGCGATCTGCTGGCCGGTCTGGCGCTCGGAGCGGGCGCGCTGGTCAAGCTCTGGCCGGCGTTGGCGCTGCTGCCCGCGGTGGTGATCGGCGGCCGCCGATCGCTGGTCAGGAGCGGTGGCGGCGCCGCCCTGGTCGTCCTCGTCGGCTATGGCGGCGCGCTGATGCTCGGGTTGCAGCCATGGGGTGGGCTCGACAGTCTCTTCGGCAAGTGCCAGTTCGGCTCGCCGCTCTTCGCGGCGCTGGCGGCGGGACTGGGGGGCACCTGGAGCCGCGTGTCACTGGTTGTGCTGTTCATCGCCGCGCTGGCGCTGATCGCCGTTCGCGCCCGGCAGACGCGTCGGCTCGAGCCCGCCCTCCTGCTGACGGCAGCCGCGCCGCTGGTCTTTTCACCGGTGGTCTATCCCTGGTATCTGACGGCGCTGGTGCCGTTGACTGCGCTCTGGCCTCGCGCCTGGATGGTCGGCTGGATCGTTGCCTTGCCCTTCAGCTACGAGGTGATCGACCGCTTCGACGCAGCCGGTGTGTGGGAACCGGCAGCGTGGCCGCTGCTGCTGGTGGCGCTGGCGTGGTTGATCGGTGGCGCGATCGATCTGCACCGCTGGCTGCGGGCGCGCGCTCAGTGACCGCCGCCCTTGCCGCGCGGGGTGGCGTTCCAGAGCGAGGCCATGATGATGGCGCCGATGATCGCAAACGGGATCGGCCACAGCTTCCACGTCTGCCAGCCGTAATGCTGCGTGATCCAGCCGACCAGCAGCCCGGTGAAAGGCGCGGCGAAGAAATACTGCGCGCCATCGAACAGACCGGCGGCGGTGGCCGCGCCCTTTTTACCGCCAAAGTCCATCGATGCCGCGCCGCCGATCAGGCCGTGCGCTCCGTTGACGAAGAACGACAGCAGCGAGAGGCAGACAAAGGCCGCCCAGCCGCCGAGACCGATCGCGTCCGAGACGTAGAACATCACGAGTATGACGGCCATGCCGGCAAAGCCGATGACCACCACCGGCGCGCGCCGGCTCTGAAAGACCTTGTCCGACAGCGGGCCGAGCACGAAGCCGCCGATGATACCGCAGACCGCGATGCCCCAGGCTATGGCCTGCTGCAGGACCGCCGCGTTGTCGGCGAAGTTCTCCTTCAGGTAGACCGGCCACCACGAGTCGACCACGCTGCGCCGGACAAAACCGATCATCACCGAGGCCAGCGCGATCATCCACATGGTGCGGCTGGTGAAGATCTTGTACAGCACGTCGCGGACGCGCACCTTCTGATCGGGCTCGCCGATCTGGGCGTCGCCGGTGTCAAAGTCCGGATAGCCCGCGTCCTGCGGCCGCTCGCGGACGAAGAACAGCACCAGCACGGCCAGCACCGCCACGCATACGGCCGGGATCCAGAACGCGTGGTGCCAGGGCAGCCACTTCGCGATCAGCGGGGCGCCGGAGAAGCCGAGCACCAGCCCGAACCGGATCAGCACGCCGAAGATGGCGCCGAAGGTGCCGCGCTCGCGGATGTGAAACCACTGGGCGTTGATCTTGACGATGGAGAGGGCGCCGAACGACTGGAAATAGGCGTTGCAGGCCCAGACCGCGGACATGATCAGGGCAAGCTGGTGCGAATCGATGCCGCCGGCGAGGACCGCGGCCTTGACTATGGTCCGGTCGTGGCCGATGCCTTCCATCACCGGGGCCTCGAGCACCACCCAGTGGAAGGCGCCAAAGACGAAGTTCATCACCACCACGCCGACCGCGCCGATGAGAAATGCCTTACGGCCGCCCAGGCGGTCCGCGATCATGGCGTTGAGGACCACCGAGGCGCCGTAGATGAACGGCATCGAGGTTTCGAGGTAGGAGAGATCGACCTTGGTCCAGCCAAAGGCGTCCATCAACGTGGGGCCGAGCGCGGTGAAGTTGTAGCGCGTCATGTAGAAGAACGAGTAGAGCAGGCCGACGATCATCCAGTTCTGAAAGCGGCGTGTGCGGTAGCCGGCCGGGTAGTCGAATGCCTCGGTCATCGCGGTCTCTCCTCGGCTGCTTGACTCAGCGGGGGCACAGGTTCGTATTTCTGAGCGGCAAATACAAGAGCGATCGGTGGATCACGGCGCTGTCGAGGGTGCTGTCGAGGGTGCTGTCGACGGTGCCTGCAGCGTCGCCAGCGTCGCCAGAAGCTGCTCGGCGTACTGGCGCCGACTCTCGACCTTGCTGGCGGCGGTGGCCAGCTCGGCGGCGATGCCGAGCGCCCGGGCCCGCGCTCCCGGATCGGTGGGTGGTTGGCGCGCGATCTGC
>JAFGSX010000075.1 GCA_016934455.1 Deltaproteobacteria bacterium
AGAGGGCGGTGCCGTTCATGTTCATGGTGGCGCCGAGCGGCAGCACGAAGCCGGCGATCTCGCGCGGCAGCCCGAGGTTCTCCTCGGCCACGCGCAGGGTGGTCGGCAGCGTGGCGCTGCTCGACGAGGTCGAGAACGCGGTCAGCAGGGCAAGCTGCGCCTGGCGAAAGAAGAGGCGCGGGCTAAAACCGGCGACCAACCTGAGCAACAGCGCGTAGCCGACGGTCTGGAACAGCAGCAGGCCGGCCACCACCACGGCGACGTACTTGAACAGGTTGAACAGCAGCTCGTAGCCGAAGCGCGCGGTGACGCTGAAGACCAGGCAGAAGACTCCGATCGGCGCCGCCTTCATCACCAGGTCGATGATGGCGACGGTGATGCTGCCGATGCTGTCGAGCAGCCTGCTCACCGGCTCGGCCTTGTCCCGGGGCACCAGCATCAGCGCCACGCCGATCATCAGCGCGCAGAAGATCACCGCCAGCATGTCGCCGTCGGCCGCCGCCCGTACCGGGTTGCGGGGCACGATCTTGACCAGCAGGTCGACGCTGAAGATGTCGCCCGACAGCCCGAACGCGCCGTCGACCTGGCCGCGGTAGGTCTCGAGCAGGCGCTGCTTGATCGCCGGGTCGAGGCTGCGGCCCGGGGCAAACGCGTTCATCATGGTCAGGCCGAGCGCCGTCGACAGCGCGGTCAGCGAGAGAAAGCTGGCCAGCGCGACCGCGCCGATGCGGCCGAGCCGGCCAAAGCTGCCGAGGCCGGCCACGCCCAGCGCCAGGCTCGAGACGATGAGCGGGATGACCACCATGATCAGCGCGCTGAGCCACATCCTGCCGGCCGGCTCGAAGATGTGGCCGACGCTCCAGTCGAGCGCGCGCCCGCCCGCCGGGCTGCCGGCGAGGGCCAGGTTGAGCGCGACGCCGCAGAGCGCGCCGCCGACCAGCGCGATCAGGATCTTGAGGTGGCGCGACATGGCGGCCGCAGCCTGCACTGCGTGCCCCGCGCTGTCAACGCGATCGGCCGCGGCCACCCGGAGAGAGCGTGCGCCGCGCGATTGACAGAGGCCGGGCCGCTCCCGACAATGCGCCGACAGCGGGGACGACCGTGCGCTTTTACGCCGATCTGCACGTGCACTCCAAGTACTCGCGCGCGACCAGCCGCGACTGCGACCTCGAGCACCTCGCGCTGTGGGCGCGCCGCAAGGGCATCGCCGTGGTCGGCACCGGCGACTTCACGCACCCGGCCTGGCGCCAGGAGATCGCTGACAAGCTGGTGCCCGCCGAGCCGGGCCTCTTTCGGCTGCGGCCCGGGCTCGAGCCGACCGACGCCCCGACGGCGGATTGCGACCAACCGACTCGGTTCATGCTGACGGTCGAGATCTCGACCATCTACAAGCGCGACCAGCGCACGCGCAAGGTCCACCATCTGATCTGCATGCCCGACCTGGAGGCCGCGCAGCGCCTGGTCGACCCGCTCAGCCGCATCGGCAACCTGCACTCGGACGGCCGTCCGATCCTGGGGCTCGACTCGCGCGACCTGCTCGAGATCGTGCTCGCGGCGAGCCCGGACGCGCTGCTGATCCCGGCCCACATCTGGACCCCCTGGTTCTCGGCGCTCGGCTCCAAGTCGGGCTTCGATTCGATCGCCGAGTGCTACCGCGACCTGGCCGACCACATCGCGGCGGTCGAGACCGGACTCTCGTCGGACCCGCCCATGAACTGGCGGCTGTCGGCGCTGGATCGCTATCGCCTGATCTCCAGCTCCGACGCCCACTCGCCCCAAAAACTGGGCCGCGAGTGCTGCGTCTTCGAGTGCGCGCGCGACTACTTCGCGATGCGGCAGGCGCTGGCCAGCGGCGCCGACTACGGCGGCACGGTCGAGTTCTTCCCCGAGGAGGGCAAGTACCACCTCGACGGTCACCGCGCCTGCGGCACGCGGCTGGAGCCGGCCGAGACCCGGCGCCTCGACGGCCGCTGCCCGGTCTGCGGCAAGCCGGTCACGGTCGGCGTGTTGCACCGGGTCGAGTCGCTGGCCGATCGACCAGATGGCGTCTCGGCGCAGGGCCGCGCGCCGTACCGGTCGCTGATCCCGCTGGGCGAGGTGCTGGCGGAAATCGAGGGCGTCGGCGCCGGCAGCCAGCGCGTCGGGCAGCTCTATCGTCGCGCAATCGATCGCCTCGGCCCCGAGCTGCTGGTGCTGGAGCAGGTCGCCCTCGACCAGGTCGCGCGCGTCGCCTCGCCGCTGCTGGCCGAGGCGCTCGCTCGCATGCGCCGCGGCCAGGTGCTGCGCGAGGCCGGCTACGACGGCGAGTACGGCGCGATCCGGCTCTTCGAGCCGAACGAGCTGGCGACCGAGCGGCGGGGCGGCCTGCTGTTCGCGCTGGACGACGCCGTGCCGCGAGCGCGGCCGCGGCGACGGCGCGCCCCGGTCGCGGCGGACAGCCCGGAGCCCGAGGACGCGGCCGTCACCGAGCCGACGTCGGCAGCGGGGCGCGGGCAGCTCGATCCGGGGTCGCCGCTGCTGGCCGGCCTCGATCCCGAGCAGCGCGCCGCGGCCGAGCACCGGGGCGGCCCGCTCCTGATCGTGGCCGGCCCGGGCAGCGGCAAGACGCGCACCCTGACCCATCGGCTGGCGCACCTGGTGACCGCCGGCGGCGCCGCCCTCGAGTCCTGCCTCGCCATCACCTTCACCCGACGCGCTGCGGCCGAGCTGGGCGAGCGGCTGGCGCAACTGGTGCCGGATCGGGCGCCGCGCATCGCGGTGCACACCTTTCACAGCCTGGGGTTGTCGCTGCTGCGCGAGCAGCACGCCGCGGCCGGGCTCGACGCCGATCTCCGGGTGGCAGACCCGGCCGCGCAGCGGCGGCTGCTGATCGAGCGGCTGGGCGTGGCGCCGGCGCAGGCCGAACGCGCGCGCGAGCGGATCAGCGCCTACCGGCGCGATCGAGCGACGGCCGAGGCCGAGGTGGCGCCGCTGGCGTCGGATTACCTGCGCGAGCTGCGCGCGGAGCGGCAGGTCGACTTCGACGATCTGCTATTGCTGCCGGTCGAGCTGCTCGAGCGCGACAGCGCGTTGCGCGAGCGCTATCGCGAGCGGTACCGCCACCTCGCGATCGACGAATACCAGGACATCGATCCGCTGCAGCTACGGCTGGTCCAGCTTCTGGCTGCGCCCGGCGGCGACGTGTGCGCGATCGGCGATCCGGACCAGGCGATCTACGGCTTTCGCGGCGCCGACGTCACGCTGTTCGACAGATTCGCCGACGACTTTCCGGGCGCGCGCACGGTCCGGCTGCAGCGCAGCTACCGCCACGCGCGACGCCTGCTGAGCGCAGCCGGCCAGGTCATCGCCGGCCGCCCCGACGCCGCGCCTACGATCGCGGCGCAGCGCGACTGCGCCGGCCGCATCGAGATCCACGCCGCGGCGAGCGAGCGCGCCGAAGCCGAGTACGTGGTGCAATGCCTGGAGGAGATGCTGGGCGGCCACAGCTTCTTCTCGCTCGACAGCGGCCGCAGCGACGGCAGCGCGGGCGGCGAGCTCACCTTTGGCGACTTCGCCGTGCTGTACCGGATCGAGGCCCAGGCCGACGCGCTGGTCGAGGCGCTGGCGCGCTCGGGTATTCCGTTTCAGCGCCATTCGCACCGGCGGTTGTGCGAGCGGCCGGCGGCGCAGCGGCTGCTCGAGGCCGCGCTGCAGGATCCGAGCGCCGGCTCGGTCAGCGCGCGGCTGGCGGCGGCGGTCGACCGGCTGGTGGCCGCGGCCAGCGACCCGGCCGAGCGGA
>JAFGSX010000012.1 GCA_016934455.1 Deltaproteobacteria bacterium
GCAAGGAGTTCACCGCCTCCACGCCGCTGGTCGTCGCCGTGGCGCTGTCGATCCTACTGATCGGCGCCGGCGGCTCGATCATCAAGCCGTGCATCTCCGGCACCGTGCAGAAGACCGCCGGCGTCCGCGCCACGCTGGGCTTTGCCATCTTCTATATGGTGATCAACATCGGCTCCCTGTTCGGACGCGGCACCGCCTACATCGTGCGCCGCGGCTACACGATCACCACGGTCCTGCTGGCGGTGGTGGTGTGCGGCATCGCGGCGGCCGTCCTGATCTACCTGGTCAACCGCGCGGTCGAGGCCAAGGAGGGTGGCCGCGGCGGGCGCATGACCCTGCCCTTCATGGCGGTGGTGGTCGGCGCCGGGGCCGCGATCGGCGGGCTGATCAGCATCAGCACACGCCAGGAGACCGGCGACAGCCTGTCGTACATCTTCGCGGTCGCGGCGGGCGCCTCGGTCGCCGCCTTCTTCGCCGTCTTCTTCTTCTACCGCGAGCCGGCCAGGGCGGCGGACGCGCCCGACCGGCCGCGGCGCTCGCTCGGGCGCATCTTCATCGACATGGTGCTGGTGCTCAAGAACCTGCGCTTCACGCTCTTTCTCGTCGTCATGAGCGGCTTCTTCTTTCTCTACAACCAGGTCTACAACGTGCTGCCGCTCTACACCAAGCGCGTGATCGAGCCCAGCCCGGCGATGGAGCTGTACACCGCGGCCAACCCCTTCGTCATCGTCTGCTTCCAGCTCCTGGTGACGCAGCTCTTCGGCAAGATGAAGGCGATCCGCTCGATCGTGGTCGGCACCGTCATCATCGGCGTCTCGATGCTGATCAACGTGACGCCCATCTTCGCCGCCGGCGGCGTGCAGGCGATCGCCGCCAACTGGCTGCCGATCGGCTCGATGTTCGTGATCCTGACCGTGGCCCTGATCGCGTTTGGCGAGCTGTTCACCTCGGCCCGCATGTACGAGTACATCGGCGCGCTGGCGCCCAAGGGCCAGGAGGGGCTGTTTCTCGGCTACGCCAACCTGCCGCTCGCCATCGGCTCGCTCACCGGCGGCCCGGTGGGCGCCTTCATCTTCAACGAGATCATGGCCCGGGACGCGGTCATCCGGCCGGATGGGCTGATGCAGCTCGATCCGACCCGCAACGCGCTCGGCTGGATCATCCTGATGGCCATCGGCTTTGCGTCGGCCTTTGCGATGTGGCTGTTCAACCGCTGGCTCGAGAAGCAGGAGCCGGCGGCCGGCGCCGGGGGCGCGGCGAGCTGATCGCGCCGATCGCGTTTTTCAAACGGGCGCGGCCGTCAGGTCGACGCAGTAGCGTTCGAGCGGGCCGCCTGCTCGACCTGCCGCTGCGCCGAGACGTCGTAGAAGACTCCGACGATGAAGGGCTCGCCGCCGGCATCGATCAGGCGCGACTTCGTGGTGGCGATCATGAGAACGCGGCCGTCCGCGACCGTAATCTCTTCTTCGTTGCTGCTGGGCTGGCCGGTGGCAAGGACCTGCAGATCCTTTTCGCGATAGACCGCCACCTGCTCGGGCGGGAAGAAATCGGCGTCGCTGGCGCCGATCCAGCGCTCGCGCGAGACGCCGGTGAACTCGACCAGGGCGTCGTTGACCAGGACAAACCGGTGCCGCCGGTCCTTGACAAAGACCGGCAGGCTGATGGCGTCGATGATCTGCTCCAGGTACTCGCGCGTCTGCCTGACCGTCTGCTCGGTCTGCTTGCGCTCGGTGATGTCGCGGGCGTTGACCACGATGCGCGGATCGCGGTCCGACTGCGGCACGAGGCGCACCAGCGCCTCGATCCAGCGCCAGCCGCCGTCCCTGTGTTGCAGGCGCAGCTCGTAGCGGCGGCCGCCCGCCTCGTGCGGCGGGCTCAGCATGAAATCCGATATGATGTGCTCCCGGTCGTCAGCGTGGATCACCTGAAAGGCCTTTTCCCCGTCGAGCAGATCCTCGGGCTGGTAGCCGAGCACGCGCTCGACCGACGGCGACAGGTAGGCCATGCTGCCGTCCAGCCGGAACTCGGCGATCAGGTCGAGCGTGTTGACGATCAGCGAGCGGTAGAACTCCTCGCGCTCGCGCAGCGCCTGCTCGGCCTGGTGGCGGTCGGTGACGTCGCGGCTGCCGAAAACCGCTCCCACCGCGTCGCCTGAAGCGCTGACCATGACTTTGCCGACCGACTCGAGCCACAGGTAGCGGCCGTCGGCGTGGCGAAAGCGGTACTCGAGCTTGCCATGCGCCTTGGCCGCGATCGCCTGCATCGAGGCCTCGAGCACGCGCGCCTGCTCCTCGGGGTGCACTTGCTCCAGGTAGTCGTGCCCGATCAGTTCCTCGGGGGCATACCCGAGCACCTTGGTCGTGGACGGGCTGATGTAGGTGAAGCGGCCCTCGACGTCGGTCGCCGAGATCATGTCGAGCATGTTGTCGGTGATGCTGCGCAGCCGCTGCTCGCTCTCGCGCAGCGCCTGTTCGGCCTGCCGCCGCTCGGTGATGTCGCGGGCGTTGACGACGAACAGCGGCTGGTCGCGCGGGCCGGCTATGAGGCGGCCGAGCGCCTCGATGGTGCGCCAGCTCCCGTCCTTGTGGCGCTCGCGGCACTCGACCCGTTGCGTCTCGCCCGGGTGCGCCACCACCTCGGCCCACATCTCTTGCACCCGCCGCAGGTCGTCGGGGTGGATCCGGTCGAAGCCGGCCGTGCCGATCAATTCCTCGGGCTGGTAGCCGAACACCCGCTCGACCGAGGGGCTCTCGTAGACGACATTGCTGTGCAGATCGGCGACCGTGATGACGTCGAGCGCGTTCTCGATCAGGGAGCGAAACTTCTCCTCGCTCTCGCGCAGAGCCTGCTCGGCGCGCTGGCGATCGAGCCGCTTTTCGCACTCGCTGCGGGCGCGCTCGATCGCCGGCACCAGCAGGTGGAGCTTGCCCTTCATCACGTAGTCCTGGGCGCCGGCCTTGACCATGGCGACCGCGGTCTCCTCGCCGATGGTGGCCGAGATCACGATCAGGGGCGTGTCGGGCGCCATCTCGAGCGCCAGCTCGAGCGCGCCCTGGCCGTCGAACCTGGGCATGTGGTAGTCGGCCAGGATGACGTCGAACGGGGGTCCGGCCAGCGCCGCGCGCATCTCCGCGGCATCGGCGACCCGCGTGATGACCGGCTCGTAGTCGCCGCGCCTGAGCTCGCGCATCAGCAGAAAGGCGTCGTCGTCCGAGTCCTCGACCAGCAGCACGCGCAGCGGGGTCGCCATCGGTCAGCCGCCGATCGTGAAGAAGAAGGTGGCGCCGGCGTCAGGCTCGGTCTCGACCCAGATCCGGCCGTGATGCAGGGCGATGATGCGCTGGACCGTGGCCAGCCCGATGCCCGTGCCCGGGAACTCATCGCTGCCGTGCAGCCGCTGGAACGCCACGAAGCACTGTTCCCCCTGTGCCGGATCGAAGCCGGCGCCGTTGTCCCGCACGAAGTAGACCGGCTCCGCGTCCGGCCCGCTCTTCGGCATCGCGCCGAACTCGACGCGCGCCCGCTCGCGCCGGCCGGTGAACTTGAAGGCGTTGTCCAGCAGGTTCTGCAGCATCACCCGCAGCAGCCGCGCGTCACCGCGGGCGGTGAGCCCGGGCGCGACGATCAGCTCGAGCTGCCGCTCCCGATCGGAATGCAGCAGCTCGGCCGCGACCGACCGCGCCAGCTCGCTCAGGTCGACCTGCTCGGGCACCACCTTGCTGCGGCCGATGCGCGACAGCTTGAGCAGGTCCTCGATCAGGTCGGTCATGCGCGCCACTCCGCCGCGCACCCGCTCCAGGTAGCGCCGGCCGTCGGCGTCCAGCTTTTCGCGATAGTCCTCGAGCAGCACCTGGCTGAAGCCGTCGATGTGGTGCAGCGGCGTGCGCAGATCGTGCGACACCGAGTAGACGAACGACTCGAGGTCGCGGTTGGTGGCCTCGAGCTGGGTCGTGCGTTCGGCCACGCGCTGCTCCAGCTCCAGGTTGACCTGGCGCAGCCGCTCCTCGGCCTGCTTGGCCGCGGTGACGTCGCGCGCCAGGGCGATGAACCGGCGCTGGCCGCTCGGGTCGTTCTTGGGAGCGACCGAGATCTCGAACCAGTGGCGGCCGATCGGCAGGTCGAGCCAGTAGGTGCCCTTGGCCGGCGTCCGGCCGGCCGCGGCGTCGGCGATGACGCGGGTGATCACGCGCCCCGGATCGGCCGGCAGCACGTCCTGCATGCGCCGGCACAAAAATACGCTGGGCGGCGCGTAGAGCAGATCGGGCTGCGGCGCGCGGTAGTCGTGGATCACCCCATCCGCATCGATCTCGAACAGCAGGTCGGGCAGCGCGTTGAGCGTGGCCTCGATCTGCGCCCGCGTCTGCTGCAGCTTGGTCTCGGCCCGCTTGCGGTCGGTGATGTCGATGTTGACACCGAGCGCGCCGCGGATCTCGGCACCGTCGAGGATCGGGCAGACGATGGAGAATATGGAGCGCTCCTCGTCGCCGATGTGCGCTGTGAGCTCGCCGGCCACCTGCTCGCCGGCCAGCGCCCGGCTGTTGTACTCGATCGCGCGCGCCCGGATCGCGGGATCGATCTCGCAATCCTCGAACCGCCGGCCGAGCAGGTCGCCCCAGGTGTTTCGGGCCAAGGCATTCTGCAGCGCGATGCGGTGATCGTTGTCGACGATCCACATGTCGAACGGCAGGCTCTCGAAGGCGGTGCGCAGCCGGATCTCGGCCTCGCGCAGCGCGATCCTGGTCTGGAGCAGCCGGATATCCTTGGCCTCGGTTTCCTCGCGCATCACCTCGATGCCGCCGATCATGTCACCGCGCTCGCCGCGCAGCGGGCTGGCGCACGCCCACATCTGGCTGCCGCCGCGCAGCGCCGGCACGAAGCTCTCGGCCTCGAGCGCCTCGCCCACGCGCCGCAGCGACGGGTAGACGCTCTCGGGTTGCTGCTCCGCGCCCATGACAAAGTCGACCAGCAGCGGCCGCCGCTCGCCGTAGAAGGGCAGCGCGTACTCGCGGTCGCCGCGGCCGACGATCTGAGCGGCCGGGACGCCGGTGAGCTGTTCCATCGCCCGGTTCCAGCCGATCACGACGCCCGCGTCGTCGACCACTAAGGTGGCGTGGGGCATAAACTCGAGCACGCTGTTCAGGAGCTGCTCGGTTTGATCGCGCCTCTGATCGCGCCTCTGATCGCGCCGCTGCTTGTGCCGCTCTGGTTGAGGTCCCAGGTCGACCTGGTTATCGATGTGCATTGCCTCCCCCGTCGCACGCCTCCGCGGTCGTTGTCTCCACTGCGATCTGTCGCTTCGCTCTCCCCCGCCCTGTGCAAGAGATAGCGGCATTGCGTCGGCCGGTCAACCGGAGTCGCCCCCGAGACCGGCTCCAGATCGATTGGCGGCGCTGACCGTTGATAGCTGTCTGGCGCCGGAGCGCGCCGGGTGAGGATCGATGGCGATGCTGCGCTGGCTGGCGCTGGGGGCGGCGGTGATGCAATGCGCGGGCTGTGCGCCGGAGGCGGTCGCCTGGGCCGGCGATGCGGCGCGGCCGCTGCTGATCCGGGGCGTACCGCACCTCGAGCAGCGCCCCGATTTCTGCGGCGAGGCCTGCGCCGCCATGGCCCTGCGGGCGCTGGGGCACCCCTATTCCCAGGAAGAGGTTTTTGTCTTGACCGGCGTCGATCCGGCCCTCGGCCGCGGTGCCCACACGCCCGAGCTGGTCCGCGCGCTCGAGCGCATCGGCTTCGCCGTCGGCGACGTCTGGCATCGCTCGCCCGACCGCGAGCTGCCGGCGCTGCGCGATGCGCAGTGGCGCGCGCTGCTGGCCGACCTGGCCGACCAGGTCCCCTCGATCGTCTGCATGCACTACGGGCCAGGCCGTGCCTCACCCGAGCACTTCAGGCTGGTGCTGGGCTATGACCAGGCCGGTGACGAGGTGATCTTCCACGAGCCGGCCGCGGCCGACGGCGCCTACCGGCGGCTGGAGCGGCAGCGCTTCTTCGATCTGTGGCCGCTGACCAGCGGCGCCGGCGAGTCGATGCTGATCCGGATCCGGCTGCAGGCGCTGCGCGTCGCGCCGCCCGCGCTGGCGCCCGGGCGGTCGCCCGCCGACTACGCGCAGCACGTGCGGCGGCTGCGCGAGAAGCTGCCGGCCGGCTTTACCGTGGTCGTCGAGCCGCCCTTCGCGGTGATCGGCGACGAGGCGCCGGCGACGGTCGAACAGCGCGCCGCCCACACCGTGCGCTGGGCGGTCCAGAGGCTCAAGCGCGACTACTTCGAGCGGGACCCGGAGGAGATCCTCGACATCTGGCTGTTCCGGGACGACGCCAGCTACCGCAAACACACCCGGTCGCTCTTCAACGATCGGCCGGGCACGCCCTACGGCTACTACTCGGAACAGCACCGCGCGCTGATCATGAACATCGCCACCGGCGGCGGCACGCTGGTGCACGAGATCGTGCACCCGTTCATGGCTGCCAACTTCGAGCGCTGCCCGGCCTGGTTGAACGAGGGGCTCGGCTCGCTGTACGAGCAGTCGGCCGACGACGACGGCCACATCCGCGGCCTCACCAACTGGCGGCTGGCCGGGCTGCAGCAGGCGATCCGAGGTCGCTCGCTGCCGTCGTTCCGCGCGCTGACCGCCACCAGCGAGGCGCAGTTCTACGGCGCGGATCCGGGCACCAACTACGCGCAGGCGCGCTACCTGCTCTACTACCTGCAGGAGCAGGGGTTGCTGGTCCGCTATTATCAGGCGGCGCGCGCCGGCAGCGCGGCCGATCCGAGCTGTTACGACGCGCTGCAGAGCGTGCTCGGCGAGCAGGACATGGCGGCGTTCCAGAAGCGGTGGGAGCGGTGGGTGCTCGGCCTCAAGTTCCCGCCGAGCACGTGATGGGGCCGGCCGGTGGTGTCACGCCACCACCTGGTTGCGGCCGTTTGCCTTGGCCTGGTAGAGCCTGGCGTCGACGCGCCGCAGCAGGTGGTCGACCTCCTCGCCCGGCTCGGCCATGGCCGCACCGATCGAGATCGTGACCTGGATCGAGTCCGCAGCGGACACGATCCGGGCGCTCTGCACCAGCGCTCGCAGACGCTCGGCCAGCGCGCTCAGTTGCCCGCTGTCGACGTGGGAGACGATGCCCAAAAATTCCTCGCCGCCCCAGCGGCCGACCATGTCGAACGCGCGCGAGCCGTATTGCAGGGTGCGCGCCACCATGCGCAGCGCCCGGTCTCCCGGCTCGTGGCCGAAGCGATCGTTGATCGCCTTGAAGTGATCGATGTCGGCCAGCAGCACGCCGTAGGGCCAACCGTAGCGCTGCTGCTCGTTGTGGCGCAGCGCCAGGCTCATCTCGAGGTAGCGCCGGTTGGGCAGCTCGGTGAGCTGGTCCAGCATGGCCAGCCGTTCGAGGGTGGTGATCCGCTCGCCGAGCAAATGGCGCGTCGAGTTGTCGCTGAAGACCTCGATGGCGCCGGCCACCGTGCCGTCGAGATCGCGCAGCGGCGACACCCGCACCAGCACCGGGACGCGATGGCCGCTCTTGTGCCGCAGGTAGAGCTCGGACTGCCGCTTCTCGCCGTCGCCCAGGGTGTGCTGCAGGGGGCAGCCGTGCTGGCACAGCGATTTGCCCTGGGCGTCGACGTGGACCAGCGCGTTGTCCGAGCAGCGGGCGCCCATCACCTCGCCGGCGGCAAATCCGGACAGCGCCTCGGCGGCCTGGTTCCAGAAGATGATGCGGCGCGCGCGGTCCACGCAGTAGACGGCGTCGCACAGCTCGTCGAGCAGGCCGGTCGGATCGACGCGGCGGATCAGCGGGTGGATTTCGCTCATGGATCCCCTGGCTGGCCATCCGCTCGCGAGCCAGCTCACGGCGAGAGCATATACCGGCATCTGCGGCTCGGCGCAAAAGCAGACGCGCCTGCGGGATCGGTCAGCGCCCCGGTGCGCGGGCAGCAGGTCGCGGTGGCGCTCCGTCGCCGTCAATGATAACGGACTTGCGGCTGTCGATGGCAGCGGGGTGGGGCGGAAGCCGATGGCGCACGACGACCATTTTTTAGCGCGCCTGTCGCGGGTTAGGTCCGGCCCCGAAGTGGACTTCGCGCTCACCCTCTACCGCGACCCCGCGCTGGTCCGCTTTATGCTCGGCCAGCTCCGGTTGCCGGACGGTGCGGAGCGAGTCGCGCTGGCGCTCGACGAGGAACCGAGCGGGCCCCTGGTCGTGGTCACCCGCGCTGGCGATTTTGTCACCTGTCTGGGCCAGGGCATGCGCCACGATCTGCCGGTCGTCAGCCGGCAGCGCGTGGCCGGGCTGGTCGACAAGGCCGCCGACCTCAGGGCGCGCTTCGAGCGGTCGCGGCAGGTGATGGCCGAACAGGGAGGCATCCAGGCGCTGCTCGATCGCCTGCTGCACGGCGGCGCCGACGTCAGCCGCGAGGAGTTTGCCGCGGTCGCGATCTGGGTGCCGGCCATCTCGCGCCACCTCTACCAGGCCTGCTCGGACCTGGTGAGCTTTTTGGCCTCGACCCAGCGCACGCTGGAGCGGCGCACGCGCCGCGGCGCGCTGCCCTCGGACCAGCAGCTTCTGCGCGTCTACTGGCAGGCGATCTGGGCGCTCGGCCACCTGACGCTGCTGATCTCGTGCGACGATCGCGAGGCGCTCGAGCGCGCGGCGCGCGAGGCTCCCGACGCGCATGCCGGTCTGACCTACGCCGCGTTCAGCCAGGGGATCTCCGGGGTGGCGCTGCGCGCGGTCTGGGCCACCGCCAAGTCCGGCAAGCTGGCGCTGCCCTTTCACGAGCGCCAGTTCGCCGCCGCCGCCACGCCGGTGCAGCTCTTCTACGGCATGCTGTGCCTGCTGGCGATCGGGCTGCGCCATCGCCCGCTCCGGGGTCGGGTCAAGAGGGCGCTGGCGCGGCCGCCGGCGCCGGCCGACCTGCCGCGGGCCGCGGACCTCGACGCGCTGATCGAGGCCGGGGCCGCGACGGTCGAGCAGGTGCTGCAGCACGGCGAGCAGCAAGTGCTTGTCGCGCAGCGCGCGGGCGCGATCCGCTGGTGCAAGATGAGCGCGCACCTGGCGCCCGGATCTCCCCACCGCTACCAGCAGCCGGACGACGTGCCGCCCGAGATCGCCCTGGCCTCCTACTGCCGCCACCAGAGCCTGTTTTTGGCGCGTTTCGACGAGGTGCCCTACCTGGCGGCATGCCTGCCCTGGCTGGCGCGGGCCCGGGCCGAGGATCTCTATCTGCCGGCGGAGCAGATCAGGGCTGCACCCGCGGCGTGGACGCCCGAGATCTCGGTCCGCATCCTGGCCGCCAGCCGCGGCTATTTTGGTACGCCGATGCCGGCGCAGGCCGCGGCCAGACCGGGCCGCAACCAGCCCTGCCCGTGCGGCAGCGGCAAGAAGTACAAGCACTGCTGCGGCGCCGATCCGGGCCATCAGGGCAGCGCGTAGAGGGGCGGGAGATCGATCGTGAGTCTTTTCAACATCGGGCTGGCGCTGCTGTTTCCGACGCTGCTGATCCTCGTCACCTATCTGCTCGTCCGCATCGCCTGGTCGGCCCGGCGTACGAACCGGGCGCTCGAGCAGACCAACCAGAAGCTGGAGCGGGTGGTGGCCGAGCTGCGGATGATGCGCCTGCGCCAGCTCGGCGAGGCGCCGGCCAGGCCCTCGGTTGAGTTACCGGCCGAGGTGCCGGCCGAGGTGCCGCAGGCACTGCCAGAGCCGAGCCCGCCGGTGGTGGTCATCGAGCAGCCGGCGAAACCGCCGGAGCCACCGCCGGAGCCCGCTCCACCGGCCGAGGTCTTTGCCGCCGACGTCAAGTGCTATTACTGCGGCCGCGGCCAGCCGGTGACGCGCTACCTGGGCCAGCCGATCTGCGCCGGTTGCAGGCAGAACGCGCTGCTCACGGACGAGCCGGCCAAATAGACGAGCCGGCTATGAACACAGCCCCAGCGCGGCGAGCTGCCGCCGCACGGTATCGGCCCAGCCCCGGTTGGCGGCCGGGCTGGCCGGGCTGGGGTGCAGCACGCCGGCGATCTCGACCTCGACGCCGTCGAGCGCCGCCCGCGCCCGCTGCTCGGCAAAGCGACCGATGCCGATCACCCACTCGGGTCGCAGCGCGTCTACCACGCGCCGCAGGTGCCGGTCGCACACCGCGTACAGCGCGGCGCGCTCGTCGCTGGCCAGCCTGTCGGGCGTGCGGTTGCGGCCGCTCTGCTCGAGAAAGCAGAGCGGGCAGTAGTTGGCGACAAAGTGCTTTTCGAAGAAGCGCGCGGGGGCGCCGAAGTGGTCGGCCACCGCGCCCCACAGGCGCTGTCCGCTCACCTCGCCGCGCGCCAGGTCGAAGCCCGCGATCGGCCGCTTCGGGTGCTCGCGCCCGGGCCGGCCGATCGGCGCGTCGATGGCGAGCCAGCCGCGCGCCATGCCGCCGTCGCCGAAGGGCACGCCGTTCTGCGCCATGCCGAACGGCCCCGGGTTCATGCCCAAAAAGACCACCCGCTTGCGCGAGTTGCCATAGCGCCGCAGGTACTGCTCGTGCGGCGCCCAGGCGTAGTCGAGCGGGTTGTAGACGAAGCTGACCGGCGGGCCGAAGCGCAGCTCGGTCATGGTGAGCGAGAGATCGCGCGCGGCGGCAACCAACTGATCGGCAATGGATTGTTTTCTGGTCGTCATGCTCCTCAATCGAGTCATTTTTCGGCGGGGCCCCGCTGATCGGCGCAAATCTTTTTATCGTCGCTATGCGACGAAAAAAGCTTCGTGCCGGCCCCCCGCCGGACGGGTTGGGTTGCGGCGAGCATTGCAGTTATCTCAGTCCGAGCACGAGAAAGCTGCGCGCGCCGAGGTCGACCGGGCCGCCGTCGACGTCGCCGCCGCCGATCAGATCGGTGTAGCTGCCCGCCGGGAGGTTGACGCTGCGGCTGCTGTCGCCGCGGTTGATGGCGACGGTGACGATCTGCTCCGGTCCGCAGCCACCGACCTGGTAGACCCAGGTGTCCTGGTCGACCGCGACCGTTTTTTTGAAGCCGCGGCCGAGCGCGGGGTGGCTGCCGCGCAGGCGCGCCAGCGCTCGCACCTTGGCGCGCAGCGCCCGCTGCGCGTCGCTCAGCGCGGCGTCGTTCCACGGCATCAGCCGCCGGTTGTCGGGGTCGCCGCCGCCGGCGAGGCCGATCTCGTCGCCGTAGTAGATGAGCGGGATGCCGCTGCTGGTCAGCATGATGGCGAAGGCGATGGCCAGCCTCTCGTAGGCCGCGGCGTCGCCGGGCTGCTGAAAGCTGGCCGGATCCCAACTGTTGGCCGCGTAGCTGCCCTCGGTGCAGTTGCCGATCTGGCCGCTCGCGAAGTGGATGGCGCGCGGCACGTCGTGGTTGCCGATCCACGTCGTCATGATGGCGCCGGGCCCGTAGTATCCGTCGTTGCCGGCGCTCCAGCCGGCAAAGGTGTCGAGCCGTCCGGCCGGGGTGAACACCGCCTCGCACAGCTTCTTCTTCAGCGGAAAGTCGAACTGCCCGTCGAGCATGGTGGCGGGATCGACAAAGACCTTGAGCGTGTCGCGGACGTCATAGTCGAAGGTCTCGCCGACCAGGTAGAAGCGGCCACCCGCCGGGTCGAGGATGTCGCCGTCGAGGCGGCTGCGCAGCTCGGTCAGCCAGACCAGCGGCACGTGCTTGATGGCGTCGAGCCGGTAGCCGTCGATGCCGTACTCCCTGGCCCACCAGACGGCATCCGCCACCGACCAGGCGCGCGGCGGATCCTGATAGAAATCGAAGTCGGGCAGATAGGAGGTGAACGCGCAGCGGGTGCCCCAGTAGCTGTCGTTCCACAGATCGCACGGGGCGCAGAGCACGCGCTGGCCTGCCTCGGTGACGCAGGGCGGTGGCGAGCCGGTCCCGTTCCACGGCGGCACGAACCAGCTCTCGTGCGCGGCGTAGAGCGGGCTCTCGAGGTCGGCGTGGTTCATCACGTAGTCGAACAGCACCTTGATGCCGTCGCCGTTGGCGCTGCTGGCGGTGTGCGCCGCGTTGACCAGGTCGCGCAGGTCCTGCTCGTCGCCGATGCGCGACTCGACCACCGGCCGCGGCGCCGGATTCTGCAGGTCGGCGTAGTCGGTGTTCTGCGGCCTCGGCCAGTAACCGTGGTAGGCCGAATACTGGTGGCTGTCGCTGTCCGGGTTGACCGCCGGGCTGGCGCTGTCGCGGTTGTCGTAGGGAGCCGAGATCCAGAGCGCGGTGACACCCAGGTCGGCGAGGTAGGGGATCTTGGCGGTCACGCCGGCCAGTTCGCCGCCCTCGTACTGGCCGCTCGGCCCGTTGGCCGCGGTGTAGCCGCCGGGCGGCCCGGAGGCGCCGCTGACCGGAACCGAGTGCCCGTCCGAATCGTGGAATCGATCGACCATCGCGAAGTACATCACGCTGTCGCGCCAGTCGAAGGCCGCCGGGCACGAGCCCGCGCAGCCCCAGACGTAGATCACGCTATTGGTGTTGCCGCTCTCTTCGCTGATGGTGTCCGGATTGTCGGGGTCCAGGATCCAGGTGGAGCCGTCGACCACGAACTTGTACTGCCAGGCGCCGGGCTCCAGTTGCCGCGTCGCGCTCCAGTTGCCGGCTCCGTCGCTGGCCATGGCCCAGCCGCCGGTCTGCGGCGTGGCTCCCCAGCCGTTGAAGGAGCCGGCCACGACCACCGAGGTCGCCGACGGACGGTACAGGGTAAAGGTGGTGGTGCCGCAGGCGACGCCCGCGTCGTGGCCCGCGTCGTGGCCCGCGTCGTGGCCGGCGTCCGGCGGCGGCGCGGCGTCCTGCCGGACGTCGGGCCGGGCGCCGTCGCTGCTGCTGTCGAGGCGCGCGTCCTGGTGGATGCCGTCGGGTCGCGCGCCGTCGGGTCGCGCGGCGTCGGGACCGGCGTCGCTGAGCGCATCGGGCGGCGCGGCGTCGCGACCGCCGTCGCTCCCCGATCCATCGATCGGATTGTAGTTGCCGTCGACCACGGTCACGGGCGGGGTGACCGGAGGTGGCTCGCAACCGGCGCCAAGCCAGGCCAGCGCTGGAGTAGCCAGCAGCGCGATGCGGGCATGAGCGCGGGAGCGGGTCATGATTCTGCTCCTCGATCATAGAGACCGGGTCTGCGGCAGCGGCTGTTGCGAAATGCGGCAGCTATCCGCGCCCCGCGCCGCGATCTCGCAGCGAAGTCTAGCAAAACGCGCGCGGTCGCGCTGGCAAGAACTTTGCTGTGCTACGGGACGAGCGAGTCAACGCGCGATGGGGTGTCCATGGTCTACCGCGTGCAGAGCGCGGCAGTGCTCGGCATCGATGCCTTTCCGGTCGAGGTCGAGGTCGACATCGCGCTCGGGCTTCCCTACTTCAACACGGTCGGGCTGCCCGAGGCCGCGGTCAAGGAGAGCAGGGTGCGGGTCGGCGCCGCGCTCAAGAACTCGGGCTTTGCGCTGCCCGAGCGGCGCATCACGGTCAACCTGGCGCCGGCCGACGTGCGCAAGGACGGCACCGCCTTCGATCTGCCGATCGCGCTCGGCATCCTGGGCGCCAGCGGCGCCATCGAGGGGCAGCGGCTGCGGGGCTGGGTCGCGGCGGGCGAGCTCGGCTTGACCGGAGAGGTGCGGCCGGTGCGCGGCGCCCTGCCGCTGGCCGTGGCGGCGCGCGACTGCGGCGCCACCGGCATCATCCTGCCCTGCGCCAACGGCGCCGAGGCCAGCGTGGTCGAGGGGCTCGACGTCCGCACCGCGCGCACGCTCGGCGAGGTGGTCGCCTTCCTGTGCGGCCGCGGCGACCTGGCGCAGTCCACCGCCATGGCAGCGACGGCAAAGGCGATCGATCAAGCGCCGGCCGAGATCGATCTGGCGGACGTGCACGGCCAGGAACAGGCCAAGCGCGCGCTCGAGGTCGCCGCCGCCGGCGGTCACAACCTGCTGCTGATCGGCCCGCCCGGGTCGGGCAAGACCATGCTGGCGCGACGGCTGGCGACCATCCTGCCGACCATGTCCTTTGAGGAGGCGCTCGAGACGACCAAGGTCTACTCGGTGCTGGGGCTGGCGCCGGCCAGCGGGCTGGTGGTCGAGCGGCCGTTTCGCGCACCCCACCATACCATCAGCGACGTCGGGCTGGTCGGCGGCGGCAGCGTGCCGAGGCCCGGCGAGGTCTCGCTCGCCCACAACGGCGTGCTCTTTCTCGACGAGCTGCCCGAGTTCAAGAAGCACGTGCTCGAGGTGCTGCGGCAGCCGGTCGAGGAGGGCAGGGTGGTGATCAGCCGGGCTTTGCAGAGCGTGGTCTACCCGGGTCGCATCATGTTGGTCGCGGCCATGAATCCCTGCCCGTGCGGCTACGCCACCGACCCCAAGCACGCCTGCAGTTGCAGCACCAACGACATCGCGCACTACCGAGCGCGCATCAGCGGCCCGCTGCTCGACCGCATCGACATCCAGATCGAGGCGCCGCGGGTCGCCTACAAAGAGCTCAGCGCGGCGCGCGCGGGCGACTGCTCGGCCGTGGTGCGACGCCGCGTGGAGGCAGCGCGCGAGCGGCAGCGGAGGCGGTTTGCGCGCTGTCGCTGCACGCGCTGCAACGCGACCATGACGCCGTCCCTGCTGCGCCAGCACGCGGCGCCCGACGGCAAGGGGCGGCTGCTGCTCGAGGCGGTCGTCGACCAGCTCGGCATGAGCGCGCGCGCCCACGATCGTATTCTCAAGGTGGCGCGCACGATCGCGGATCTGGCCGACGCCGAGCACGTCAGCGCGGCCCACATCGCCGAGGCGATCACCTACCGCAGCCTCGATCGGCGGGGATATCTCTGACCGCTGCCGCGCCCGCGACCGGGGGCCGTGGCGGCCGCCTGGCGCGGGTCGCAGCTACCGCAGGTTCACTTCTTTGCGCACGTGCTCGCCGGTCTTGATCGTGATCTTGTATGGCACGCCCGGGGTCCGGCCCTCGGGCCGCAACTCGAGCGTGTGCTGCCCCCGGGGCAGCTTCTTGCCGACCAGCGGCGTCTGGCCCAGCCGTTCGCCCTTGAGCCAGACCTCGGCCCACGGGATGGTCTTGAGCGTCATCAACCCGGTCTCGCTGCTGTCGACCGCCACCTCCTTTTCCTTGACGCGCGGTCTGCGCTTGTGCGGTCTGGCCTTGACCGGATTGGTCGGCGGACTCGTCTGGTCGGCCGAGGCCACCTGGGGCTGAGACTGGGCCGCTGGCAGCGCGCTGGTCGGCGCCCGCTGCAGCACCGCGTCGACCAGGATCTGCTGGTCGGGTTGGGTCAGCGTCAGCGTCTTTTCCCACGTCCCGATACCGGGTTGGCGCACGGTGACGACGTGCGATCCGAGGGCGATGTCCAGCAGCGTCAGCGGCGTCTCGCCGCGCGGTCCGCCGCCGTCGACCCACACCTCGGCGCCCGCCGGGTCGCTGAGGATGCGCAGGCTGCCGGTCTCGACCGCCGCCATCGGCTCGGGCTGCGGCCGGGTGCCGAGATAGATGCCCAGCCCGACCAGCGCCAGCAGCGCCGTCGCCAGAGCGCCGGCCAGCGCGCGCTGGCGCAGCAGCCGGTAGCGCAGCCAGCCGATCAGGCCGAGGCGTGAAAACACCCGGCTCGATTTGAGCGCCTTGAACTCGAGCGTGTTGCTGGTGCCCAGCTCCTCGAAGACCTCGTCGGCGCTCGGCGGGGCGCTGCCCCCGGTGGTCCGCAACTTGACCTTGAGTTCGATGCGGTCCGTGAAGGTCCGCTGCATCAGCGCGCTGATCTCGGAGGCGCTGATCGGCGCCCCCAGCGCGGGCAAGAGCTGCTGGATGGCGCGCCGCATCTCGTCCGCGCTCTGGAAGCGCTTGGCCGGGTCGAGCTGGAGCGCGCGCATCACGATCTGCTCGAGCGCCGGCGGAAACCCGGCGTACAGCGTGTGCGGCAGCGGGATCTTGCCCTGCAGGATCTGATTGATGGTGGCCGCCTCGTTGGGCTGTTTGAACAGCCGGCGCGCGGTCGTCATCTCGTAGAGCACGATGCCCAGCGAGAACAGATCGGAGCGTCGGTCGACCTCCTTGCCCAGGATCTGCTCGGGCGACATGTAAGCGATCTTGCCCTTGAGCGAGCGATCGGTGGTGCTGGTGAGGCGGCCGCGGGCCTTGGCCACGCCAAAGTCGACCAGCTTCACGAATCCGTCGTAGGTGACCAGGATGTTGTGCGGCGAGATGTCCCGGTGCACCAGGTTGAGCGACTCGTTGTCCGGGCCGCGCAGCTCGTGCGCCGCGTGCAAGCCGGCCGCTGCCTCGGCCACCATGAAACCGGCTTCGGCCAGCGGCAGCCCGATTTTTTGCCCGCTGGCCTGTTGCTGCTGCCAGACCGTTCCGGCGAGCCGCGCCAGGCTCTCGCCCTCGATGTACTCCATGGCGATGTAAAAACTCTGGTCGCTCTCGCCGAGGTCGTAGATCTGCACCACGTTGGGGTGGTGGATGCGAGCGGCGATGCGCGCCTCGTCGAGGAACATCTCGAGAAACACGCGCTCGTGCGAGAGATGCGGGTGGATGCGTTTGATGGCGACCAGCTTCTCAAAACCGGCCGGGCCCGAGGCGCGCGCCAGGTAGAGCGTGGCCATGCCGCCCGAGGCCAGCTCGGTGAGCAACTGGTAGCGGCCGAGCACTTCGTTGCCGGTCGGGACCGCCTTGACCTCGTCCCCGACGGTCGGCGCACCCGGCTGCGAGCCCGTCTGCGAGCGCCCCGCCGAGCTCGGTCGCGAGCCCTGCGAGCCCTGCGAGCCGGACTGCGGGCCTGGCCAGGATCCCGGCCGCGTGCTGGGCCGGGCGCCCGGTTGCGAGCCAGGCTTGGTCGCCGCCAACGAGCTCGCTTCTGGACTCGGTTGCGCACCCGGCTGGGAGCCGGGTTGGGACCTCGGCTGCGGACTCGGCAGGGAGTCTAGCTGCGCTCTCAGCATCGGGCTCTGCTGGGAGCCCGGTCGCGAGCCATTTTTCCGCTGCGAGCCGGTTGCCATCCGAGCGATGCCCTCGTCAGAGACACTGTATAACGAATTCAGCGCAGATGCGCGACTTCGGTCTCGATCTTGCCGAACTCGGCGGCCTCGGCGACGGGCGCGCTGGCCACCGCGATCGCCGCTGCGGCGCCCCCCGCCACCAGGATCGCGGCGCCGGCGCCCGCGGCGACCCAGATCCAGGGGTTCTGGTACCAGGCCGCCGCCGGCTCGACGGCGGCCGCCGCGGCTCCGGCAGCGCCGCCGGCGCGCACCACGATCGGTGAGTTGGCGGCGCCGAACTCGAGCAGCACGCCGCCGAAACCGTCGGTGAGCTCGAGAAAATACTCGATGTCGATCCGCGGCGGCAGCTCGCTGGCCGCGACCGTGAACAGCAGGCTGCCCTTGCCCTCCTTGCTCAGGGCGGAGTAGGTCGTTGCGCCGCGCTGCCGGTAGCGCAGGGTGACTCCGCGCGCCAGGCCGAGCGAGTCGCTCTGGAGCCGCGCCTCGACCTGCAGGCCGCCGGCGGCCGGCAATCGGGTCAGCGGCGTGTGCTCGAGGCGAAACGGCGTCGTGGTCGTCAGCGCTCGCTGGGCGCTCTCGAAAGGCTCGCGCACCTTGGGCGGCACGTTGCTGGCGAGCTGGGCCCGCGGATTGACCAGCAGCAGCCGGGTGAAGTAGTCGATCGCCTCGGCCTTGCGGTCCATCGACGCGGCCAGGATGCCGAGGTGCAGGTAGATGTCGGCGATGGCGTTGGGACGGTTGCCCTTGACCGCCAGCGCCTCGCGGTAGGCGCCGAGGGCCTCCTCGTAGCGCAGCTCCTCGTACAGGGCCTGCGCCCGAGCCAGCGCGTCGTTCGCCGCGCTCGCGTCGACTGCGTTCGCGATCAGGCCGGCGAGCAGCACCGCGCCGCCGACAAACGGTTTTTTCCGCATGGCCACCACCCGGGCGAACTCACGCCGCTGCCCAGGGTCATGCTACCACCGCGTCGCGCGGGCTCACAAGAAACCCGAGCGCGCCACCACCTCGACGCTGCGGGCGCACCACGTTATGATGAACCGATGCAGACCTTGCCGGCTGCCGTGCGTCAAGCGCTCGCTGTCTGCATGCTCACGGCGTCGACCTTAAGCGCCGGCGCGTGCGGCGAGGGGAACTACCGGCTGGTGCTGGTGTATCCCGACAACGACGCCTACCAGCGCGCGGCCTGGGTCGAGCTCTACGTCGCGGCCGAGCGCGGTTGCGGAGAGCTGCGGGGCGACCCCGGCGCGCCGCGGCTCGAGTACGGTGCCCACTCCGAGGCGCCCAACCTGGGCAGCGTCGAGTTCGGATCGGTGTCGCTCTACGTGCGCGTGCGCGACGCGAGCTGCGCGATCGCCGTCGACGGCTGCAGCGAGGTCGAGCTCCGGCGCGGCGAGGACCGGACCGTGCGCATCGCGCTGGCTGCTGCCAGCGGAGAGGGCTGCGGCGGCGGTCGGCAGTGCCGCGGCGGCCGCTGTGTCGCCGCCGACGGCGGGGCGAGCGACGCGGCCGTCGCCGATGCTCTCGGCGGCGACCGGGAGGCTATCGATCGCGCTGGCTTCGACGCGCGGGCCGACGCCGGGTCGGACGCGGCGCGCGATGCTGCGGTAGGTGTCGATTCGACATCTGCGCCCGACGCCGCCGCCGACGCCGGCGTGCCGGAGACGCTCGCTGTCGAGCCGGTCTATCCGTTAAATGGCGCCGACTGGAACGACTGGGTGACGGCCGATGGCTACGGCCCGTACGACGCCTCGGACAGCGCCTGCGATCCGTCCAACGGGTCCTGGTGTCTGCACGGAGGCGAGCTGCGGCAGGTGCGCGTCGACGGCTACCCGTCGTGCAGCGGTTGCCGGCTCGAGGACGAGCTCGGGTTGTTCGACTGGTTCTGCACCGCGCGCTCCGGTGGCCTGACCTTCTACAACACCGGCCTCCCCGCTGGCCGGCGGCTGGCCGATCTGGTCGAGGTGGATCGCTGGAAGCCCAACCGCGTCACCTTTTTCGACGGCGCGGCGCCGATCGCGCGCAGCGGCTGGAGCGCCTGGTGGGCCAATCCGGTGACGCCGCTGCCCGACAACAGCGCGACCGCAGCGATCTCCCTCGACGACGTGGACGACGACGCGGGCGGGCCGGACCAGTTCTACGCCGACGGCACCGTCTTCGTCCTCGAGGATGGCCGCGCCAGCAATGGCTACAACATCGGTCTCGACCGGGCCGCCATCGCCATGAGCGCCGGAGCGCTGCTCACCTACGGCGGCCTGGACGCAGTCAACTGCAGCTCGTGGTGCGCCGAGATCAACGACAGCGAGCACCCCCCCGATATGATCTGCCTCGTCGCCGCCGGGCACCAGGCATTTCTGTGGCTCGAGGGCGATTATCTGGGAGTCGGCGATCAGTTCGACGTGGAACAGCACGGCATCTATCTCTGCGACGTCTGGTACAGCAAGATCCGGTCGGTGGGGCTGGCTCGCCACGACGACATCGGTTTCATCGGCGACTATCTGCATTTTTGCGAGATCACGCATGGTCAGGCGGTGAGCAACGGCGGACACGGCTTTCTCGTGATCTGGGATTCGGAGAACGATCTGTTTTTTGACCTGGCGGCCATCAACAACGGCGACTCCGGTTTTTTGCTGGACGAGTGCGACGACAGCTTTTTCGGAGCGCTGGTCGGCGTCGGCAACGGCGGCCCCGGGCTGCGCCTGCAGAACGACTGCGAAGGCAACATGATGGGGTTGCTGACCCTGCTCAACAACAACGATGACGGCTTGGCGCTGGTCGATCGAAATTACGGCAACCTCGTGTTCAACGTGGTCTCCGCCAACAACTCCGACTACGGCATCGTGCTCGACAGCTCGAGCGCCATTCACTTCAGCCAGGTCGCATCGGCCGGCAATGGCTGGGACGACGTGGCCCTGAACAACGAGTCGACGGACATCTACTTTTCGCAGCTCCTGCTGGTCGGCGGCAGCGGCAGCGGCAACTGCTCGGTCTCGGGCGGCAGTTGGGGCAACATCGACAACGGCTGCCAGGAGAGCGATCCCGACCTGGAGGTGTTTGCCGGAGTCGGCGTGGCCAGCTCTTTCGTCGGGTTGGTGCGCGACGGCGTCAACGGCAGCACGGCGGCGCTCGACGCCAGCGGCCTCATCCTGTTTTCAGATATCGCCGACTGGCTCGACTTCGAGAACCCGTTTCGCGGCTGGGCCAACGGCGCCGCCCTCGCCTTCCTCGACTCCGCCAACCGGGGGTCTGGCGCCGGCGGCACCTGCGCCCAGCGCGACGTGAGCCTGGACGCAGCCGACAGCGTGCTGCGCAACGTCAACGGCGATTTCGTGGCCGACGCCGTCTGCCCGGATTCTGTCCGCGGCGACGAGGTCTGGCCCGAGTTCGACTGGGTGCTGATCAACGCGATGGAGATCGTGGGCGACGGCATCGGCGACGAGGATTTTGCCTGCGAGAGCGACGAGGCTTGCCTCTACCTGCCCAACATCGGCGCCTACCAGGGCAGCGGCGACTACCGGCAAAGCCAGTGCTCTTTTGTGGATGGAGTCGACGTCCGGAACGTGACCATGTACGGCCATCCGGTCAACGGCGAGTGAGGGAGGATGATGGATCGCCGTCTGCCAGCACGCGGCCTCGCCGGGATCGCGCTGCTGTCCGCGCTGCCGCTACTGGCCGCGTGCGAGGGAAATTACCAACTGGTGATCAGCTATCCCGACCAGGACTCGTTCGACCGCGCGCGCCGGGTCGAGCTGTTCGTCGCGTCCGAGGTCTCGTGTGAACAGCTCAGGCAGGCGCCGGGCGCGGCGCGGTTGAGCTTCGATCCGCACGGCCCGCTGCCCGAGCTGGGCGACCTGGCGCTGGGCGCGACCGCGTTCTTCGCCACGGCGCGCGACGCCGACTGCCTGACCTTTCTCGACGGCTGCCGCGAGTATGAGCTGCAGCCGCGCCAGGACGAGGTGGTGAGGATCGGCCTGTTGCCGGTGGTCGAGTTCGGCTGCCCCGGCGGCACGAGCTGCGTCGATCTGGTCTGCGTCGCCACCGACGCCGCGATCGGTGACGCCGGCGCCGATGCGCGTGTCGACGCCGCGGCCAGCGATCGCCTCGTCTCGGATCGCGCTGTTCGGGACCAGGTCGGCGGCGACATGGCGGTCCCCGACACTGCGGTCCCCGACACTGCGGCACCCGACACCTCGCCACCTGACGCGATGGCGCCGGACGCAGTGGCAACCGACAGCGGTGGTCTCGACCGCCTCGCCCTCGATACCGCGGCCGGGGCCGACCGGGAGCCGCGGTGCGGCGCCGACCTCGAGCCGTGCTGCGCCACCGATCCGGTCTGCGTGCAGGGCCACTGCGACGATGGCCGTTGCGTCGGCTGGTCCACCCGATTCTTGAGCGAGCTGCGCTGGGTGGAAGAGACCAATGGTTATGGCCCGGTCGAACGCGACACCAGCAATGGAGAGGACGGTTTGGGCGACGGCGTGCCGATCAGCATCCACGGCGCCGGCTACCCGAGGGGGCTGGGCATGCACGCCGACGCGAGCATCCGGCTCGATCTGGCCGGCACCTCCTGCACGCGCCTGATCGCCGATCTCGGGCTCGACGACGAGGTACTCCCGCTCTGCACCGAGGGCGACGTCGTGTTCCGGGTGCGGGTGGACTCGATCGAGGTCTTCGCCAGCGGAGTGGTCGACTCCGCGACGGCGACCGTCCAGCTCGACATCGACGTCAGCGGCGCCAGCAGCGTCGAGCTGATCGTCGACAGCGCGGATGCCGACTCCGACTGCGACCACGCGGACTGGGCCGACGCGCGCCTGATCTGCCCGAGCGCGGTGCCGACCTTCGGCCTGGTCGCCGAGCTCAAGCTCGACGACGTCAGCGGCGCCGTGGCCCATGACTCCTCGGGCAACGGCAACCACGGCGGCCTGTACGGCACGCCGATCTGGACCGGCGGCGTCGTCGACGGCGCGCTCGCCTTTCACTATCTCGACGGCACGGATGCGGTGGTGCTGCCGGACAACGAGAGCACGCGCGACGTGCAGGAGCGCGACTTCACGCTGGCCGCCTGGTTCAGGCCCGCCTCGGTCCCGCCGGCGCTCGACGTGACCTACAACGACTACGCCTACGTCATCGTCGGCAAGGGCGGCTGGCACACCTGCCTCGAGTATTCGCAGGATAAGACCTACGAGGTCGAGCACTTCTCCAACGCCGAGGCCCCCCTCGGCGTCGGCACGAGCTGGACCTACGCCAGCGGCACCTGGCGCCACGTCGCGGCGGCGGTCGATCGCGCGGTCGGCACGACCCGCCTCTACGTCGACGGTCAACCGGATGGAGAGGTGACCTGGGCGTCCGGGACGCCGTCTCACGACTACGGTACGGCCTGCTGGCACGTCGGCACCTCGGAGGTCGGAAAACCGACCTATCGCTACGACGCGGACGGCGCCGTCGACGCGGTGCGCATCTACCGCCGCGCGCTGACGGACGAAGAGATCGCGGTGCTGGCGGCCGAGCGCTAGGAGCGGTCGCCCGAGATCAAATGGACAGCCAGCACCGGGGCGGTTAACCTGTTGGCGACATGACGGGTCGGCTGCTGATAGTTGGCGCAGTCAGTGCGGCGATCCTCGGCTGCGGCCAGGGCAGCTACCGCATTATCCTCAGCTACCCGGATCAGGCCGCACTCGATCGGGCCGCGCGGGTCGAGGTGACGGTCGAAAACGGCGTCGGCTGCGCGGAGCTGCTGGCGCGCACCGATCAGCCCGAGCTGAGTTTCGATGCGCACGGCGACCCGCCCGCCCTGGGCGAGGTGCCGTTCGGGCTCAACTCGTTCATGGCGCGCGTGCGCGATGCCGACTGCCTGGCCTTTGCCCACGGCTGCACCGAGACCGATGTCCAGTCGCGGTCCGACGTCACGGTCCGCATCCTGCTCGCCTACGTGGATCTCGGCGGCTGTCGCGCCGACGAACAGTGCAGCGGCGGCACCTGTCTGCGCGTAGATGCCAGCAGCGATGCCGCGGTCGGCGATGGGCAGTCGTCCGACAGGCCGACCGCAGACAGCGCGGTCGACGACGGTTCCGAAGACGACGGCTCGACTGGCGACGGCGCGGTTGGCGACGGCGCGGTTGGCGATGGAGCGGCATTCGATGGAGCAGCGCCCGACGCTGGCCAGCGCGATCGGGCCGTCAGCGACATCGCCGGTGCCGACCGCGGCGCCGTCGACGGCGCCTCCGCCGATGTCGCGGCAGACCTCGATGCGTCGGGCGGCGACTCGGCAATTCCCGACGGCGCCCTCCCGGACACCTTTGTCCCCTGCAGCGCGGGAGCGAGGCGCTGCGTCGACAGCCGGACGCTCGCCATCTGCGACCGGGAGCCCTACGAGACGATCTACCCGTGCGCCACCTCGTGCGACGTGGCGACCGCCTGGTGCTGGATCTTCGCTCCGTCGAACATCCCACCGGGCCAGCGGGCGCTGGCGTTGCCCGCACCGGCCGGTGCGCTCGACCTCGCCATCACCAGCGACACCGTGATCGACACCGATCATTTCACCATCGGGCCGGTCAACGTCTCGCACTGGGTCGTCACCCAGACCGAACCCGCGCCCGAGATCGCGGTGTTCAAGATGAACTCGTTCGCGGTGGCGCCCGGAGTCACGGTGCGCGTGGTCGGACAGCGCGCGCTGGCGATCGCGGCCGCCACCGACGTCGCCATCGATGGCATCATCGACCTCAGCGCGACCGGAACTCTGGACCACGGTGTGACCCCGACCAGCACGCTGCTGCACCCTCTGCAGAACATGGAGATCGGTGGGCCAGGCGGGTTCAACGGCGGCGCCAAGGGCGAGCCGGGCCACGGGCCGTGCGGCGGGGGCATCGGTCAGGGCACGACCGCCGGATTCCTCACCTCGGGCAGCGGCGGCGGCGGCCACGGCGGGGCGGGCGGTGCCGGCGGTCGGCTCTACCGCCCGGATCACGCAACCGAGTTCGAGGGCGGGACGGGCGGCGCCGGCGACTGTGTCAACGCCGAGCTGGTGCCGCTGCTGGGCGGCAGCGGCGGCGGGGGCCAGAACGTGATCGAGGAGGAGAACGACGGCAACGGTGACTGGGCCGGCCCCGGCGGCGGCGGCGGCGGCGCCATCCAGATCTCGGCCGGCGCCACCGTCGCGATCGCCGGCACCGCAAAAATAATCGCCGGCGGCGGCGGCGGCGGGGTGACCGGCAACGGCGGCGGCGCCGGCGGCGGGGCAGGTGGGGCCATTCTCCTCGAGGCGCCGGTGGTGACGCTGGCGAGCGGGGCCGTGCTGGCGGCCAACGGAGGTGGCGGCGCGTCCGGCGACTGCAATTGAGACAACGGTGATTGGGGCCAGGCTGGCTCCCAGGGAACCGCGAGCGAACAACGGGCACCGGGCGGGGCGGTCTTCGCCACGCAGAGCTCGACCGGCGGTGGCACCGGTGGGGCAACCCCGGATCCCGACGGCAGCCCGGGAATCCTCTGCGACCAGTGGGAGGCGGCCGGCGGTGGCGGCGGCGGCGCGGGCCGCATCCGGCTCAACGCGGCGAGCACCGCGGCCCTGACCATCGAGGCCGGCGCCGTCATCAGCCCGACCACGGCCAGCGGTACCTGCGCTGGCCTGTGCAGCCCGGGCGAGCTGCAGCAGCTCTGAGCTAGCGCGACCGCCGGAAGAACTTCATGTAGAAGAAGAATACGATCGCCGCCGCGAGCAGGATCCAGAACAGCACGTCCCAGAATCGCTCGAGCGCGGTCTTGGGCCGGTTGGTCTTTTTGCCGGCGAACATCCCCTGGATGCCGCCGCGCATGCGCATCAGGCTGCCGCCGCCGCCCGAGCTGGAGCCGGAGCCGGCGCCGGCGCTGGAGCTGGACGCCGCACCCGACGCCTGGCGGCGGCCGCTCGACTTGGATTTCTTGCGCTTGCGCGACATGTCAGCACCCCGCCGCGGTGGGCGCCGGAATGCGCAGCGCGTGGTGGGCGATGGCGCGTCCACCGCGCCCGATCGGGTGGTCGGTCGCCAGCGCGCGGTCGAGCCGGCAGCGCGCCTCGATGCAGGCTCCGCGCGGGTCGAGCCCGGCCGCCAGCGCGGCCGCGATCGCGGTCGAGATGGCGCTGCCCCCGCCGCGCGTGCGCGGCAGGTGGTGGCGCGTGCCCCAGAGCAGGGCGAAGCTGTGGGCGTCGACCAGCGCGTCGACCGGATCGCCGTCGAGGCCGCCTCCCTTGACCAGCACGCAGCGGGCGCCCAGGTCGTGCAGCGCCTGACCGGCCGATAGCATCATGTCCAGGTCGCGCACCTCGACGCCGCACAGCGCGCTGGCCGCGTTGAGGTTGGGCGTCACCACGGTGGCGCGCGGGATCCAGAGGTCGAGCAGCACGCCGCGCAGCCGCTTGTCGACGTAGCTGCCGCGCTCCACGCGGTGGGTCACCGGATCGACCACCAGCGGCCCGCGATACCCGCGCAGCGCACCGGCGACCGCGCGCGCCATCTCGGCGGTGTTGAGCATGCCGATCTTGACCGCGTCGATGGGCAGCTCCTCGAGCAACGCGCGGATGCTGGCGGCGGCGATGGCAGGCGACAGCGGGTGGACCGCGCGCGCCTTGCGATCGCCGGGCACGGTGAGCGCGGTGGGCACGGCCATACCGTAGCGGCCGATCACGGCCAGCGTCGTCAGATCGCCCTGGATGCCGGCAGCGCCCGAAGGGTCCGACTCGGCGATGACCAGGACCGCTGGCGCGCGCCTGCCACTCGCGACGGATGCCGAAATCATGCAGCCACCTCGTGTTGGATCGCGTCGGTCGACAGGCCGCTTTTGGCACGCTCGTCCGCGATTGTCAAAGCGCGGGTCTACGGCGTCGGGTTCGGCCGGAGGTAGCTGGTGACCGGCAGCGGGTCGAGCTTTCGCCGGTCCGCGTCCATGGTGTAGATGCCGTCGGGCGGGCAGCAGCTATAGGCGGCCTCGTCGACCCAGACGCCGTACACCGGGTGATTGTTGTACGTCTGCGGAGTCTCGAACAGGAACCAGAGCTGGTTGTTCCAGTTGTGGTGCTCGCCGGCGTAGACCAGCCTGAAGTAGTCGTCGATCGCGGTGGCCGGGTTGGCGGCGAGCTGGACGGTCGCTGCCATCAGCTCGAAAGAACCCGAGCCCGCCATTGTGAGCTGATAGCGGTAGTCGAATCCCAGGCTGCCGCCGTCGCCAAAGGTCGCGCTGCCGTGCAGCAGCGGAAACGCCTCGTAGCCACAGGAACTCAGATGGATCTGCGTGTCGGGCCAGATCGGCTCGTTGACGTATCCGGACATCCCGTACCCCTGGCTCAGCTCTGGCTCGGCCAGGGTCAGCACGCCGCCCGTCGCCGCCATGTTGAAATACCAATCGAGATAGATGGTGTCGCTGCCCGCGCGCAGCGTCTGCTGGTAATGGTACGAGATCCATCCGCTGCCGGGCGTCGCCGCCAGCGAGCCGGGGGTCGCGTACTCGATCGCTGTCCGCGCCGGCCCGTACTCGCCGCCGCCAAACACCGTCAGCTCGACAGTGCTCGCGGTCCTCGGCAAGTCGAAGACCCCCTCAAACAGGCTCAACCGGGCCTTGTGCTGGTGTTCGAGCTGGATGGCGCGTCCGTCGATAAAATGGCCGCACACCTCGGTGTGCGCCGGCACGCTGATGCAGTTGCTGTCGGCGGTCGGGCAGCGCCCGGTCGGGCATATCACCGGCAGGTAAACCGGAAACGGCACATCGGCAAAGGTTCGCGCCGCGGCGATGGCGCGGTCGGAGATCGGAGCGTAGCCGAGCGGCAGACGGAAGCGGGTGCTCAGCAGCGCTCGGATCGCCTCGACCTCTTGTTGCGACAGCTCCTCGCTCGGAACCGCTGGATCGGTGATGACATCGAAGGCGTAGCCGACCACTGTGCTGTTCTGGACCATGCGGAACAGCGAGCCGGCCCAGTACTGGCGGGTGGCCCGGCGCTGCACCAGCCGGTAGTAGTCTTCGACCGGCAGGCCGGCGAAGTAGTCGTTCAGCACGTCGCGCATGAAGTCGATGTGCAGCGCGTGCTGCTTGACGTCCTGGAACACGATCTCCTGCAGCTCGGCGCCGGGTGTGGCGGGCGCCAGGTATTTGGACTCCTGGTCGATGTCGCAGCGGCCGAGCGTCGACGCGGCGCTGATGACAGCCCAGTCGGTCTCGTCGGCGACGGCGGTCAGGCACGGCTCCCCCTGGCACGTTTGCGGCCGACCGGTGTCCGAAAGAGCGGAATCGGGGATCGCGGCATCGACCGGCGTGCTGTCGGTCAATACCGCGTCCGCGATCGCCATGTCAGCGATCGCCATGTCCGCGATCGCCGCGTCTGCGATCGCCGCGTCGGCGGCTGCAGCGTCCTGTTTCTCTGGCCCGGGACAGGCCGCCAGCGCGATGGAGAAGGCGATGGCGATCAGCTTGCGCATGCTCGGCTCCTGGTCAGAGGTGGCTCCAGGTGACCTCGACGCGACTGCCGACCAACAGCTCGATCGGGCCGCTGCTGTCGGGCGCCAGCGCGCGCCTGAACCGGGTCAGGCTGGATGGGTGCGGCTGGTTGGCGTTCTGCGGCCGCGGCAGTTGGCCGATCAGGGCGCCGGGAACGGTCAGCTCGCCGTCGTCGTCGCTCTCGCACAGCAGCAGCGCCTCGTACGGCGCGCCGTGAAAGCCGACCAGCAGCGCGAGCTGGATGCGGCCGTCGTGCTCCGGCGTCCACGCGACCGTCGCGTCGATGCCGTCAATCAGCGTCAGCGAGGTGGCCTGCGTCACCAGCGGCGCCACGCCTGTGACCTCCAGGCTGAAGCCCGGCGCCACCTCGCCCGGCGCGCTCGCGCTGATCAGCGCGCCGGCCGCAAACAGGTCGAGCCCTGGCTGCGGCGTGGGCTCGTAGCCCCAGGTCGACGGCACGAAGGATAGCGCCTGGACCAGCCCGGTCACGGCGATGGCCCCGGCGCTGGTGAATTGCGGGTGGGGTTGACACTCCCCGCCCGGCGCGCAGAAGCCGTCGCAGGGTGGATCGCAGAGGTCGGCCATCGGATGGGTGTAGATGGCGCAGTCGCCCTGGGTCGCCAGGAGCGTCGGCTGCGGCACTTCCGGTCCGCTGCGGATGAGCGCGTAGGCCTCGCCGCGAGTTGGATGCTCGATCAGCTCGATCCAGCCGCGGCGATCAGGTCGAAAGGGCGGCGCCGGGCCGGCATCGGCGCTGGCATCGGCGCCGGCATCGGCGCTGGCATCGGCGCTGGCATCGGCGCCGGCGTCCACCGGGCCTGCCGCGTCTTCAGTCGGTCGGTCGCCGGTGGCCCGATCGGTATGGCCGCGATCGGCCGCCGCGCGATCCGGGCCCTCTGCGTCGGGGGCAAAACGATCGGAGGCGGCTCCGTCCGTTGGCGGCCCGGCGTCCACCGCAGGGGCGGGCTGGCAGGCGACCACGGTCAGCCCGGCCAGTACTCCCAACGCCAGCGGCGCCGGCCCGCCGGAACAGCGGCGACAGTGGCTGTGCCGTGCCATCGACGACCATTGTAGCAGACGGCGCAACGCCCGCAGCGCTGTCACATCCAGTAGCGCAGACAGCTCTCGAGATCCCAGACGCAGTAGTCGGCCGCGCCCAAGAAGTAGGGTTTTACTGCCCCGGGCGGGTGGGTCGGCGACGTGACCTGGACCCGTGGCTCGCATCGATCGTCACGCTGGCCGGGCAAGCGCAGCTCCAGCGCGATCTGCTGTTCAATGCCTGTTCCTGTGCGGTGGCTGCTCCTCACGGCTGCTCCTCCGGTGCTTCGTTGTCACGCGCCGGGCACTGCATGGCCGATGCCAGGCGAACAAGAGCAAAAAGGCAGCGCAATGGGCTTGGGACGGAGAGCGCGGTATCTGTTGGCGCAAATGGCGACAGCGGGGTGGCGCGTTTTGGCGATCGGGTGCGTTCACCGCTGCGGAGGCTGGGGTGGCTGCGGCACTTGCGGCACGGGCGGCGGCAGGCGCGCCATCAGCTCGCGCAGCTTGCGCTGCTGCTCGACGCTGAGCAGGTTCTTGATGCGCACCAGCAGCCGCAGGTGGTTCTTCTTGATCTCGTTCTCCAGCGCCAGCAGCTTGTCGATCTGCGCCATGGCTTTCGCCTCGTCGACGCTCGGCTTGCGCACCAGGTCGGCCAGCGCCTCGTGCGCGGCCTTGACCTCGAACTGAAGCTCGACCATCCGCGTCTGCGCTCCCTGGATCTCGGCGATCAGCTTCTTGCGCTGGTCGGCGCTGACGCCCAGCTCGCGCTGGTGGTCCATGATCAGCTCGGGCGGGAAGAACTCGCGCTTGAGCGGGTCGCCGTCGGGTGGCATCGGTGCCTGCGGCGCGCCCGGATGGGGTGACTGAGCGAGCGACAACACCGAGACCAGCGCCAGCATGCCGAGACTCATGGCTTCTTCTCCTCGAGGTCGGCCGGGATCTTCGGGATCTCGTCCCTGACCTCAAATGTCGGGACCGACGTCAACAGGTCGCGTCCCGGGATCTCCAGCAGAAAGTCGGTCGGCGCCTGCCACTCGCCAAAGCTGTAGGCGACGGTCGCCGGCTCCGCGCCGGGGCAGGCATCGCGCAGGCTGAAGATGGCGAGCGCGCAGGCGGCCGCGGCCGCGCACGCGGTGCCCGAGGCCAGCGCCCACACGCGTCGCGGCGCGCGCGCCGGCAACGACCGCGCGACCAGGTCCCCGAACACCGGCGGCCGCTCGTCGCGGTGCGCGGACTGCAGCGCCGCGCGGATCTCCTCGTCGTGCTGCTGGTCGCTCATGGCGCCTCCCCGAGCAGCGAGAGCAGCGCCGCCTTGCCGCGCTGGTAGTGGGTGCGCGCGCTGCCGACCGAGACGCCGATCACCTGCGCCGCGGCGTCGACGGTGAAGCCCTGGTAGAAGACCAGATCTAGCACCTCGCGTTGGCGCGGCGGCAGATTGGCCAGGGCGCGCTGCACGCGCGTGCGCTGCTCTGATCGCTCGGCTGCGTCGTCGGGGCGGGGCGCCGGCAGCGGTGCCTCCCAGAAGCGAAACCAGGCCGCGCGCCGGTGCTGGGCCGCGGTGTTGCGGATGACCGCGAACAGCCAGGTCTTGAAGCTCGACCGGCCGCCGTAACGGGCGCGTCCGTCCAGAACCTTGAGGTACGCGCTGTGCAACACATCCTCCGCCAGGGCGCGGTCGAAACCGCAGCAAGTCATGGCCCAACCGAAGCTCGGCCCGTGCCATTCCTCGAGCGCCCGTCTGAGCTCTGGCATCTGCACCGGCCCGCTCCTGTCTCCGGGCGCCGTGGATTGGTCGCCGTGGTGCTGCTTTTTTATGACAGCGTCGCGCTGCGGCGCGTTACCGGCAGGTCACTTGAAGGCGGCGGCGAGACGCTTTTCGATCGATGCCCGCACCCGCACCGGGTCGATGCCGGCGGCCTTGGCCAGCAGGCCGAGCTTGATCTCGACCGTGACCCGGCTCGGATCGATGCGGATCTCGCCCGAGGCGCCGGTGCCCTTGAGCTGGGCCACGTTGCCGTTCCACTCGGTCTTGAGGCCGTAGTGCTGGAGGTCGCCCTCGAACTTGCCGATGGC
>JAFGSX010000076.1 GCA_016934455.1 Deltaproteobacteria bacterium
ACACGACGTGCACCGTCGACTGGCTTTCGGTGAAGCGCTCTCGTCGACGCTGTTTCGTAGCCGCCATCTTTTAACTATGCCTTCCAATGGTCGTCTGCTCACGACCCGATAAATGGCGTTTTATGGCGCCCGGTGTCGCGATAAACTGCCCAAAGTGACGTCGTCGGAACGTCAGAGCGGGCACACCGGGACGGGTTGGAGAGCGAAAAGGGCGCTCATGTTGCCTACGCGCCGCGAGACGCTTTTTTCCAGCGGCCATATGTGCAGTACTCGAAAGAGAGCTATTCGTTGGTCGCGGAGAGGCTGCAAAAATCCGGCATACTGTGGCTGCGAGCGACGATGAGAAAATGCTCACTGCCGGAGCAGTAGAGGCGACATTCGCGGACGCGGTTTCGCTTGCTTGGTTAATGATAATGAGGTCGTCGTAGGCGGTCTATACGGAATAATCCGAAGTCGCACGAACGCTGTTCCGTTGCAAAGCCCCCCTGCGCATCGGCCGTATTCAGAGTTATTTCATTTGCCACCAAACGCTTTGACCCACTTGGTGACAAACCTCCCCGCCCCGCGATCACCGGCCTCTCAGGGCATTGCCAAACCCAGCACATGCTTTCTGTCATTCAATACAGAAGTGGCAGGGTAGATCGAAAAACTTTTTTCTGGCGCCAGATCCGGGTTGCGCAAACGCCGCGAGATCGTTGATGCCATCAGCGACCAACAACCTGACGCTTTGGCGCGGGGCGCCCACGCGAATTCGCTGGTCTCCAGCACCGCCTTTAGTGTATACTTCAAAGTGTATACTCGGGAGCGATCATGAAGGCGACGGCAAAGGATCTGAGACTGCGCACGCGCGCCGTGCTGGCGGCGGTGGACCGCGGCGAGTCGGTCGTGGTCACCCATCGCGGCAAGCAGCGGGCCGAGATCGTGCCGATCCGCGAACGTCGGCGCGAGCGCGACGCGACGACCGAGCTGTTTGGAATATGGGCCGACCGCGAGGAGCTGGCCGACGTCGACGGCTACGTGCGCGCGCTGCGCGAGGGGCGCGAATGAGGCTGGTCGATACCGATGTGCTGATCTGGTATCTGCGCGGCAACCGGCGGGCCGCTGTTGCCATCGATCGCGGCGACCCCTTCTGTATCTCCGCGGTGACCTACATCGAGTTGGTGCAGGGCATGCGCAACCGCGACGAGCTGCGGGCGCTGCGCCGCGCGCTGCAGAGCTGGGGCGCCCGGGTGCTGCACGTCGATACCGAGATCTCGGCGCGCGCGCTCTATTACGTCGAGCAGCACTTTCTCGCGCACGCCGTGCGGCTGGCCGACGCGCTGGTGGCGGCGACCGCAGTCTGTCATGGCCTCGCGCTCTTGACCGCCAATGTCCGCCACTACCGCGCCCTGGGCGACGTCGAGCTGGCGCTCTTCAGGCCGTAGCGCGCGACGGCGATCACCTGACGAGCTGCACCTCGACCGCGAAATGCTTCGCCGCCCGCGCCATTTCCTTGTCGACCGTCACCAGCACCAGCTCGTTGCTCGAAGCGGCTGCCAGGTGCAACGCGTCGAGCACGCGCAACGGCGTGGCGATCTGTTCGATCCAGCCCCGGGCCAGGTCGTACTCGGCCGCGCCGACCGGGACGATCCGGTACCGTGGCACGGCGAGATGGGCGCGAAACAACGAAAAGACGCGCTGCGCGCTGGACCGATCGATACCGCCGGCGCGAACCTGGCGCGCGATCGCGCAGTGCAGCTCGACCCCGACCAGCGGGCTGATGGTGCCGCCGCTCGCCAACAACCGGCTGCGCTGGATCAACGAACATGAACTGCTCTTCGCGCTCAAGCGAAAATGGGACGACGGCACCACCCACATCCTGTTCAGCCCGACGGAATTGATCGCCCGACTCGCCGCGATCGTCCTGCCCAAGGGCTTCAATGGCATCCGCTACCACGGCGTGCTCGCACCGCGATCGCGCTTGCGGCCGCTGGTCGTGCCCAAACCGCCGCCAACCGACGGCAGCCCGCAACACCAGACTGGCGACGATCGAACTCACGGCGAGACCGAGCAGGCGACCCCAGAGCCCACCTCGCCCGCAACCGCACGCAAGCGCATCCTCTGGGCCGACCTGCTGCGCCGGGTCTTTCGCCACGACGTCGAGCTCAGTCGAGCTGCTGGCGGGGTGAGCGGGTCGAGCACAGGTCCCGACGAGCTCACCCAACCAGCAACGTCCACGAACGTCTGCCGGCCGAACCCCCGACGATCGCTCCGGCGCGGGCGCCGCCGCAGGGAGAGTTCGCGTACGTGGACGACGTGCCTTTCTGAGCATTCGCGACGAGCTGACGGTCGGCCGAGCCGGGGCCGGCCAGGGTCGCGGTTTGCTCACGACCCGCGAAACGGCGTTCTGCGGTGCCTCGGTGTCGTGATAAACTGCCCAAAGTGACGTCGTCGGGACGTCAGAGCGGGCGCACCGGGCCGGGTTGGAGAGCGGAAAGGGCGCTCGTGCTTCCTACGCGCCAAGATCAACAGTGAGCTCCAGCAGACCATGCGAACCGAGACCAACCACTGGGGCATCGAGATCGTCAGGACCGAGCTGAAGGAGATCGACCCGCCGAAGGACGTTCAGGAGACGATGAACCGCGTCGTCAAGGCCGAGAACGAGAAGGTCGCGGCCGTTGATTTCGCCACCGCGACCGAGACCATGGCGGATGGCGCGCGCAGAGCGGAAATCAAGCGGGCGGAGGGAGTCAAGCAGGCCAAGATCCTGGAGGCCGAAGGCGAGGCGCAGGCCATCCAGCTCGTCAACGATGCGGCCGACAGGTTCTTCGTGGGCAATGCGCAGTTGCTGCGCCGGTTGATGACGGTCGAGACCGCGCTCGCCTCCAACACGAAGATCGTCGTGCCCCTTAACACCGAGCTGGTCAACGTCATCGGCGACCTGGCTGGCCTGATGCCAGTGGTGCGCGCTGGCCACCCCGCGGAGAAGCTCCATCGAACCGCGTCGACGACGATTGACTCGATGGCTCACTTTGCCAAGGGCAACGGCGACTAGGTAAAAAGCATCTGGACCTGTCGTCGCAACTCGGGATCTGGCTGCACCGAAAAACGACGCGAAATGTCGATGATGACGCGTGCGACGGCGGGCACCTCGACTACCAGGCAGACCGGGACTGCACCGCGATGCTGCTCGAGCAGCGTGCGCAGCTTCAGCAACAGCTCGCGGTCGACTCGCGTCGAAGCCACCTCGATCTCGTAACGACCGGCCGCTGCGGTCGTGGCTTCGGCAGCGGCAGCGGCAGCGTCGGCCACATGCGCGCCAAGAACGTCCGCGCCCGTGCCATCTTTCGGCTGGAACATGTCGCCTCCTCTGATCGTGTGCGGGACAGGTCACACAGAGCTGTCCGTCGCCAGTTCGAGAATCGCGATCTTGAGCGCGCGCAGCACGCGCTGCTCGAGCAATCGAACGCCTTCGCGGCTGACGTGGAGCTGGCCGCCGAGCGTCTCGAGCGTCGCCTGCTCGTCGCAGAGCAGCCGCTTTTTGCAGACCAGATCGACGCGCCAATCGTCGAACGCGAGGATGACCCTGGCCAACGCAACGCGCAGCAAGGCGATCGCCTCCCGGCCGCTCACCTGCAGTTCGACCGAATCGGACGGATCGGCGACGGTCTCGCCGAGCGGCGTGACGCGCCAGCAATCGACGGGAGCATCGAGCGACAGGACCGGCCGCAGCGGGCGCGAGTGTCCGCCCGCCAGGTCGACCCTGGTCGAATAGACATGTGACGCAGGCATCGCGCACCGGTGGGAGCGGCACTGCGCCACGGTGTGCTGCATGCGCGCCCGGATCCAGTACGAAGCGTAGGTGGAGAAGCGCGCTTGGTGTTCAAGCGCAAACGTCTCGCTGGCGCGCAGCAGCGCGACGCTCCCCTCCTGCATGAGGTCATTGTAGGTCGACCCGTACCGCGCATAGTCGCGAGCGAAGCGCTGGACGAGCCGCAGGTGGCAGCTCACCAGCTTGTTGCGCGCCGCCACGTCGCCGCGCTGGTAATCGCGAACCAGCGCGATCTCGTCGTCGCGTCCCAGGTCGGTCTTCGACGGCCGAGCGTCGGCGTAACGACGGCACCAGTAACCTGGCGCTCTCTTAAGCTCAGCGCTGGCCATCGCTCACCACCACCCGGTTCTTGCCGCGATTCTTAGCCTGATAGAGCGCGCGGTCGGCGGACTCGACCAGGCTGCGCGGCGTTGGCGTCGCGTCGTCGCACAGCGCCACTCCGGCGCTGACCGTGATCGGCTGTCCGTGGCAGCTGATTGTCTCGCTGCCGAGCCGGATGCGCTCGGCGATCTCCGCAGCCTCGCGCGCGTCATTGGTAAAAGGAAGGATCACCGCGAACTCCTCGCCTCCGAAGCGGCAGCAGACATCCGAGTCTCGCGTCTCGGTCCGGAGCCGGCCCGCCAGGGCGAGCAGTATCCGGTCGCCCTCCTGGTGGCCGTACCGGTCGTTGACCGCCTTGAAGTCGTCGACGTCCAGCACGATCAGCGCAACGCCAATCCCGTACCGGCGATGATTCCTGAACTCGAGCTCGAGCAGCTCGTAGCACGTCGAATGATTGAACAGCCCGGTCATGCCATCGCGCATCGAGAGATTGACGATCGTTGCCACATCGTCCTCGGACATCAGCGTGAGCGATCGGATCTCGCCGGTGATATTTGACAGGTAGTCCAGGGTTGCCACCGTCACCCGCACGTTGCGACCGAGCTGCGTCGACATCGCCAGCTTGTGTGCGAGTACTCGGTTCCAGATCTCGCTCGCGATCTCGGGCGCGAAATACTGGTGCGAGATCACGTAGAGCAGGTCCGAGTAGAACGCGGTGCCGCGCGCATCCTGTAGCTGGCCGATGCGTACCCGCTCGGCCGCGGCGAGCCCGCGATCGCCGGAAAAGGCCGATACCAGCTCGATCGAGACCGCGTCCGGTTCGATGGTCCCGCGCAGCCTATCGCGGTCGCCCGCGCCGTACGCAGCGTCGAGCGGCGTTGCCTGGTTCTCGGCCGGGACATCAAGCACCATGCTCGCTCCGCGCGATCGACGATGGCTCGGCACGTCGACAACCGGCCTATAGGCGCCAGCTCAGACCGGCGGCGTCAGCTTCGTCCAGCAGTAGCCGCAGAGAGTCGCGGCGCGCATGCCGAAGTGTCCGCACACCGGGCATTGACGCAGCTCGGGCTCAGGGCCAAGCGCGAGCGTGTCGACCAGCTCGGACCAGAGCGTCCGGATGGCATCCGGCGGCGTCTTGCCGTCGGCCGCCGGAGCCGGCTTCGGCAGCTGCGCGATTTCTTGGTCGAGCGCCGCGATGAGCGCGCGCAGGTGCGACCGGGCGGCGTCGGGAAGATCGATGTTCGCCATGCTCATGGGATACTTCCTGTGTCGGGGATGTCGGCGGCAGCGCCGGAAGGTCGAGCAACAAGATCTCGGCCTCCTCGCGCGCGGTGGCCGAGACCGACCGTTCGTTGGCCACACCGACACCGTCGCCCGACGCCAGCACGACGTCATCGAGCGTCACCTCGCCCTGCACGACGTGGAGCCAGACGCAGCGTCCCGGCGCCAGCTCGTGGATCAGGTGCTGCCCGGGCTCGAGGATGGCCGACAGGATGGTCGCGTCCTGGTGGAGGTGCAGGGAATTGCCGCGGCCGTCGGGCGACGCCACGACGCACAGCACGCCGCGGCGCTCGGCGACCGGGAACAGGCGCTGCTCGTACGACTGCGCGGGCGCTGCGGCGGCCGGCCGCAGCGACATCCGGAAGATGTGCGCCCAGTCGGTCTCGGACGCATTTCGCTCGCTGTGGTGTACCTTGCGGCCAATCGTGCGCAGCTGAAACTCGCCAGCCTGGACCATGCCCGAGTGCCCGGTCGAGTCCTGCTGCGCGAGCGCCCCGCTCTGCACGTAGGTGACGACCTCCGCCTCCCGACGCGGCTGCGGCGAGACCCCGGCGCCGGGCGGCAGCTGGTTCTCGCTGAAGACATCGAGCGCGCCAAAGCCACCGGCCAGCGGGTCGGTGTCCGCGCCCGGATAGAACGTGAGCCAGACATCGCTGCGCCGCCGTCTGCCGTGGTGGCGCTCCCGGTCGCGGCGCAGCGTGATCATGACTCGTCTCGATCGTCGTCTGACGACGGTTGCGGCGACCGGTCGGCATGGCGGCCCGAGGTCCGGCGCACCGCCTCGCCGTCGCCCCCGACGGCCTGGTCGGTCTGCGCCCGCGGGTCGTTGCTGACGCGGACCGCCTCGTCGACGGCGTCGCGGACGACCTCTCCATACCGTGTGGTCTGCCTGGTCACTTGTCCTTCCCGGCTCGGGTGCCACTTGTGCGTTGGT
>JAFGSX010000077.1 GCA_016934455.1 Deltaproteobacteria bacterium
CTCCTCGACGAGATCGAGAAGGCGCACATGGAGGTCTTCGACGTCCTGCTGCAGATCCTCGACGACGGCCGCCTGACCGACGGCCAGGGCCGCACCGTCGACTTCAGGAACGCCCTGCTGATCATGACCTCGAACCTGGGCAGCGAGCAGCTAGCGGTGGGTTCACCTTTCGACGGCGCCTCCGGAGTCGTGCTGGGCGCTGCCCGGCGCCATTTTAGGCCCGAGTTTCTCAACCGCGTCGACGAGTTGCTGGTCTTCGGCCGCCTCGATCAGGCGCTCATCCGGCGCATCGTCGACATCCAGCTCGAGCGCGTGCAGAGCCGGCTGGCGGAGCGCGACCTGCGGCTCGACGTCGGGCCCGAGGCGCGCGATCTGCTGGCCCGGGTCGGCTATGACCCGGTCTACGGCGCCCGCCCGCTGCGACGGACGATCGAGCACAAGCTGCTCGGGCCGCTGTCGCAGGAGATCCTGCACGGACAGTGGCGCACGGCGGCCACGATCAGGGTGGAGGCCCGAGGAGACGACCTCGCGTTCCATCTGCAGCCGGACGTCGACACCGGCTGCAGCAGCGCCGCCTGAGGAGACCTTCTGACCGTCGTCACTTGACCAGCCGCAGATGACCGCGCCGCGACTCGCCCCCGACCGCCCTCGACAGCTCGGGCTCCGGCTCCTGCCGGCTGAGCATCGCCACCGGCCGCAGCGGGCTCCGTCCGCTGTCGACAATGCCCGGCAGTTCTTCCGCGGGTACGTCCTCTAGCCAGAGCAAGCTCTCGTCCAGCGACCGGCTGGTCAACAAAAAAATGGCGCCGTAGGGGACTTGGCATCGCCAAGGTGCACCGCCAAAGGTCAGCGTGGCCTGGACCAGCTCCTCACCCAGATCGAGGTCGTAGGGCGCGAACCGGTAGCTAAGGTTGAGGCGCAGGTGCGGGTCGGCGGCGTATTGAGGCGGCACCGACACGCCGGGATGGCGCGCGTCGAGGTGAACCATCACCATCCCTTTTACGAGCATCTTTTTCAGGCGTTCGCGCTTGATCTGTGCCTGTGGCACCATGGCTCTCGACCCCGAATGCGCGCTCTCAACCATCCTCGCTTGAAGTATGCCCCAGGATCGCGAGCCCGCCACAGTTTTTGCAGCCTCTCAGATCCGGATAGGGGATGCCCGCGTTGCCCGGCAAGCGGAGGGCCGGGTATAGTCCGTTGCGGCGGCCGGGGGACGCGAGATCGGAGATGCCGGACGACGAGAGCGAACGCCCCAAACGAAGCTGGCGCGAGATCGATCGCGCCCGCGACCTCAAGCACGAGCGCAAGGCGCCACTGCCCAGCGCCCAAACCACGCTCAAGGGCACCGCGGCTAAGCGCTACCGGTCGCAGCTCGACCGCATCTTTGCCGGCGGCGGTCTGCCGGACGAGATCAAGAGGCAGGCGCCCGGATTTGCCGACGTCGAGCCAACCGCCCGTCAGCAACTGGTCGACGCGGTGCTGGCCGCGACCTCGCCGGCCGAGATCGAGACCGCTGTCGACGCGCTGCTGGCGACCGAGCCGATGCCCGGCGACCCGATGCTGCTGGTCAAGATCCTGGCCCATCCCAAACGGGCGCACGCCAAACCCGCGCTGGCGAGCCTGCTCGATGCGCTCGAGAGCGGGCGCCCGCAAAACGCCAACCTGCTCAAGAGCCGAGTGCAGGCGCTTAGGCTGGTCGACGACGACGACGACCTGCAGCGGCTGGCCGACTGCGTGCTGGCGCTGCTGTAACATCGGGAGCGAAAGCGACCCCGCCGCCCCGGCGCGGCTACGGCCCGACCACCGCCGTCTTCACGTCGCGCGCCACCTCTTCGACCAGCAGCAGCTTGTCGCCGTCCTTGGCGTTGCTGTTGTGGCTGAAGACGATGGTCTCGAGCTCGTTGTTGGTAGGCGCGAAGACGACCAGCGGGACGGCGACCAGACTGATCACAGCGCCGACCGAGGCCAGAATGATCGGGACTGTGAGGCCACCCGGATCGGGATGTTCGACGTTGACGAAGTTGGGTGTGATGAAGAGCCCGAGAGCGGTCAGCCCGTTGCCGGCGACGATGCACGCCGCCGCCGAGGCGGTGAGCGCGATGTAGCGGTTGCGCAGCTCGGTCAGCAGCAGGCGCTCGTCGTCGGTGAGCCACTCCTCGAGGCCGATACCGTACTCCCACATGAAGCGGCCGTGGACCGGCCTGCGCTCCTCGACGCCGTCCCGGCCGACCATGTACTCCGGCTGCGGCGGGCCGATCAGACCGCCGGCGCCGATCAGGTGGGAGGGGATCGCGATCGTCAGAGCGAGCAGCGGCGCGAGCATGGCACACCTCGTGATGCAGGTACTCTCTGCCGCGGCGTGTTGGCAGTCAAGGTCTGCGCTCTCAGCGCGCGCGCTTCTGCGCGTGCTCGGCCACGCTCTCGACCAGCATGAAGGCAAAACCGAGCAGCGTCCCCTCCTCGGCCGCGCGATCGCCGGACAGCACCTTGCCGACCAGCCAGTCGCCCTCGGCGATCTGCAACCGCATCTCGAGCAGCAGCGCCACACCCCGCGCATCGGCGACCGCACGCCAGACCCAGCCGCCGCTGGTCAGCTCGCCGCCGCAGATCTCCTCGCGGATGAGCGCGTCGTTCGCGGTCTGCCAGGTCTCGAAATCGACCTTCTCGGACAACGAGTCGAGCGTGTAGCCCATGCGCCGCTTGCCGTCGGTGCGCACCGACAGCAGGCGACCAGCCAGCGGCTCGATGAAACTTCCCCAGCGCTCGCTCTCGCGCGCCGCGCGCAGCGCCCTCTCGACGCTGTCGCCGGCACGCGCCGCCACCCGCACCCCGGAGCCCGGCTGGTAGGCCAGGAAGGCGGCGGTACCAACCTCGGCCAGCCGCGCCAGGGCCTGGCCGACCGCCGTTTCTGGCAGCGGGTTCGACCGCCGGTCCTTCTCGAGATAGGCGCGCACGTTGCGGACGTTGCCGGCGGCGGACGCCGCCTGGATGCCCTCGACGATCTCCCCCTTGTTGCTCAACGCGAGCCGAAGCACCAGGCTCTCTGCAGTAAGTTGCTCGTCGTGGGTGTAGTGAAGGATGCAGGCGTCCTCACCGACGGCGAAGAAGTGCCAGGTCGAGTGGCCGGCCTCCTGCATGGTATCGAGCACCTGGCCGTCGAGCGCGGTCATAGTGAGCTGGCGCGTCGTCGACGCGGCGCCGGCGTTGATCTTCATCGAGAAGACGGTGCGCGCCCCGCCTTTCCGCTTGACCTCGACGCGCTCGACCAGCGGATAGAGGAGCGGATAGGTGGTAGGATTCGCTATCAACTGGTGGACCTGCGCGCACGGCCTGTGCGCCAGCGCCAGCCCGGTGAAGACGCGGCGGCCGTTGTCGCTGGCCGGTCGCGCTACCACCAGGTCGCCGGCCTCCAGCAACTGACGCAGCTCGGGGCTCTCCAGCAGCGCCGCCGGCAACGGCGCGAATGGTGTGGTTCCCGCGACGAGCGATGCGAACAGAAGCGTGAGCAGGATCATTCTCCTGTTCGGTCTATAATACAGGTGCCAGTCGCAGTCGAGGCGCGAAGCGCGACGGAGAGCTCCGATGGCCGACCGGAGAGACGAGGACGAGCTCGCGACGCGCGACGCCCTGCGCGCGCTGGCGCGCTCGGCCAAAAGCGAGGCCGCGCTGCGGGCGCAGCTCGAGCGGCGCCACCCCATCGGCGCCGTCGCCCGAGCGCTGGCATCGCTGCGGGCCGGCGGTTGGATCGACGACGCGCGCGCAGCCCGCGAGCTGGCCGGGCGTCTGGTCGAGCGCGATCTGCTGGCGTTGGCAGGCGTGCGCGCACGCCTGCGGGAGCGCGGCTTCGACGAGACAACGGTGGCGGCCGCACTCGAGGCACTCGAGGTCGACGAGGCGCGCGGGCTCACCGCGCTGGCCGCGCGCACTCCCTTCGACCGGCGCCACCCGCAGCGGTTGGCGGCTCGGCTGACCCGCGCCGGATACGACGCCGAGGCCGTCGCCGAGCTGGTCGCACGCCTCCTCGAACAGACCGCCGACGGGTGAAGAGCGCCCGTGGGCTCCGGCCTTGGAACACGGCCGGCCGCATGGTACTCTCCGTCCAAAGACGTCTGCAACGAGGCCGGTCCACCGCTCTCCAGGAGAGTGGTGTCGATCGGAGTGCGATAGATGTTACGGCTCAACGACATCGTCGACAAATTCTTGGCGCACCACCCGGACGCCGACGTCGACCTGATCAAGAAAGCGTATGTCTACTCGGCCAAGGTCCACGCCGGGCAGGTGCGCAAATCGGGCGAGCCCTACCTGGTGCACCCGCTCGAGGTGGCGGGCCTGCTGGCCGACCTCAAGCTCGACGCGGCCTCGATCTGCACCGGTTTGCTGCACGACACGGTTGAGGACACGCTGGCCACGCTCGAAGAGGTCGAGACGCTGTTCGGCAAGGACGTGCGCGAGCTGGTCGACGGCGTCACCAAGCTGTCGCAGATCAGCTTCACGACGCGCGAGGAGAAGCTGGCCGAGAACTTCCGCAAGATGCTGATCGCGATGGCTCGCGACATCCGCGTCATCCTGATCAAGCTGGCCGATCGCCTGCACAACATGCGCACCTTGGCCTTCATGAGCCCCGACAAGCAGGAGAAGATCGCGCAGGAGACGCAGGACATCTACGCGCCGCTCGCCAACCGGCTGGGCATCCAGTGGATCAAGGTCGAGCTCGAGGATCTGGCGTTCATGTACCTCAAGCCGCGCGAGCACCAGGAGATCTCGGACAGCTTGGGCCAGACCAGCCGAGAGCGCGGGCTGTTCATCGAGAAGGTGGTCGCCATCATCCGCGACAAGCTGCAGGGTACCGATTGCGAGAAGTCCGAGATCTACGGCCGCGAGAAAAACCTGTACAGCATCTACAAAAAAATGATCGGCAAGAACGTCAACCTCGAGGACATCCACGACCTGGTGGCGTTTCGCATCATCGTCGACGACGTGGCCCAGTGCTACGAGGCGCTGGGGCTGATGCACGCGCTGTGGCGACCGATCCCGGGTCGCTTTAAAGACTACATCGCGATGCCCAAACCCAACATGTACCAGTCTCTGCACACGACGGTTTCGGGGCCCGAGGGCGAGCGGGTCGAGATCCAGATCCGGACCCGCGAGATGCACGAGATCGCCGAGGAGGGCATCGCAGCGCACTGGAAATACAAGGAGACCGGCTCGCTGCCCACCAGCGACAAGACCGACCGCAGCTTTGCCTGGCTGCGCCAGCTCCTCGACTGGCAAAAGGAGCTGACCGATCCGGGCGAGTTCCTCGAGAGCGTCAAGGTCGACCTGTTCAGCGACGAGGTCTACGTCTTCACCCCGCGCGGCGACGTGATGGAGCTTCCGCGTGGCTCGACGCCGGTCGACTTCGCTTACTCGATCCACTCCGACGTCGGCAACCACTGCTCGGGCGCCAAGGTCAACGGCAAGATCGTTCCGCTGCGCTACCAACTGCACAACGGCGACGCGATCGAGATCTTCACCAACCCGAACCAGAAACCTAACAAGGACTGGCTTTCGTTCGTGCGCACCAGCCGCGCCCGCAACAAGGTGCGGGCCGTGGTGCGGGCCGAACAGAGGCAGCGTTCGCTCGACATCGGGCGCGAGCTGCTCGAGCGCGAGCTCAAGCGATTTGGCCTGAGCCTGCAGCGCGTCACCAAGGACAAATCAATCGAGCGCGCGTTCAAGGACGGCAAGTACAACAACGCCGAGGAGCTGCTGGTCGGCATCGGCTACGGCAAGATCAATCCGGCCTCGGCCGTCGAGCGCATGCTGCCCGAGGACAAGCGCATCGAGGCCAAGGACGACAAGGCCAAGGAGCCGGAGAAGGCGCCGGACCAGGCCCAGAGCCGGCTCGGCAAGCTGCTCGAGCGCGTCACGCGGCGCGGCTCGTCGGCCTCGTCGGGTGTCAAGATCGAGGGCATCGAGGACATGCTGGTGCGCTACGCCAGGTGCTGCCACCCGGTGCCCGGCGACGATGTGGTCGGTTACATCACCCGCGGCCGCGGTATCACCGTGCATCGCGCGGACTGCGACAAGGCGCGAGAGCTCGACTCGGCGCGCCGGGTCAAGGTCTCCTGGGATACCAAGGTCAAGCAGGAGCGCAACATCTCGCTCAAGATCATCACCGAGGAGCGCGAGGGCATGCTGGCCGACCTGACCCAGGCCTTTACCAAGAGCGCGGTCAACATCACCCAGGCCAACTGCAAGGTCGTCGACAAACAGTACGCGATCAACACCTTCGAGATCGGCATCGACGACCTCGACCATCTGAAGAAGCTGGTCAAGAGCATCGAGGCGATCAAGGGGGTCCACTCGGTCGAGCGCGTGCGGTCGTGAGCCGACGCGCCGGGAGGCATCTGGCATGCGCAGCGCGGTGACGACGGAAGCGGCACCCCGAGCGATCGGTCCCTACGCCCAGGCGATCGCAGCGGGCAACCTGGTCTTCTGCTCGGGGCAGATCCCGCTCGATCCGGGTAGCGGCGATCTCATCACCGGCTCGATCGAGATCGAGACGAAGCGCGTCGTCGACAATCTCGAGGCAGTGCTCGCGGCGGCTGGCTGTCGCCTCGCCGACGTGGTGAAGACCACGATCTTTCTCACCGACATGGGCCACTTTGCCGACGTCAACCGGATCTACGGCGAGCGTTTTGGCGCAGCGCCGCCGGCGCGCTCGACGATCCAGGTGGCGGCGTTGCCCAAAGGCGCACGCGTCGAGATCGAGGCGATCGCGATTCGCGCGAATCAGTAGGGTTGCACCCTGGCGGCGGTCTCGGGTCTGGGGTTCTTTCCGGCGAGCTGCTTCTCGATGTGCTCGACGACGTGCAGCGCCGAGCGAAACTCGCCGTCGAGCCCCCACGCCGGCATCACGTCGGTGCCGACGCGAAACAGCCGCGGGTGAATGGTCGCGACGGGCCTAAAAGGCCCGAGCTCGGCGGAGATCCCGTCGTCGCGAACCTGGTAGAGCGGCCGCGCGGTGGCGGCGCCGCTGACCTCGGCCAGGACGAGCGATTCGGCAAACGGCATCAGGTCGAGCACGGTCTGCCGCAGCATCTGCTGCGTCTCGGGGCGCCCGGCCTCGGAGACGACGACCGAGGCGCTGACCGCGACCTGTCCCTCGAGGATCGAGCGGTCGCCGGCGGCCGGCCGCGGCGTGCGATCGACACAGACCAGAACGACCTCGCCGCCATCGGACAAAACCAGCGACTTGCCGGCGATGCCCTCTGGCAGCGCGTCGGGCTTGAAGGAGAAATGGCGCGACTCGACCACCGCGCCGCGCGTGATCTGGGCACGGTCGTCGAGATAGCCGCGCTGCGCGCGCGCCGGCTCGACCAGGGGACCGAGCCAGGCGCCGCGGCTGGCGTCGATGGCAAACGACGCCACGCGCTCGGTGCGCTCGCCCGCGATCTCGACCGCCACCTCGGTCTTGTGCGACAGGTCGACGCGCGCGACCGTGGCTTCTGGCAGCACCTCGGCCCCGTGGCTGCCGCAGAAGCTGCGGGCAAACTGGAACAGCCGCGCCCGCTCGCCGCCCGGCGCCGTTCGCGTGCCGCTCAGCGCACTGGCAGCCGCCTGCTCGCAGAGCATCGGCGTCGCGTTGGCGCCGTCGACGTGTACGGTAAACGGGATCAGGCCGCGCAGCCAGCGCGCCAGCGGATGGCCGGCGTCGAGGCCGTCCCAGAGCCCGGACTCGAGGACGCGCCCGGCGGCTGCGTTGAGAAAGCGGTTGAAGCGGCGCCGCGCGAAGAAACCGATCTCGCATTGCGGCGGCACGCGCTCGAGCCAGGCGGCGGTCTCGCTCAGGCGCTCGCCGGCGGCGCGCAATCGATCCGCCAGCTCGTCGCCGGCTCGGCCGAACTCACGCCTCAGCTCGCGCCGGCGCAGATCCTCGTCCTCGTTGAGATCGAGGCGATGCGAGCAGTCGATGAGCTGCAGCGGCGGGGAGGCGAACGGCATCAGGCGCCGTACGTCCTGCCGCATGCCCAGCTCCTCGATCACACGGTGCACTGCCGACGGCGCGTCGAAATCGGCCACCACGAACGGCAGCTCGCCGACCAGCGCGTGGCCGACCGTCAGCCAGCCCTCGAACTCGCGGTGACCGATGACGACGACGCGCAGGCCGCGCTTGACGAGCACGGCCGCCGCCGCCAATCCGGCGAGCTCACCGCCGATGACCAGGACGTCGGTGCGATGCTTGGGCAGCATCATGGCTGCCACGCTACTACGCTGCCGCGCCCGGGAAAAGCGATTGCAGACCGGCTGCCGACCGTGGCCAGGCCGCGGCCTCGGCTGGTAGACTGGTCCGGTCCCGCACCGAGGAGTCGCCCATGTTGCATGCGAGAGGATGGTGGTGGTGGGGAGTGCTGGCCTGCGCGCTCGGGGGCTGCCCGCCGGGCAACCAGCAGGGCGCCGACTGCGACCCGCAGCACCCGTGCGCCTCAGGCCTCGAATGCCGCGACGGCAAGTGCCAGCCGGTGGCTACCGCCGACGCCGGCCAGGTCCAGACCGTGACCCCCTCCTGCAATTACGACACC
>JAFGSX010000078.1 GCA_016934455.1 Deltaproteobacteria bacterium
GAAGAAGACCATTTCGCGCGGCATGAGCTTGAACATGGCACCTGCTATCCCACAAAGCGCCCGCTGCCGCAATGCGCGACCGTGCCCGACGCCCGTTTCCCTCTCGCCAACCGCGATCAACTGAGATAGATCGATCGCCCTGCTGGCGACGGGCCAGCGACAGGAGAACAGCATGGCCAAGCGGACGATCGTGACCATGCCGGGCGACGGCATCGGCAAGGTGGTGCTCCCCGAATCACTGCGCGTGCTCAAGGCGGCCGGCTTCGAGGCCGACTATGTGCACGGCGACATCGGCTGGGAGTTCTGGTGCAGCGAGGGAAACGCCCTGCCCCAGCGCACCATCGACCTGCTCGAGAAGCACCGGCTCGGCCTGTTCGGTGCCATCACCAGCAAGCCCAACACCGCGGCGCAGAAGGAGCTGGACCCCAAGCTGGCGGGCCAGGGCTTTGTCTACTACAGCCCGATCGTCACCATGCGCCAGCACTTCAACCTCGACATCTGCGTGCGCCCCTGCAAGAGCTTTCAGGGCAATCCGCTCAACTTCATCCGCAAGAACGCCAGCGGCGGCTTCGACGAGCCCGCCGTCGACGCCGTGATCTTCCGGCAGAACACCGAGGGTCTGTACGGCGGCGTCGAGTGGACCAACCCGCCGGCCAACGTGCGGCAGGCGCTCGAGACGCACAAGAAGTTCGATGCCTTCAAGCACGTCAGGGGCGAGGACCTGGCCATCTCGACGCGCATCATCACGCGACCGGCCAGCCAGCGCATCTGCCGCGCCGCGTTCGAGTGGGCCAAGAAGTTCGGCTACCAGTCGGTGACCATCTGCGAAAAGCCCAACGTGCTGCGCGAGACGTCAGGCCTGATCACCGAGGTGGCCAGGGCGATCGCCAAGGACTACCCGGGCATCCCGCTGTACGAGACCAACATCGATGCCCAGATGATGTGGCTGACCAAGAACCCCGAGGACTACGGCGTCATCATCTCCACCAACATGTTCGGCGACATCGCCAGCGACGCCTTCGCCGGCCTGGTCGGCGGCCTCGGCTTTGCCGCCTCGGGCAACATAGGCGAGACCTGCGCCGTGTTCGAGCCGACCCACGGCAGCGCGCCCAAGTACGAAAAGCTCGAGCCGTCGATCGTCAACCCGATCGCCATGATCCTGTCGGCCTGCATGATGCTCGACCACGTCGGCGAGACCGACACGGCCAGCCGCATCCGCGGCGCCATCGCCAAGGTGATCGCGGCCGGCAAGGTGCGCTGCTACGACATGATGAAGCTGTCCGGCGGCCCCAAGGTGATCGAGCAGGGCGCCGCGTCGACGCAGCAGATGACCGACGCCATCATCGCGGCGTTATAGCCGCGCCGCTTGCCACCGCGGGCGTGCGCGGTGGGGGGCCGGCGGAAGGCTTTTTTCTGAGCCTGCGAAGATAAAAAGACTTACGCCGAACAGACGGGGCCCCACCGAAAATTGGCGCAGGTAACGTAAGCGGCACGACTCAACGGGTAAAAGAAATATGACACAAAAAGGTGAAGCGGGAGCGCGCGGCAAGGACGTCCGGTCGGATTGCTATGTCAGCGTCGAGCTGGCCGCGACGGGCGGCATCCAGGTCGAGCTGCAGAGCAAGGTCGCCGGCCTGTACGGCAACCGCATCCGCGAGGTTATCGGCGCCACGCTCAAGACGCTGGGCGTCGACCACGCCAAGATCGGCGTCGAGGACCAGGGCGCGCTCGACTGGGTGATGATGGCGCGCATCGAGGCCGCGGTGCGGCGCGCCGGGTTCGAGATCAAGCAGCCGGCGCTGCCGCCCGAGCGCGCGGGCATGCGCGCGCCGACCAGCCGCGACCGGATGCGGCGCTCGCGCCTCTACCTGCCGGGCAACAATCCCAAGGTGATGATCAACGGCGGCCTGTACGGCGGCGACGCCATGATCCTCGACCTCGAGGACGCGGTGGCGCCCTCGGTCAAGGACGCGGCGCGGCTGCTGGTGCGCAACGCGCTGCGCCAGCTCGACTTCGGCGGCGCCGAGCGCATGGTGCGCATCAACCAGGGCGAGCCGGGTCGGCAGGATCTCGATGAGATCCTGCCGCAGAACGTGCACTGCCTGCTGGTTCCCAAGGTCGAGAGCGCCGATCAGATCCGCGCCGTCGACGAGCACATCGCCAAGCGGCTGGGCAAGGACCACGGCGTGCTGCTGATGCCCATCATCGAGAGCGCCAGGGGGGCGTGGCACGCCTTCGAGATCGCGAGCGCGGCCCCCTCGGTGGTGGCGCTGGCGATCGGCCTCGAGGACTACACCGCCGACATCGGCGTCCAGCGCACGCTCGAGGGGCGCGAGAGCTTCTGGGCGCGCAGCCAGGTGGTCAACGGTGCGCGCGCCGCCGGCGTCCAGCCGATCGACACCGTCTTCTCCGACGTCGGCGACATGGAGGGGCTGCGCCAGAGCGTGCTCGAGGCCAAGGCGCTCGGCTTCGAGGGCAAGGGCTGCATCCACCCGCGCCAGATCAAGGTGGTGCACGACGGCTTCGCTCCCGACGCGGCCGAGATCAAGAAGGCGACCGCGATCGTGCTCGCCTTCGAGGAAGCGCAGGCCAAAGGGCTGGGCGTGATCTCGCTCGGCACCAAGATGATCGATCCACCGGTGGTCAAGCGCGCGATCAAGTCGGTCGAGCTGGCGGTGGCCGCGGGCAAGCTGACGCCCGGCTGGCGCGCCGAGCAGACTGCCAAACCAGCGTAACCGTCGAGGATAGCATGTCGCAAAAATCCGAGGTCAACGCCCTGGGCCGCAGCGTGCCGACCGAGATCAATGGCCGGCCCGCCGTGCCGTTTCAGGGTGTCAACAAGTTCCGTCCCAGCGGCGCCAAGCACGCGCCGCCGATCCGCACCTGCTCCGACTACCCGGAGAGCGGCGACAAGCGCGTGCCGTCGCTGCGCGAGGCGCTCGAGCGCTGCGGCCTCAGGGACGGCATGGTGATCGGAACCCACCACCACTTTCGCAACGGCGACCTGGTGGCCAACCAGATCTTCGACATCGCCGCCGAGATGGGCATCAAGGACCTGGTGTGGGCGCCGTCGGCGTCGTTCCCGTGCCACGACGTCAACATCAAGCACATGGAGAGCGGCGTCATCCACCACATCGAGGGCAGCATGAACGGCCCGCTCGGCCGCTTCTGCTCGGCCGGCAAGATGCGCGGCCAGGGCATCCTGCGCTCGCACGGCGGCCGCTGGCAGGCGATCCAGGACGGCGACCTGCACATCGACATCGGCGTCATCGCGGCGCCGACCGCCGATCCCTTCGGCAACGCCAACGGCGTGCGCGGCCCCAGCGCCTGCGGCCTGCTCGGCTTTGCCCTGGCCGACTCGATCTACGCCGACCACGTCGTCGTCGTCACCGATCACCTGGAGCCGTTCCCATGCGTGCCGTGGGAGATCCAGGGCAACAACGTCGACTACGTGGTCGAGGTGGACCAGGTCGGCGACCCGAAGAAGATCGTCAGCGGCACCACCGAGGTGACCAAGAGCCCGGACCGGCTGCTGATCGCCGAGTACGTGGCGCGCTTCGTGGCCGCCTCCGGCATCATGAAAGAGGGCTTCTCGTTTCAGGCCGGCGCCGGCGGCACCGCCCTCGCCTTCGCGATCTTCCTCAAGGAGATGATGAAGGAGAAGAAGATCAAGGCCCGCTTTATCCGCGGCGGCTCGACCAAGTACCTGGTCGAGATGCTGCAGGAGGGACTGACCGACTTCATCCTCGACGGCCAGACCTTCGATCTCAAGGGCGTCGAGTCGATGCGCGACCACCCGCACCACGTCAACACCAGCCCCTTCACCAGCTACAACTTCCACGGCAAGGGGGACTTCGCCACGATGGTCGACGTCGCTGTGCTCGGCGCCACCGAGGTCGACGTCGACTTCAACGCCAACGTGGTCACCCACTCGGACGGCGTGCTGTTGCACGGCATCGGCGGCTGGCAGAACTGCCTGTACGGCGGCTGCGTGATCCTGGCGCTGCCCGCGTTTCGCGACCGCATCCCGGTGATCGTCGACCGCGTCACCACGCTGTGCGGGCCGGGCGAGCTGATCGACGTGGTCATCACCGAGCGCGGCATCTGCATCAACCCGCGGCGCGAGGATCTGATCGAGGCCACCCGCAACAGCGGGCTGCCGATCAGGCCGATCGCCGACCTCAAGGCCGAGGTCGAGTCGATCGTGGGCGGCCCACCGCAGAAACCCAGCCTGGGCGAGAAATTCGTGGCCGCGGTCAAGTGGGTCGACGGCACGGTCATCGACGGCGTGCGGCAAGTGCTGTAGCAGAGTTCCGGGTTCCGAGCTCGGAGCTCGGAGTTCCACGTTCGAAGTTCCGGTCAGTTGTGGTCGATGACCCAGGCGTAACCGGCCTCGAGCAGGGCGATCTGCTGGAGCGCCGCGGTACCGGGTGCGGCATTGGTCCCGCCGAGGTAGAGCCGCTTCTGCTGCGGGCGGTAGCTCGCCCGGTTGGCGTAGATCTCGCCGACGATGGCGTCGACCGCGTCTTGCAACAGGCCGTTGTCCTCGAGATGGATCTGGTTGACCATCGCCAGGCCCGCGAGCGCACCAGGCTGGCAGCCGCTGAGCTGATTGTTCGCGAGGTTGAGCGTCTCCAGCGTCGCCAGGTTGCCCAGCGCCGTCGGCACATATCCCGTGAGCTGGTTGCCGCTGAGGTCGATGGTCCGCACCCGGGTCAGGTTGCTCAGCTCGGCCGGGATGCTGCCGCTCAGCTGGTTGTCCTGCAGCTGTAGCTGATAGAGCAGGACCAGCTGGCCCAGCGCCGTCGGGATCTCACCCGACAGCTGGTTGCCGTACAGATACAGCTGCGACAGCGCGCTCAGCTGCCCCAGCTCGTCCGGAATGCAGCCGCTCAGCTGGTTGCTGTTCAGGTCGAGCCAGCTGAGGCGGCTCAGCTGGCCCAGCTCGGGTGGGATGGCGCCGCTCAGCAGATTGCGGTGCAGGTCGATCCAGGTCGCGTTGCTCAGATTGCCGAGCTCGGCGGGAATGGCACCGGTCAGCTGGTTCCAGTACAGGTCGAGGGTCTGCAGGCTGCCGAGGTTGCCGAGCGCGGGCGGGAGGTCGCCGCCGAGCTGGTTGCCGCCCAGGTTGAGGTACTGCAGGCTGGTCAGGTTGCCCAGCGACGCGGGCAGCGGGCCGGTCAGCCGGTTGTAGCCGGCGTTGAGCCGTTGCAGCTGCGCCAGGTTGCCGAGCTCGTCGGGGAGGTTGCCGTCGAGCTGGTTGCTGTTGACATGCAGCTCCTGCAGATCGACCAGGTTGCCCAGCGCCGTCGGGATGCGGCCGCTGAAATCGTTGTAGCCGAGGTCGAGATACTCCAGGTTGGTCAGGTCGCCGAGCTCGGCCGGGATCGGGCCCACCAGATCATTGGTCGAGGCCGTCGAGACCATGCCAAGCTCGATCCGGGTGATCCCCGACACGCCGTCGCTCGACACGACCCAGACCGTCTTTTCGCCGGGCGACAGGTAGCTGTGGCTGACCACGTTGCTCTGCACCGGTGGGCTGCCGTCGCCCAGGTGCCAGGCGAGCGACGCCCCGCTCTTGGTCATCGCGGGATGAAACCGAGCCGGGCTGACGCTCGTCGTGCGCAGGGTCAGGAACGTGCCGGGCGGCGGCCCGACCGCTGCGTCTAGGACGACGCCGTCTCGCCGGTTTGCATCGGCGATCGCGGGGCCATCGGCCACCGTCGCGTCGCGGAGCCCGACGTCGACAGCGGCGACATCGCGCGGGCCAGGATCGGCTTGGGCGAGATCGCGGTGGCCTGGGTCGCCCGGAGCCGAATCGCGTGGCGCGCTGTCGGTCGCGGCCACATCGCGCGCGCCGTCGGCGAGCCCGGCATCGCCCGCATCGAGGCCGGCGGCGACGCACAGCTGGCTCTCCGGATCGCAGGCGTACCCGGACGGGCACTCGCCGCTGCTGCGGCAGGTCGTGGCGAAGGATGGCCAGCAGGCGGCGAGCAGCGCGAGCAGAACCAGCCCCGGCGCCCAGCGGCACGACCGCAGCGACAAAGCACCGCCTCGCATGACCCGGGAGTATAGCGTAGACACCGTCGGTAAGGCAGCTGCCTCGCCCCCGCGTCGACGGCCTCTGCCCGCCCGCGCGCGCTGGTTGATCTTTGCCCTCGATCTCATTATGAATACAAATTCAGAAAATGAACGGGCCGATCAAATCCGAACGCAAGGACCGCCGCCGCGAGCGCGTGCGCAAGGAGATCCTGCGCGCCGCGGCCGAGGTCTTCACCAGCAAGGGCTTTCACGAGGCCACGATCCAGGAGATCGCCCGCGTCGCCGACTTCTCGGCCGGCGCCCTCTACAACTACTTCGACAACAAGGAGACGCTCTTCTGCGACCTGATCGCCGATGTGCAGGAGAGCCTGCAGCAGCGGCTGAACTTGCCGGATCCGGCCCTGCCGCTGGCGGACCAGCTTCGCCACGTCGTCAGCACCCTGTTCGCATTTGCCGAGGAGTACCGCAACCATTTTCGGCTGGTCGCCCTGCTGCACATGGGCGGCGGGCTGGCGCTCGGCCGCAACGCGACCAAGGAGTTTGCCGCGGGACCGCTGGAGTTCTCGCGCTTCATCTGCACCACCATCGAGCGCGCCATCGCGGCCGGCGAAGCGCGCGACCAGGCGCTGGCCAGCGCCGACACTTTCATCCAGGGCGTGATCCAGGGGTTCACGTTTCGCTGGTTCCATGAGCCGGGCGGGAAGCGTCTGACCGATCAGACCGAGACCGTGGTACAGCTCATCATGCATGGCATTGCCCGGCCGCCCGCGGCGGCCGCAGCGGCAAAGAGAAGACCGACTGGTTCAGCCAGGAAACGCGAATGAAGGGGACAACGATGCAACGCGCGACACGCATCGGGGGGAAATCGAAGACGGCGGCGGTCTGCCTCGCGCTGGCCGCCGGCAGTCTGGCGCCGGCCACCGGCTGCAGCGGCAAGGCCGAGGCCACCGCCGAGAGCAAGAAGGGCAAGCTGGTGCAGGTGGAGCCGATCGGCCGCGCCGATCTGAAGGAGGTGCTGGTCTACGTGGCCGACCTCAAGCCGACGGTCGAGATCAAGATCTACTCCACCGTGCCCGACCGCATCCTCTACTTCCCCTGGAAGGACGGCGACGAGATCAAGCGCGGTCAGCGCATCGCCCTGATCCGCTCCGAGGGGCTGGGCAAGGGGCTGGAGGGGCTGGCCGCTCAGCTCGAGGCGCTGGACGTGCAGATCAAGAGCCAGGAGGACGACGTGCGGCGCAGCGAGCTGCTGCTCAAGAGCGGCGCCCTCAACCAGCAGACCTACGACAAGCAGGTGTTTGGGCTGGAGGCGACGCGCGCCCAGCGCAAGGCGCTGGAGGCCAATCGCGGCCAGCTCGCCATCACCGCCAGCAACGCCAGCATCGAGTCGCCGATCGACGGCGTCATCGCCGGCAAGCTGCTCGAAAAAGGCGACATGGCGGTGCCGCAGATGCCGCTGTGCCGGGTCCTGGCCATCGAGCAGCTCACGGCCAACCTGGCGCTGATCGAGGAGGACGTGCGCAAGGTTCAGGTCGGACAGAAGGTCGAGCTGCACCTGGACGCCTATCCGGGCCGCACCTTCGGCGGTGCGGTCACCGCGGTCATGCCCTACCTCGACGCGCAGACCCGCACCAACAACGTCGAGGTCACCATCGACAATTCGCCCGATCCCGAGACCGACCGGCGGCTGCTCAAGCCGGGCATGTACGGCCGCGCCGAGCTGGTGGTGGCCGAGCGGAGGGACGCGCTGGTGGCTCCCGAGCAGGCGCTGCTGCTCGACAACAAGATCCTCGAGCAGCAGAAGCCGGGCGAGACGCTGCGCAAGGTGTTCGTGGTCAAGGGCGATGCGGCCGAGCAGCGGCTGGTCAAGGTCGGCGCGCGCAAGGGCAGCCTGCTCGAGGTGCTGGACGGTCTCGGCGAGGGCGAGCGCATCGTGGTGCGCGGCCAGCACGAGCTGCGCGGCGGCGACAAAATAGAGATCGCTACCGCATCCAATTGAGGACGTTGCTGCGTGGGTGAATGCCGTCGGGACCAGCGCCCGACGACCCTGGGAAGTCCCCGACGGGGGATGGCAGAGGGTCGGGCCGACAGACCCTGAAAGAGACCGACAATGAATTTGTCTTCGCTTTCGGTGCGCCGCGCCGTGACCGTCACCATGATCTACCTGATCGCGGTCGGCTTCGGCGTCTTCTCCCTGGCCCGGCTCAAGCTCGACATGATGCCAGACATATCGTTGCCGATGGTCATCGTCATAACCAACTACGAGGGCAGCAGCCCCGAGGACATCGAGACCCTGGTCACGCGGCCGCTCGAGAGCGCGGTCGCCAGCGTCAAGAACGCCGAGGAGATCCATTCGGTCTCGAAGCAGGGGCTGTCGCTGGTGATGGTCGAGTTCGGCTGGGGCTACGACATGGAGCAGGCCGAGACCGACGTGCGCCGCGCCATCGAATTGGTCTCGGGCTATTTTCCGGACGACGTGCAGAAGCCGATGGTCTTCGCCTTCGACCCGTCGCTGCAGCCGATCGTGATGATGCTGGTGACCGGCCCCTACCCGCTGGACCAGCTTCGCCGCATAACCGAAAAGGAGGTCAAGCCGCGGCTCGAGCGGCTGCCGGGCATCGCCGCGGTCGACGTCAGCGGCGGCCTGGAGCGGGAGATCCACGTGGTGCTCAACCCGGCCAGGATGGCGGCGCTGGGCATCGACGTCAACGCCATAACCGGCGCCGTGTTCCGCGAGAACATGCAGATCCCGGGCGGCACCGTGGCACAGGGCACGCTCGAGTTCGCGGTGCAGACCCGCGGCAAGTACCACTCGGTCGAGGAGATCGGCGAGGTGCTGGTCGGCGCCAAGACCGAGATGATCGGCATGGCGCCGAAGGTGACCCCGGTCAAGCTGAAAGAGGTGGCGCAGGTCAAGGACAGCTTCTACGAGGCGCAGCGCGTGCTCGAGGCGGACAACGAACCGGCGGTCTTCGTCATCGTGCGCAAGCAGTCGGGCAGCAACACGGTGCAGGGCGCGCGCGCGGTGATCAAGGAGCTCCCCGAGATCCAGAAGCGCGTCGCCGCCGATCTCAAGTTCCGCATCGCCATGAACCAGGCCGAGTTCATCGAGAAATCGATCAAGAACCTGACCGACACCGCCTGGATCGGCGTGCTGCTGACCTTTCTGGTGCTGTTCGGGTTTCTCTGGAACTTCCGCAGCGCGCTGATCGTGACCGTCGCCATCCCGGTCTCGGTGGTGGTGACCTTCGCGGTGATGGACCAGATGGGCCTCACCCTCAACGTGATCTCGATGGCCGGCCTGGCGCTGGGCATCGGCATGCTGGTCGACAACAACATCGTGGTGCTCGAGAACATCTACCGGCTGATCGAGGAGGGCAAGACGCCGTGGCGGGCCGCCATCGACGGCGCCCGCACCGTGGGCATGGCGGTCACGGCGTCGACGCTGACCACGGTGGTGGTGTTCGTGCCGGTGCTGTTCGTGCCCGGCATCGCCGGCGTCATGTTCAAGGACATGGCGCTGGTGATCACGGTCTCGCTGCTGATGTCGCTGCTGGTGGCGCTGACCTTCGTGCCGCTCAGCGCGTCGCGCGCCCTGGCCAGCGACCGGATGCGCGAGATCATCCGCCACTCGGGCGAGGGCAGCCGCTTCTACCGCTTCCGCGAGGCCTACGGCCGCACCCTGGACTGGACCCTGAGCCGGCGCAAGTGGGTGGTGCTGATCGTCTTCGTGGCGATCGCGCTCACCACCGGTCTCTACACCACGCTGCGCACCGACTTCATGGCCCATCCCGACCAGGCCCACATGATGGTGTCGATCGAGGCGCCCGTGGGCAGCACCCTGCAGGAGACCTACGCCCGCGTCTCCGAGGCGATCAAGGTGATCGAGCAGACGATCAAACCCGAGGAGCGCGAGATGATCTCGCTCGACCTGGGCGTGGGCAAGGGCATCGTGGCGCTGTTCAGCGGCGGACCCAACAGCGGCACCATCCGCATCCGGCTGACGCCGATGAGCCAGCGCCAGCGCAGCCAGAAGGAGATCGAGGAGGAGGTGCGCCAGGCCCTGGCCAAGCTGCCGGGCATCAAGCAGTCCGTCATGAAGATGATGAACATCTCGGGCTCGGACATCGAGGTCAAGGTGTTCGGACACGACCTCGAGACCCAGCGCCTGGTCGGCTTCGAGCTGATGGAACAGTTCAAGGCGCTGCCCGAGGTGGGCGACGTCACCTTCTCGATGGAGGATCAGAAGCCCGAGGTGCGGGTGCAGTTCGACCGCGCCAAGATGGCGGCGCTCGGCCTCTCCACGGCCCAGGTCGGCAACGCCATCTCGACCTACTTCCAGGGCCGCACCGCCGGCCGCTACGCCGAGGGCGGCGACGAGTACGACATCCTGGTGCGCTACGACAAGACGCACCGCCAGGATCTCGAGGAGCTGCGCCGGATGCCGGTGACCACCCAGAGCGGCGCCGTGATCCCGCTCAGCAACATCGCGCGCATCGAGAACAGCCTGGGCCCGGTCGGCATCAGCCGGCTCGACCAGGCGCGCCTGACCAGCCTCAACGTGACCCTGCGCGACTTCTACACCGACCAGGACGGCAAGCTGCGCTTCAAGGACATGGGCAAGGCCGTGCCCAAACTGGATGCGATGCTGCAGAGCTACGGCTGGCCCGAGGAGTTCAGCTACGAGATCGGCGGCTCGGCCGAAGATTTTCAAAAATCGTTCAGGTACCTGGGGATCGCGCTGCTGGTCGCCATCCTTCTCGTCTACGCGGTCATGGCCAGCCAGTTCGAGTCGCTGGCGCAGCCCTTCATCATCCTGTTCACGGTGCCGCTGGCGGGCCTGGGAGTGGTCTGGGCCTTCGCCCTCACCCGCCTCACGATGGACGTGACGTCGCTGGTGGGCGTCATCATGTTGCCCGGCATCATCGTAAACAACGGCATCGTCATGGTCGCTTACGCCGACCAGCTCCGCGACAGCGGCCTGAGCAGGCTGGAGGCGATCGCCAGGGCGTCGCGCGTGCGGCTGCGGCCGGTGCTGATGACCGCCCTGACCACCATCCTGGCCATGGTGCCGCTGGCGCTGAGCCTGCGCGAGGGGTCAGAGATGTGGCGCGGCCTGGCCATCGCCATGATCGGCGGCATGACGGTCGGTACCTTTTTGACGCTCTACATCGTGCCCACCTTGTACACGCTGTTCTCGCCCAAGAAGCACGTCACCCTGGCCGAGCGCATGGGCGAGGGCAAGGAGTAGCGGCCGGCCGGGCCGTCGGAGGCGAAGGCCGATCTGCTGCGCCGGGTTTTCAGTCAATGAAAGCCGGTGACAGAACACTGCAGGCAGGCGATAGGATCAACTCTGGTGGCTGGCGAGTTCAGTGATCCCCGAACAGCACGATGTCCACACCGCCGGCATCGTAGTAACCGCAATAGTCATAGTTACTTATTTCAGGAGGATAGCGGCCTTCA
>JAFGSX010000079.1 GCA_016934455.1 Deltaproteobacteria bacterium
CACGCGAGCGGACGTTCGTCGTCACCGCGCTGGGAGCGCCCCGGTGAGGCGCCTGGCTCCGCTGGCCGTCAGCGCCCTGACTTGCGCCCTGGTGGGTTGCGCCACGGCGCAGGCCGACAAGCGAATCGAGTACAAGTTTGCGCCGATCACGGTCGTCGCCGGCCCGCAGCTACCGGACGCCCTGGACCAGTACGACGACGAGACGCTGTTCCAGCGCGGCGTCGAGTTGCTGGACGCCGCGGCCAACGAGGAGGCCATCCTCTACTTCGAGCGCTTGCTGGGCCAGTTCCCCGAGAGCCGGTACTGCAAGCCCAGTCTCTACAACCTGGGTGCCGCGCTCTCCAACCTGCACCGCTGCGAGCAGGCCATCGAGCGCTTCGACGCCTACCTGGCGCAGTTCGACGATCAGCATCCGAGCCAGGATCAGATCGACGCTCAATTCAAGAAAGGCGTCTGCCTGGCCGAGCTGGGGCGGTATCGGGAGGTGGTCGAGCTGTTCGACGTGATGGTGGTCGAGCCGCAGTTGCGCACCGCGGATCGCATCGAGGCGCTGGTCGATGCCGGCATCGGCCACTTCATGCTGGGCGACCACGCCACCGCCGAGTACCGGATGCGCGAGGCGATCCGGCTGCACCGCAACGCCGAGAAGCTCGAGCGCCTCGAGTCCGACTACTTCATCGCCCAGGCCCACTTCTATGTCGGCGAGATCTCGCGCGCCGAGTTCTCGCGCCTCAAGCTCGCGATGCCGCCGCCGGGCAGCGACCAGAAAGAGCAGATGGCCGAGCAGCTCGAGGAGAAATGCCAGCGGCTGCTCAGCGCGCAGAGCGCGTTCATCCGCACCATCAAGGTCGGCAACCCGGGCTGGGCGACAGCGGCTGGTTACAAGATCGGAGCCATGTACGAGGAACTGTACGACGACATGGTCAACCTGCCGGTGCCGCCCGAGCTGACCTCGGAGCAGGCGCAGCTCTACATCAGCGAGCTCAAGGGGCGCGTCAACATCCTGCTCACCAAGGCGATGCTGGTGTGGGAGCGCAGCCTCGACATGGCGCACCGCACTGGCGCCGACAACGAGTGGGTACAGCGCACCGAGACCAGCCTGCAGCGGCTGCGCGAGCTGATGGCCAACCAGCCCGGCGCCAGCGCGCCCGGCAGCGTGCCGGCAGCCCAGCCCGCGCCACCCACCTCGTGAGCGACACCCGCACAGGCCACATCGCCATCGATCTGGGACGGCGCCGGGTCGGAATTGCGGTCAGCGGACCGGGCGGGGTCGCCCTGCCCCACGGCGTGATCGACGGCCGCGATCGGCACGCGCTGATCGAGCAGCTTGCCAGGCTGGCCCGAGAGCGCGACGCCGACTTCGTGGTCGGCCTGCCGCGCGAGCTCGACGGCAGGGAGCGCCGGCCGGCAGCCGACGCCCGGGCCTTCGCCCGCACACTCGAGCGCGTCAGCGGACGGCGCGTGCACCTGCAGGACGAGACTCTGACCACGGCCGAGGCGCAGCGGCTGGCACAGGCGGCCGGCCGCAAGCCGCGCGATCCCATCGACGACATCGCGGCGCAGCAGATCCTGATCGAGTTTCTAGCGACGCAGCGCTAGATCGCTGCTGTCCGTTCAACGCCCGTCGGTCGGAGGCCGAAAGCGCACGCTCGGCAGCAGACCGCTGGTGACGTGCACGCGGTTTTGACCGTCGACGACGATCGCCTCCACCTGGTCGAGCCGCTGCAGCAGCGCGAAGCCTTCGTCGGGCCCCAGCACGAACACGACCTGGGCCAGCCCGGCCGCCTCGTCCGCGGTCCTACCCAGCACGGTGGCGCTGCGACAGCAGCGCGCCGGCATGCCGGTGCGCGGGTCGAGCAGATCGTGAAAGCGCGCCCCGGCGCGCACGAAGTAACGCTCGTAGTCGCCAGCCGTGGCCACCGCGCCGCGCCGGAGCACCGGAAAGGCGGCGAAGTAGCCGCCGGCGCGCGGATCCTGGACGCCCACCATCCACGGTTGCCGACCCTTGGTTCCACGTACCACCACGTCGCCGCCAGCGCGCAGCACAAAGCTGGAGAGGCCCGACTGCTCGAGCTCGGCGACGCCGCGCTCGAGAACGAGGCCGCGGCCGATCGCCCCCAGCCGCACCTGGGCGCCGGAGGTCAAAAGCGCCGTGCGCTCGGTCGGCTCGAGCTGCAGCCTGCGATAATCGACCAGCTCGAGCGCCGCCTTGAGCAGGTCGGTGTCGGGCACGGTGCCGCGGCCCGAAAAGCCCCACAGCGTCCAGAGCCGGCCCGCGGTCGGGTCGAACGCACCGCCCGACAGACGCGCCAGCCGCTGGGCGTCCGCCAGCGCATCGAACACATCGGGCGCCAGCGCCAGCGGCCGTCCGTTGGCCTGCGCCAGGCGAAAGAGATCCGATGCCGGTTCTCTCTCGTCGAGGGCTCGCCACAGCTTGCCCATCTGTTCACGCGCGCGCTGCGCCGCGACCAGCGCCCGATCGTGATCGGACGCCAGCAGCAACAGCTCGACCTCGGTCTCGCCGATCGCCCACCCCAGCCGTGCCAGCGGTGGCGGCTCTTCTTCTGCGGGCGCGACCGCCGACTCGTCGTCGACGCCCGCTGGCGACGTCGACGGCGACGCGCCTGCGTCCTCGACGCGCGCCTCGGCAACGGCCTGACCGGCATCGACGCCGGCTGCGGCGACCGCGAGTGCGCTGACCAGCACGGTCTGCAACATGGGTCGCTGCGTATCACGGGCGACCGGGGTGAACAAGAGATCTGGCTGATCGCAGCCCGCGTTGCCCGCCTCGACCCCCCATGCTACAACCCTGGATGGCTCGCGCCACGGCAGTCGGACCGCAGCGCGCTGCGCTCGCTTCACCATCAACGGAGACCATTCGATGAGCAATCCGGACAATCTGGTCGGCTACATCGCTTCGCTGTTCGACAAGAAGGAGTACCAGGATCTGCACTGGGAGGGCACCTTCGAGGACTATCTGCGCATCGTCAAAGAGAACCCCCTGGTGGCGCGCACCGCGTTCATGCGCGTGCACGACATGATCGTGTCCCACGGCCGCGAGGAGTACATGGACAGCAAGAAAAAGCTGGTCCGGTACCCCTTTTTCCGCGACGAGGACGACAGCGGCAAGGACGCCATCTACGGCCTCGACATCCCGCTGATGCGACTGGTCAGCGTGTTCAAGGCGGCGGCCATGAACTACGGCTCGGAGCGCCGCGTCATCCTGCTGCACGGCCCGGTCGGCTCCTCCAAGTCGACCATCGCCCGGCTGCTCAAGAAGGGGCTCGAGCGCTACAGCCGCAAGCCCGAGGGCGCGCTTTACACCTTTACCTGGCACTTCGACCGGATCACGAACGAGGGGCTCAAGCAACTGGAGGTGATGCCCTGCCCGATGAACGAGGAGCCGCTGCACCTGATCCCGCTCGAGATGCGCGCCAAGGCCATCGCCGACCTCAAGCTCAGCAGCGACGACTTCCAGGTGCCGCTCGGCGGCGACCTGTGCCCGGCCTGCCGCTTCGTCTTCAATCAGCTTCTCGACCAGTACAAGGGCGACTGGAGCAAGGTGGTCGGCCACGTCAAGGTCAAACGGCTGGTGCTCAGCGAGAAGGACCGCATCGGCATCGGCACTTTTCAGCCCAAGGACGAGAAGAACCAGGACTCGACCGAGCTGACCGGCGACATCAACTACCGCAAGATCGCCGAGTACGGCAGCGACAGCGATCCGCGCGCCTTCAACTTCGACGGCGAGTTCAACATCGCCAACCGAGGCATCATCGAGTTCATCGAGATCCTCAAGCTCGACGTCGCCTTCCTGTATGACCTGCTGGGCGCCACCCAGGAGCACAAGATCAAGCCAAAGAAATTTCCGCAGACCGACATCGACGAGGTGATCATCGGCCATACCAACGAGGCCGAATATCGCAAGCTGCTCGGCAACGAGTTCATGGAGGCGCTGCGCGACCGCACCATCAAGGTCGACATCCCCTACATCACCAAGCTCAGCGAGGAGATGCGGATCTACGAGAAGGACTACAACAACAAGAAGATCCGCGGCAAGCACATCGCCCCGCACACCGTCGAGATGGCCGGCATGTGGGCGGTGCTGACACGGCTCGAGGAGCCCAAGAAGCACAACATCACGCTGATGCAGAAGCTCAAGCTGTACAACGGCAAGACCCTGCCCGGCTTCACCGAGGACAGCATCAAGGAGCTGCGCAAGGAGGCCGAGCGCGAGGGCATGGAGGGCATCAGCCCGCGCTACATCCAGGACAAGATCAGCAATGCCCTAGTCAGCGAGAAGAGCGACACCTCGATCAACCCGTTCCTGCTGCTCAACGAGCTGGAGGCCGGGCTGCGCACCCACTCCCTGATCACCAGCGAGGAGCAGCGCAAACGCTTTGGCGAGCTGATCACGATGGTCAAGGGCGAGTACGAGGACATCGTCAAGAACGAGGTACAGCGCGCGATCAGCGCCGACGAGGACGCCATCGCCAAGCTGTGCGCCAACTACATCGACAACGTCAAGGCCTACACGCAGAAGGAAAAGGTGCGCAACAAGTACACCGGCCAGGACGAGGAGCCCGACGAGCGGTTGATGCGCTCGATCGAGGAGAAGATCGACATCCCCGAGAGCCGCAAGGACGACTTCAGGCGCGAGATCATGAACTACATCGGCGCGCTCGCGGTCGACGGCAAGAAGTTCGACTATCGAACGAACGAGAGGTTGCACAAGGCGCTCGAGCTGAAACTGTTCGAGGATCAGAAGGACACGATCAAGCTCACCACCATGGTGTCGAATGTCGTCGACAAGGACACCCAGGAGAAGATCGACATCGTCAAGCAGCGCCTGATCCGAAACTACGGTTACAACGAGGAGAGCGCGACCGACGTGCTCAACTTCGTGGCCTCGATCTTCGCGCGCGGGGATACAAAAGAAAGCTGAGCCGACGATGGCACTCCGGATCGACCAGGATCACGCGCGCTTCAAGGACATCGTCCGCGGCCGCATCAAGGCCAACCTGCGCAAGTACATCCAGAAGGGCGAGCTGATCGGGCGCAAGGGCAAGGACGCGATCAGCATCCCGATCCCGCAGATCGACATCCCCAACTTCCGCTTCGGCGAGCGGCAGAAGGGCGGCGTCGGCCAGGGCGACGGCGAGGAGGGCCAGCCGCTCTCGCCCGAAGAGGGCGAGGGCGATCCCAGCAAGGCCGGCGACAAGCCGGGCGACCACGTGCTCGAGGCCGAGGTCACGCTCGAGGAGCTGGCCGACATGCTGGGCGAGGAGCTCGAGCTGCCGCGCATCGAGCGCCGCGGCCGCGCCAAGCTGGTCACCGAGCGCATCCGCTACGTCGGCGTGGCGCCGCAGGGGCCGGAGTCGCTGCGCCACTTCAAACGCACCTACAAACAGGCGCTCAAGCGCCAGATCGCCAGCGGCCTGTACGATCCCAAGCGGCCGGTGGTGATGCCGATGCGAGAGGACAAGCGCTACCGCACCTGGCGCGTGCAGACGCGGCCCGAGAGCAACGCGGTCATCATCTACATGATGGATGTCTCGGGCTCGATGGGCGAGGAACAGAAGGAGATCGTGCGCATCGAGAGCTTCTGGATCGACACCTGGCTGCGCCGCAACTACAAGGGGCTGGAGACCCGATTCATCATCCACGACGCGGCTGCGCGCGAGGTCGATCGCGAGACCTTTTTTCACACCCGCGAGTCGGGCGGCACCATGATCTCGTCTGCCTTTCAGCTATGCAGCGAGATCGTCGAGCAGCACTACCCACCGCACGAGTGGAACATCTACCCCTTTCATTTTTCGGACGGCGACAACTGGTCTGCGGACGACACCCGCAAGTGCGTCGACCTGATGCGCGACAAGCTGCTGCCCGCCAGCAACCAGTTCTCCTACGGCCAGGTCGAGAGCCCGTACGGAAGCGGGCAATTCATCAAGGATCTGCGCGAGGCGTTTGGCGAGGACGAGAACGTGGCGCTCAGCGAGATCAAAGACAAGGACGCCATCTTGCAGTCGATCAAGGACTTCCTGGGACGGGGCAAGTGACGTGGCAGCGCTGCTCACGTCGAGAGACATGAGGCGGTGGGGGGCCGGGGCGAGGCTTTTTTCCGAGCCTGCGAAGACAAAAAGACTTGCCCCGAACAGCGGGGCCCCACCGCAGCCTGGGCCCCAACAAACAGGAGCAGCGCGATGAGACAAAATCGACGCCGGCTGACGCGCGAGATGCGCGACCTGCAAAAGGAGATCCGCGACCACGCGCTGGCCTACGGGCTCGATTTCTTCGAGGTCATATTCGAGGTGCTCGACTACGAGGAGATCAACATGGTCGCCTCGTACGGCGGCTTTCCGGTGCGCTACCCGCACTGGAAGTGGGGCATGGAGTACGAGCGGATGCAGAAGTCGTACACCTACGGCCTGCACCGCATCTACGAGATGGTGATCAACAACGACCCCTGCTACGCCTACCTGCTGGAGAGCAACTCGTTCGTCGACCAGAAGACGGTGATGGCGCACGTCTACGCCCACTGCGACTTCTTCAAGAACAACTACACCTTCGCCCACACCAACCGGAAGATGATCGACGAGATGGCCAACCATGCGACGCGCATCGCGCGCTACATGGATCGGCTCGGCGTCGAGCCGGTCGAGAGCTTCATCGACTGCTGCCTCTCGATCGACAACCTGATCGATTACAACTCGCCCTACATCGCTCGCAGGCCGACCGCGCAGAGCCAGCGCGACGAGGCGCGCCAGCACCCCGACGCCTCGCTGCTCGAGGGCCACGGCGCGCTGCTCGACGAGGAGATCCTGGCCGCCGCCCAGCGCGACGAGCTGCGCCGGGTCGGCGTGATCCAGCTCCCCAACCAGCGCGAGTACATGGAGGGGTACATCAACCCGCCCAAGTTCCTCGACGAGCAGCGGCAGAAGGCGCGCGACAAGGCCAAGATCAAGAAGAAGTTCCCGCCCGAGCCCGAGCGCGACGTGATGGCCTTCTTGCTCAACCACGCGCCGCTCAAGCGCTGGCAGCACGAGGTGCTCGACATGCTGCGCGAGGAGGCCTACTACTTCGCGCCGCAGGGCATGACCAAGATCATGAACGAGGGCTGGGCCAGCTACTGGCACAGCACGATCATGACCCAGAGGGCGCTCAAACCCAGCGAGTTCATCGACTTTGCCGACCACCACTCGGGGGTCGTCGCCACCCACGGCCTGCAGCTCAACCCATACAAGCTGGGGCTGGAGCTGCTGCGCGACGTCGAGGACCGCTGGAACCGCGGCCGCTTTGGCAAGGAGTACGACGAGTGCGACGACATCGCCGAGCGGCGGCGCTGGGACAAGCGGCTCGGGCAGGGGCGCGACAAGCTGTTTCAGGTGCGCAGGCACTACAACGACATCACCTTCATCGACGAGTTCCTGACGCTGGACTTCTGCCGCGAGCACAAGCTGTTCAGCTTTGGCTTCAACCAGAAACACAACCGCTGGGAGATCGAGAGCCGGCAGTTCAAGGCGATCAAGAAGAAGCTGCTCGACAGCCTGACCAACCTGGGCCAGCCCTACATCTGCGTCGACGACGGCAATTTCGAGAACCGAGCCGAGCTGCTGCTGGCGCACCGCCACGACGGCATGGACCTCGACCCCGGTTATGCCTCCGAGACGCTCAAGGCGCTGCACCGCATCTGGACGCGGCCGGTCAACATCCGGACGCTGGTCGAGGGCAAGCCCACGATCCTGCGCTTCGACGGTAAGGAATACTCGGAAAAGCAGATCGAAAGTGCGTAGGGCGTGGGGCGAAGTGCCACGTTCCGAGTTCCACGTTCCACGTTGGCTGTAGCGCATTGCAGTCAACGCGGCACGTGGCACGTCGCAAATGGCACGACAGACTTGCGATCGAAACGCAAGCTTCCAGACGTTGTGTTGGTCAGCTTTTCGTCAAGGTTGGCCGCGCGCAGCGCGGGCCGGGAGGGGAGGCTCGCCGAGGTTCACCCTCGGCGAGGGGAGGCCGCAG
>JAFGSX010000080.1 GCA_016934455.1 Deltaproteobacteria bacterium
CCGCAGTTGATCCTGTTTGGCGGGGGGCCGGCGGGAGGCTTTTTTCGTTGTGCAGCAACGAGAAAAAGACTTCCGCCGATCAGCGGGACCCCGCCAAAAATAGGCTCGAGCAAAGTGAGCAGCGCAATCAGCAGCCGAGCCTGATCGGCGGGGCCAGCAAAATGGTGCCCGCTCGGCTCTTGTCGCAGGGCCGGACGTCGGCTTTGATGGCGCCCGGAGCGCGACGCCGGCCGCTGGCGGGGAGCGAGATGCCGGAGCGCTCGTCTCCGGAGGTGCGCGGTGCAGGAATATGATCTGGCGGTGATCGGCGCCGGTCCCGGCGGCTACGTGGCCGCCATCCGCGGCGCCCAGCTCGGCCTGAGGGTGGCGCTGATCGAGAAGCGCGACACGCTCGGCGGCACCTGCCTCAACGTCGGCTGCATCCCCTCCAAGGCGCTGCTCGAGACCAGCGAGCTGTTCGCGACGCTGCGCCACAAGCTGGGCGACCACGGCATCGCCGCCGGAGCGCCGGCCATCGACATCGCCGCCATGCTCAGGCGCAAGGAGCGCATCGTCAAGGAGGTGACCGAGGGCGTCGCCTTCCTGATGAAGAAGAACAAGGTCGCGGTCATCACCGGCAGCGCGTCGTTCGCCGGCGCCGCGGCCGATGGCTCGACCGGCGCCGGCAGGGTTCTCTTCGTCACGGCCGACGGCGGACGCACCGAGCTCGCCGCCAAGCACGTCGTCATCGCCACCGGCAGCGCGCCGGTCGAGCTGCCGTTTCTGCGCTTCGACGGCCGCTGCGTCATCAGCTCGACCGAGGCGCTGGCGCTGCCAGCGGTGCCCAGGCACCTGGTGGTCATCGGCGCCGGCGCGGTCGGCCTCGAGCTGGGCAGCGTCTGGCTGCGGCTGGGCGCGCAGGTGACCGTGGTCGAGATGCTGCCGCAGATCGCCCCCTTCGCCGACACCCAGCTCGCGCGCGCGCTCGAGCGCAGCCTCCGGCAGCAGGGCATGGCGATCCGGCTCAAGACCAAGGTGACCGCGGCGCAGCCCGGCGACGACGCGGTCGGGCTGACCGTCGAAAGCGACGGCAGGAGCGAGGCGCTGGTCTGCGACAAGGTGCTGGTCGCGGTCGGCCGGCGCGCCTACACCGACGGACTCGGGCTGGAGGCGATCGGACTGGCGCTCGAGGCCGGCGGCAAGATCGCGGTCGACGGTCAATTTTGCACCAGCGTCGCCGGCGTCTACGCCATCGGCGACGTGATCGCCGGGCCGATGCTGGCGCACAAGGCCGAGGAGGAGGGCATCGCGCTGGCCGAGCTGATCGCGGGCCAGCCCGGACACGTCAACTACGACGCGCTGCCCAGCGTGGTCTACACCGATCCGGAGCTGGCGGGCGTCGGCCTCACCGAGGAACAGGCCCGGGAGCGCCGGCTCGAGGTCAAGGTCGGCCGCTTCTACTTCAAGGCCAATGCGCGCGCCAAGACCATGGGCCACGACGACGGGCTGGTCAAGGTGATCGCCGACGCCGGGACCGACCGGCTGCTCGGCGTGCACATCGTCGGGCCGCGCGCCTCGGACCTGATCGCCGAGGCGGTGGTCGCCATCGAGCTGAAGGCCAGCGCCGGGGATCTCGGTCGCGCCGTGCACGCGCACCCGACGCTGAGCGAGGCCTGCAAGGAAGCGGCCCTGGCGAGCGCGCGCCGGTCGATTCACGGTGCCTGAGCGATGGGCGCGTGGCTCGCGATAGCGCTCGCGCTCTCCTGCCAGACCGCGGCGGCCCGACCGCTCGCGCTCGGGCTCGAGGCGGGCGAGGCCAGCGGCGTCAGCGCCGGCTATTCCTGGTCCGACCGGCACCAGGTCAACGCGCTGCTGGGCTACTCCGCCGTCTTCGAGTCGCTGGTCGTGCGCACCGACTACGTCTTTCACTTCTGGCGCTGGTCGTCGCCTCGGCAGTACGGCGCCCGGCTCTCGGTCTTCGGCGGGGCCGGTGGCCGGCTCGGCCTGTTCGAGCCGCGGCCGCGCTACCTGCGCGAGACCGACTTCGCGCTCGGCCCGCGGCTGCCGCTGGGCGTGGTCGCCACCATGCCGCCGCTGCCGTTCGAGGTGGTGCTGACCCTGGCGCCCGGGTTCGACGCGCTGCCGGTGGTGCGGCCGCACGTCGAGGCCGGCCTGGCGCTGCGGCTGATAGCGCCGATCACGAAGATTTAGCCTGCCGGAGGGGTGGCGCCGGCTGGGGCCCCCGACGAGCTTGCGAGACGGGGAAAGCCGGTGACAGGACCCCGCAGGCAGTCAACAGGATCAACCATGATGACGAGCGCAATGAGGACCGAGGTGCCAGTCACGGGCCGGCGCTGATTGCGCTGCTCACTTTGCTCGAGCCTATTTCTGGCGGGGCACCGTCGACAATTGACTCAACTCAAGTTAGCGGTGGCTTGAGGAATTCTGGGTCTAGCAAAGCATGCTGTCGTCACTGACACGGAGGAAGGTAGGCGTACTTCAACGAGCCATTTCTGGAGCACAGGTAGCTCACATGTACTCCGTTAAATTTATCCACCGCCAGTGAGTTGTACATCCCGACCTCGAATTGCGAGTCGACAGTGGTGGTACTCCAGCTACCGGACAAAGGCTTGTAAGCGTATTTGAGGTCATAGTCATTCAAATAGAAGTAGCTGATATGGACCCCCCCTGTCCCATCCACCCCCACTGAAGTATAATACCGGCCGACATCGCCCTGGGAGTCAACGGTACTCAAGATCCAGTTGCCGGCCTCAGGCCTATAGGCGTATTTTAGGGCGTTGTTCGTGCTGTCGCGGTAGCTGACATGCACGCCACCTGACCCGTCCACCGCAAGAGATGTAAACTCGCCGACATTGCCCGAGGAGTCAACAGTGCTCAGGACCCAGCTACCGGCCTCCGGCTTGTATGCATATTTCAAATCTGCATGTGTACCGTCGTAATAGCTGATGTGCACACCCTCCGCCCCGTCCATTGCCAGAGAGGTGTAGGCGCCGACGCTGTCCGTCTCATCCACCGTGGTCAGTGTCCAGCTTCCAGCCTCGGGCTTGTAGGCGTATTTCAGGTCTGCGTTTGTGCCGTCATGGTAGCTGATGTGGACACCACCTTCTCCGTCTACCGCCAGAGAGGTGTAGGTGCCGACGCTGTCCGTCTCATCCACTGTGGTCAGGGTCCAGCCTCCAGCCTCGGGCTTGTAGGCGTATTTCAGGTCTGCGTTCGTTCCATCATAGTAGCTGATGTGTACGCCGCCCGCTCCGTCCACCGCCAAAGACGAGTATTCGCCAACCGATCCCACGTCGTCGACCGTGCTCTTGCTCCACGTTCCAGCGGCTGGCTTTGAGGCATACTTGAGGTTGTAGTTCGAGTAGCCGTCGTAGTAGCTCACGTGCACTTTGCCCGAGTCGTCCACCGCCAATGAAGTGTACCATCCGATGTTGCCGTACCCGTCAACGGTCGCTATCGACCAGTCGCCAGGCGTGCATGCGGATGACGCGTCTTCGGCTGCTGCGTCCACTCCAATGTCCCCTCGTGCGTCTGTCTGTTCACCAGCATCGGTAGCGGCATCATGGGATTCATCGCTCGAAGAATCCGGTCTGGCGTCGGTTGGCGCTCCGGAATCTCGGGCTGCATCGAATGTTGCATCGAACGCTGCGTCATGCGCCGCGTCCGATCCAGCGTCTCTACTTGCGTCGGTCTGCAGCCCGGCGTCCAGAGAGGCATCGCTCGCCGCATCAAGTGCTGCGTCGGTCGCGGCGTCGAGTGCAGCATCGCGCCCCGAGTCGTAAGCCGCATCGCGGGCCGCATCGGCTCCGGCGTCCCTCGGGACGTCGCGGCCAGCCGTGTCGCCGTGAGCCGCATCGATCGCACCGCCGTCCACCGGAAGG
>JAFGSX010000013.1 GCA_016934455.1 Deltaproteobacteria bacterium
ACCCGCCGCAGCGCAGGACGCGGCGGTCGCCGATGCCGCCGTCCCCTGCGGCGAGCTCGGTTGGATCGGAGAGTGCGAGGGAGACGTCGTGCGCTACTGCTACCAGGGCCAGCTCGTCGTCGAGAATTGCGCGGACGCGCTTGGCGAGGAACAGACCTGCGGGCTGTGGGACTGCACCACCGAAGGCGTCGACGACCGCGGCCAGCACCTGTGCACCGGCTACTACTGCGTGGCGCGCCGCGGCGAGGCCTGCTCGCTCAACATCCCGTGCGACGTCGAGACCAGCCAGGGCTGTCGGGGCGGCATCTGCACCGACTCGCAGCCCTGCCTCCCGGCCAGCTTTCAACGGACCTGCGATGGGACGGTGGTCACCTACTGCAACTACACGGTCAACGACCTCGACTGCTCGAGCGGCGGCACCCGACCGTACATCTGCGGCACCACCAGCGGCGGCACCATCGCCTGCCTGGGGGTCGAAGGCGCCACCTGCGGCGCCGCCGTCGACGCCGAATGCGCACCCGGCTACCACTGCCAAGATCGCACCTGCCGGTCCGACCTGGTCCCCGACGCCGCGATCGGAGATCGCGCGGTCGGTCGCGACACCGCCGCCGGCGCGGACGCCGCCCCGCCCACCGACGCCGCTCGCCCGGATCGATGGGCCGGCCGCGACACCGCCACCGGGCTCGACACCGCCACCGGGCTCGACAGCGCCGCCGGCCGCGACCTCGGCCCCGGCGACCGGAGCGGCGACGATGTCTCGACGCCCGATGCGACGGCGTTCGACCGCCCCGGCGGCGATGCCTCTCCCCGCGACGGAGCGGCCGTCGGAGACGACCGCCGCTACGACCCGCCCGCGCTGATCGACTCGACACCCGGTTGCGGCTGCCGCCAGACCGGGTATGGTGCGGGTTTCGGGATCGTCGTCGCCGCGGCCGTCTTCTGGATGGCCCAGCGCCGGCTGCGTCCCCTGCGGACAGGAGCACCCCATGGCAACCGCGCGCGCCGCTGACGAGCGTGGCCAACTGCTGGCGTTGATCGAGCGCATCGTCGACGAGTGCCCGCGCCGCCAGCCGACCAGCGAGGACGAGCGGCGGGCCTCGCAGATCTTCGTGCACGAGTTCGAACGGCTCGGCCTGCAGACCGAGGTCGAGGAATTTCGCTTCAACGATAATCTCTACGCCAACGTGGCGCTGCATTTCGGGCTGGCCAGCGCCGCCACCGCTGTCTCCCCGCTGCTGCCGGCGGTCGCCTGCGCGCTGCACACGCTGGCGGGCGCCTCCTACTACGCCGACTCGACCCGCCGCGGCTACCTGCTGCGTCGGCTGCTCGGCTTCAAGCGCTCGCAGAACGTGCTCGGGCGGTTGCCCGCCGACGGCGAGCCGGCGCTGCGCGTGATCGCGCTCGGCCACGTCGACGCGGCCTTCACCGGTCTGATCTTCGATGAGCGGTTCGTGCGGCTGTTCAGCGCCACCAGCGCGCCGCCTCCGCTCGATCGCGTGCAGCGCGGGCTGGCGCTCGCCACCTACTGCCAGTTCGCGCTGGCCGGATTCGATCTGGCGCGGACGGTGCTGGGGCCGCTGACCTGGCCGCTGCGGCCGATCGAGCACCTGCTCAACGTGCCCGGCACCTTGAGCGCTCTGTTCGCTCTCGAGACCGTGCTGCGCGATCGCATCGTGCCCGGCGCCAACGACAACCTGACCGGCGCCGTCGCGCTGTGCGCGCTGGCCCGGCGGCTGGCGCCCTTAAAGCCGGACGACGTCGAGCTGCTGTTCGTGGCGACCGGCTGCGAGGAGGCCAGCCTGGGCGGCGCCGACGCCCTGATCCGGCGGCACGGCGAGGAGTGGCCGCGCGACCGCACGGTCTTCATCGCGCTCGACTCTCTGACCAACGGCGAGCTGCGCTACCTCGACCGCGAGGGCGAGGTGCGGCGGACGCCGGTCGTGCCGTGGCTGGCCGAGATCCTGGCCCGGACGGCGGCAGCCGAGCCGCGCTTCGCCAGCGTGACGCCGTTCGAACCGCCGGTCGGAGGCAGCGACGCCGCCGCCTGCATGGCCCACGGCTATCCCGCGGTCGGCCTCACCTGCATCGACCCGGAGCTCGGCTCGCCGCGCCACTACCACCAGTTGAGCGACACGCCAGCCAACCTGGACCTCGACCAGCTCATGGTCTCGATCGACTATGCGGAGTTGCTGGTGCGCGAGCTGATTCGCAGCCGGCGGCCGTCGCGCAGGCAGCGGCCCGCGACGCGCCGACGCGCCAAGCGCCCGGCCGCCAACTGATCCGGACCGCAGCCCACCAGCTCTTGCCGCGTCCAGCAGCCGTCCCTATCTTGGGCCTATGGCATCGGATGGCGGAGGCGAGCCATGTTCTATTTTGACTTGAACTACCTGCTCTTCATTTCGCCCGCGATCGCGCTCTCCCTCGTTGCGACGGTCTGGGTCAAGAGCGCGTTTTCCAAGTGGCAGCGCCGCGCTCTGTCGTCTCAGATGTCGGGCGCGCAGGCCGCGCGCCTGCTGCTCGACGCCAGCGGACTGCGCGACGTGCGCATCGAGAGGGTGTCCGGCTTCATGTCCGATCACTACGACCCGCGCGCCAAGGTGCTGCGGCTATCTCCCGCCGTGCACGACGGTCGCTCGGTATCGGCGGTCGGCGTGGCTGCGCACGAGGCCGGGCACGCGCTGCAGGACAAGGAGCGGTACACACCCCTGGTCTGGCGCACGGCGCTGGTGCCGATCGCTTCCATCGGTTCCAACCTGACCTGGATCCTGCTGATGGTCGGCGTCTTCTTCCAAATCAGCCAACTGTACACCGCGGCGGTCGTCCTGTTCGGCGGCGTGGTGCTGTTCCAGCTCGTGACACTGCCGGTCGAGTTCAACGCCTCGAGTCGGGCCAAGGCCGCACTCGCGTCGCACGGCATCGTCAGCCAGGTCGAGCTGGGCGGAGTCAGCAGCGTGCTGACGGCCGCGGCCATGACCTACGTGGCGGCCGCGCTCACCGCGATCCTGCAGTTTGTCTATTTCTTCCTGCGGGCGCGGGACTGAGCGCGTCCACTGTGGCCTTTCCGGCGCGGCCCGCTTCCACTAATGTTCTACCGTGCGCCTGTTCTCGACCAGTATCTCGACCCGCCTGCTGCTGGCCTTTGCCGCGCCGACGGCGCTGGTGTTCGCGATCACCGGGGGTTTCACCTACCTCAGCACGCGCGATGCGTTTCGCGACGAATTCGCGCGCAAGCTCGACGTGCTGGCCACCACCATCGCCGCCCAGGTCGACACCGACAGAGTGCTCAGCCTGCTGCCGGGCGACGAGGACGAGCGCTGGTATCTCGACCTGGCGGCGGAGCTCGAGCGCCAGAAGCGGGCCGCCGGCCTGAGCGCACTGTACCTGATCGACCCGCGCGGCCAGGTCTTCGTCGATGCCGATCGCAGCTATCGCATCGAGGAGAAGCTGCCCCATTGGGATGCCGACCGGCCCCTGATAGCGCGCGCGCTGCAGCGGTTGCCCGGCGCCTGGATCGAGGACACCGATCGACCGCAGCCGATCTACCGCGCCTACAAGCGGCTCGACGTCTCGCGGCCCGACGCCGCAGCTCTCGGGGACGAGCCGAGCGCAGCGGATGTCGAACCGCTGCTCCTCGGCGTCGAGGCGGGCCTGCAGTACCGCGCGTCGATCCGCCGCTACGCGACGACGGCGACCCCGGTCGGCCTGATCTCGATCGCCCTGATCGTGCTGATCGCGCTCGTCGTCTCGCACACCATCACCCGGCCGGTCAGCCTCCTGGTAGAGGACGCGCGCCACATCGGAGAGGGCGCGCTGGACGTTCCGGTGCGGGCGCACGGCCGCGACGAGATCGGGTTTCTCGCCAAGACCATCGACGAGATGCGCGCCGCGCTGCAGCGCCGCGATCGCGACCGCCAGGCCATGCTGGCCGGCATCGCGCACGAGGTGCGCAACCCTCTCGGCGGCATGGAGCTGTTTATCGGCCTGCTGCGCGAGGGAATCGACGAGCTGACCGCCGCTCAGCTCGCCGAGCAGCGGACGCAGCTTCGCGAGTACAGCGGGCGGGTCGAGCGCGAGTTGAGCTACCTCAAGGGCGTGGTCAACGACTTTCTGGCCTTCGCGCGCGAGACACCGGTCAACCTCCAGCCGTGCCGTGTGCGGCAGATGTTCGACGACATCGTCGGCGTGGTCGCCGGCGATGCCGAGCAGCGGGAGCTGACCGTCGCCATCGAATGCCCGCCCGAGCTGGCGATCGAGGCCGACGAAGGCGCTCTGCGCCGCGCGCTGCTCAACCTGGTGCAAAACGCGCTGCAGGCGACAGCGGCCGGAGGCCGGGTGACGATGCGCGCAGACGATCGGGGATCGCAGGTCGCGCTGGCGATCACCGACACCGGCAAGGGCATCCCGGCCGACAAGCTGGCCGATGTGGAGACCCCGTTCTTCACCACCAAGGAGAAGGGCACCGGGCTCGGCCTGTCGATCGCGGGTAAGATCGCCCGCGTTCACGGCGGACAGCTCACGATCGATAGCATCGAGGGTCGCGGCACCACGGTCACGTTGATCGTGCCGCGGCGGGCGACGGCGGGCGCTGCCGGCGTGTGACAAAGGGAAACGCGCCGATGAGGTGACACCATGGCGAGCATCCTGATCATCGACGACAACGAGACCGTGCGCGAGGGCGTGGCCGCGATCGCGCGCAAGATGGGCCACCAGCCGCACCTGGCCAAGAGCGGAGGCGAGGGGCTCGGCCTGTTCCGGCGCCACAAACCAGATTTCGTGATCACCGACCTCAAGATGGAAGGCCAGGACGGCATCGAGGTGCTGCGCCAGATCCGCAGCGACGATCCGGATGCAGTGGTCATGATCATGACCGGTTACGGCACGGTCGAGGCAGCGGTCGAGGCGATGAAGCTGGGCGCCTTCGACTTCGTCCAGAAGCCGTTTCCTCCCGAGGTGGTGCGCCTCAAGATCGAGGGCGCGCTGTCGCTGCGCCGCGCCCGGGGCGAGCGGGAGAAGATGGCGCAGGCCGCCGAGACCTTTTCGCGCGATCTGGCCGCGCCGTTTGCCAGCAGCGGCATCGTCGGCACCTCGACCGCGATGCAGGACGTGATGCGCGTCGTCGAGAAAGTCGCCAAGACCGACACCACGGTCTACATCCACGGCGAGAGCGGCACCGGCAAGGAGCTGGTGGCGCGCGCCATCCACGATCAGAGCCTGCGCCGCGACAAACCCTTCGTCTCGGTGAGCTGCGCTGCGCTCGCCGAGACCCTGCTCGAGAGCGAGCTGTTCGGACACGAGAAGGGCAGCTTCACCGGCGCGGTCAAGCGCAAGCTCGGCCGGTTCGAGCTGGCCGACGGCGGCACGCTGTTTTTGGACGAGATCGGAGACGTGCCGCTGTCGGTGCAGACCAGGCTGCTGCGCGTGCTGCAGGAGCGCGAGTTCGAGCGGGTCGGCGGCGAGGAGACGGTGCGGGTCGACGTGCGCGTCATCTCGGCCACCCACCGCGACATCGCAGAGATGGTCAAGACCAAGGCCTTTCGCGAGGACCTGTTCTATCGCCTGCACATC
>JAFGSX010000081.1 GCA_016934455.1 Deltaproteobacteria bacterium
AGACCACCGGCGCCAGCGCCAGAAGCCACAGCCCGACCGCAAAGCCGCGCCGAGTGAGCAGCGCTGCGATGACGCCGAGCGGAAAGAACAGCGCCAGCCAGCTCAGCCCGCGCAGGTAGGACGGCAGGTAATCGACGGCATACAGCACGTAGTTCCAGGTGAAGCGGCGCAGCAGCTCGCCTGCGCTGTGGTCGGCTACCAGGTACTGCACCAGCCCCACCGGTTCGCCGACCCACGGCGTGTTGGGATCGCGGCCGTGCTCGAGGTTGTCTATGAAACGCACGTTGTCCGAGACCGCGGCGCGCGGCCGGACCGCGAAATCGGGCGCCACCAGCAGCGCGTTGAGCCCGAGCGCGACCGCGGCGAAGCGGAGGGCTCGTGGCCGCGGCTCGGGTCGCCAGACGCGCTGGCGGACGAGCCAGATCGCAAACGCGCCGAGGACGATCGCCAGCGCGTAGATGCGGGTCAGCGCGAGCAGTGCGCCGCTCGCGCCGACCAGCGCCGCGCCGACCCACCAGCGCCGCGGCGGCCAACGCCGGAACAGCGCCAGGCCAAAGAACAGCAACAGCGCGGTGAACAGCGGGTCGCGCAGCCCCGAGACGGCGTAGTACTGCACCACCGTGCTGCTGGCGAAGATCGCCAGCGCCAGCAACCCGATCAGCCAGCCGAAGAAGACGCCGACAAAGGCGTATACGCCGAGCGCGGTAAAAAAGGTCTGGACCACTGTGATGGTGCGCGCGGCGCGCTCTGTGTCGTCGGTGAAGACCAGCGCCAGCTTGTACCAGGCGACGGCAAACGGCTCGCGGTAGCCCGAGTCGTAAAAACAGCACATCTGGCGCGCGCCGATAACGTAACCCGGTATGTCCGAATTGAGCTCGCTGCCGAGCAGCACCTGGTAGACCGAACCGAGGTGCAGCTCGAGCAGCACCAGCACCGCGCCGACCGCGGTCCAGCGCGCGACGCGGCGCCAGTCGGTGGCCATCAACCGCTACCCCGTCGCCAGCTCCAGGGTCGCAGCAGCCCGGCTCCACAGGCCACCAGGCCGAGCAACGACAGCAGCGCGAACCAGCCAAAGTGCTGCGGGTAGTAGCGCAGCGCGATCTCCTGGGCGCCCGCCGGCAGCTCGACTGCCAGCAGGCCCTGGTGGTTGACGACGGCTCCCTCGCCCGCCGCCAGGCGCCAGAAGCGATGGTAGTTCTGGTTGACGAGCAGCGTGCTCGGCTTGCTCAGGTCGACCTGCAGCCGCCAGCGGTTGGGGGTGATGGCAGCGATCGTCAGCGTGCCGGCGCTGGCGTCGACGAGCTTGACCTGCGGGCCACGCCCGCGCCAGATGCCGGCCGCGGTCGGGATGAAGTTGGCCTCGTAGCAGTGCGGGGTGCCCTCGTTGTTGCGCACCCGCCACCACATGTCGTCGCCGCCGCCGTGGCCCTGGAACAGCTCACCGCGCTCGACGGGCGGCGGCTTGACGTTGAATCCGGGCCACCACTGGCGGCCGTTGCTGATGCCCAGCTCGATCGTCGTCAGCACCAGCAGCGCGTAGGCGCCGGATCGGATCGGCCGCGCCAGCCAGGCCGAGCGGAACTGGCGCGCCCAGTCCTCGCACTTGAAGTCGAGCCAGTTGATGAATACGCCGAAGATCAGCGCCAGGTGCAGATCGACGATCACGGCATAGCGCGCCGGCACGCGCAGCGAGTCGAACAGCGGCAGCCGGTGCAGCAGCGCGTAGGGGGAGTAGCGGCCGTGGTCGCCGATCATCAGCAGCGCGAAGACCAGGATCGCGTAGTACCAGCGCCGCAGCGGCTCCTCGTCGCGGCGCGTCCACATGACGAAGAAGGCGAGCACCGTGATGACGCCGATGTAGTTGAGGTACTCGGGCCAGACGTACTCGTGACCCGCGAGATGGCGTTCGACCGCATGTGACAGAAACGCCCTGAGCAGCAGCGTCAGATCGAGCCGGTCGTCGAGCGGCACCACCCGCGGCGCGTCGGAGATGAACTGCAAGGTCGGGAACAGCTTGACGGCCGACACCGAGACCAGCACCGCCAGGGCGATGGCGCCGACGGCAAGCGGGCGCCAGCGAGCGACCGGTCCGGTGACGACGTCGTAGGTGGCCTGAAAGACCAGCACCAGGGCGAAAAAAGGCGTGGGATAGACTCCGCCCTCGAGCAGGCACTCGACCAGGATCAGCCCGACCAGGATCGAGTAGCGGAGCCGGGCGCGCGCGGCGTCATAGGCGATCAGCAGCCAGGGCAGGTACAAGAAAGCCAAGAACGAGGCGTGGCCGCCGCCGGCGCGCACGGCGAAAAAACCGCACAGCGAGAACGCCACCGCCGAGGCCACACCGGCCAGCGCAGGCCGGCCGGCGCGAGTGACCAGCAGGTGCGTGCCGACCAGACCGAGCCAGTAGTGGATCAGGACGAACAACTTGGCACTGACGGTGACGCCGAACAGCAGCACTAGCAAAAAGTAGGGCGATAGAAACTGGGTCTGCACGTTGGCCAGGTGCACGTTGCCGCCGCAGCCCCAGGGATTCCAGAACGGGAACTCGTGGAACTGCAGCACGGTGGTGCGCGAGACCTGGTCGAGGTAGTGGCAGAATCTCCAGTCCAGCAGATCGCCGCCGTAGGTCGGGTGTCGATACAGCGGTGCGGTGTAGAGAAGCGCCAGCACCAGGTAGCCGCCCCACAGCCGCAGCCGCGGATTGCGCCAGACCGCGGCTGCGCAGCCGAGCACGGACCCGAGCCGCCGCGCCCCCTGGCGCGTCGGTATCTTCACCGACTGCTCGCTCTCCCGTGTCGGATCGGCCATGGCAACGCGTCCGCGTTGCGGCGCATCTTAGAAATCGCGTCGACGGGAAGTCAATGCGCGGTACCAGTCACGCCGGGTCGCCCGCCACCGCTACTGCACCACAGCACAACAGCACGGTAGCGGTTTGAAACGCAGGGCCCGTGAAACCGAACTTCGTCGGTGCTCTTCGGCCATGCCTCACGCTGGCCGCGCTGCAGCAAGCCGCACCCGCAACCCCCGCCCCAGCGCGAGCTGAAACGCCGCCGCCACCAGTCCGATCGCGAGGCAGCCGCCCCAGACCGTCTCCCGCCCCGCGTGCTGCAACGCGTAGCCGCCCAGCGCGGGCGCGATCGCGGCGGCGAGCCCCCCTGTCATGCCGTACCACCCCTGGTAGCGGCCGCGCATCGCGACCGGTGCCAGGTCCGAGACCAGCGCGCTGGCGACCGGGAAGTGCGCGATCTCGCCCAGCGTCCAGATGGCGATCGAAAACCCGAACACCGGTGCCGTGGTAGCCAGCGCATTGAGACCGAACCCGACGCCGAACAACAGGCAGGCGCTGGCCAGCGCGTGCGCCCGGTCAAAGCGCGCCAGCCAGCCCGAAATGATGGGCTGCAGCAGCACGATCAGCGCACCGTTGATCGCCATCAACCGGCCGTAGCCGGCCGGTGAAATGCCGTGCCGGGTGATATCGATTGGAAGCGCCACCTGGTGCTGCCAGAAGACCATCATCAGAGCGAAGATGATGGCGAGCAGCAGCACAAAGACCCGGTCCCGCAGCGGCGCGCCCAGCCCCGCGATCAGGCTGCCCTTCTCCCGCCCCTGCCGCGGCCGCGTCTCCGGCACCAGGGCCAGCACGATCGCCGCGTAGACGAGCGAGGTCGCACCGTCGAGAAAAAACAGCAGGCTGTATCCGCGGTCGACGACCAGCCCGGCCGCGACCACGGCTACTGTAAAACCGAGGTTGATCACCCAGTAGAGCAGGCCATAAGCGCGCGGCCGATCGACCGGCGACACCAGGTCGGCCACGGCCGCCTGCACGCCCGGCCGGTACATCTCGCCGAACAGAGCAAAGGCAAAGGTGTAGCCAGCGATCAGCTCGATGCGCTGCGTCAGCCCGAGCGCGATGGCGCAGGATCCGCTCGCCCCCAGCCCGAGGACGATCGCGGCCCGCCGGCCGAAGCGATCGGCGATCGCCCCCCCCAGCGGCCCTGCACCGATCAGGCCAAGACCCCAGAGCGAGACGACGAGGCCGGCTTGGTCCACGCTCAGGCCGCGGCCGCGCGTCAGGTAGAGACTGAGGAACGGCACCACGAAGCCGCCCAGCCTGTTGACGAGGGTGCCGACCCATAGAATCCAGAAAGTGCGCGGCAGACCGCGGACCAGACCTCGCATCGAGCCGGAGATATCCACGGTGTCCAGGTAACACGTTCGCAGGCGAATGCGTATTCTTTCGCCGCGCCGTCGAGGCAGACGCGGTCGCCGCTAGCGGTAGGGAGCAAACAGCATCGCCGAGGTGCGACGCGCATTGAGCGCCAGCAACTCGGCCGCCGCGAAGCCGTCGGCGCTGCCGGCCGGGAGTCGCTCGCGGACGAAGGCCTCGATGATCTCGCGCGCGGTCCGGCCGCTCTCGCTGTCCGCGCATTCGTCCCACAATCGGAACAGCGTGGCGCGCCGATCCACGGCCGGCCGCTCGACGGCGCCCCACACCTGGCACAGGTGAGCCTGCAGGCGGTCCAGCGCGCGCCGCTCGCGCAGGGCCAGATGCTGCGATCGCAATCTCTCGCGCAGCGGCTCGGTCTCGATCAAGAAACAGCGCTTCTCGGTGGCGTAGGGATCGTCACCCGCAGCGCGCATGGCGATCTCGGTCAGGTCGAACACACCCGAGACGCTGTTGGCGGTCAGGATGAAGTTGAGGACGGCCAGCGCATCGAGCACGTCCTCACCCAGCGGCAGCCCAGCCTGGTCGCGGCCTGCCTCGAGCTCTTGCCGGCGCTGCTTGACCGCACGCCGCACCTCGGCCTTTGGATCCTTGAGCAACTGCGGCAGCCGCTCGACCGGAACGCCCAGCAGCCGCGCGCTCACCAGCGGCGGGTCATACAGCACCACCGAGCCGTCGGCGAAGATCTCGGCGTGGATGCGCGTGCCCTGGTAGCTGTAGCCGCCCTCGCTGTCGGGAGTGAGCCTCGCCGCGACGTCGACGCCGTCGACGGGCGCAGCCGCGCCGTCGTCCCTCCCCGCGCCGGCACCCGTGCCCGGCCCCTCGCTGCGCGGGAACAGCCAACCATAGGGCGCAGGCCTGTCGAGCGCGCGATCCAGCGTCGCCAGATCCGGTTGCGGACCGGCGGCACCGACCCCGATCACGCGCTCCATAAACGAGCCGCCGGCTCCGCGATCGGCCGCCGGTTCCGGCGGCGCTGGCGCGTCCGTCGTCGGCGTGTCGGCGACCGGCTCGGATCCGCGATCCGATCCGAGCGGCGCCGGCGCTGCTGCGGCAGCGCGGGCGGCGGTCGAGGGAATCGGCTGCGGCGGTCCCGGCAGTGCGGCCTCGGGTGCGGTCTGCTCGCTCGCGATCGAATCGGCTGCCGGCGGCCGGATCAGCGCGACCTCGAGCGCCCGGCGCGGCTCCGGCGCCGGCACCGGAGACCGGTTAACCGCAACCGCAGGAAGCAGCGCGACCAGCAGCGCTGCGTGCAGAACCAGGGCCACGACCAGCGCCGCGCCCATGCGCCCGGCATCCCGTAGCCCTCGCTGCCGCTGCGTGGCGTTCATCGTTTACCCGGCACCCACCGGAGTCCATCATAGCGCACCAGCGGCCGCGACGTATCGCCGGTGGCACGGAGGCTCCATGACCGCGACCTACCGCTTGGAGGAGTTGTGGCGCGCCATGCGCCGCCACTACCCGAAGCAGGCCGGGACCGGAAAGCTGCTCGACCAGGGCGCGTTCTCGATGCTGCAGCGCGCGCTCGAGAAGCCGGCCGCCGAGCGCTTCGTCAGGCCGACCGCGCGCAGATGGTCTGCGCAGGTCGACGGCTGGCTGTTCCCACTCGACCGCCAGCGACGGCGCGAGGCGATGCTGGCATTGACCTATCGCGGCCTGGTCAACCTCAAGTCCCCGTTCGAGCTGGCGCTCTACCCGCGTCTGATCTGGGAGCTGCAGCCGCGCACGATCATCGAGCTCGGCTCCTTTCAGGGTGGCAGCGGCCTCTGGTTGGCCGACCAGGCGAGCGCGCTGTGCGCCAGACCGTGCGCGGTGCACTCGTTCGATCTGCACCACCGGTGCGTCAGCAGGCGGGCGCGACATCCGCGCCTGCATTTCCATCGCGCCGACCTGAGCGACCCGGATTCTATCGACGTCGAATGGCTGGCGAAGCTGCACCATCCGTGGCTGGTCATCGACGACGCCCACACCAGCGTGCTCAACGTCTTCTTGGTCTTCGATCGGCTCGCGCGGCGGGGCGACTACTACGTCATCGAGGACGTATTCATATCGGTCAACGCCGAGGTCGTCGCCGCCGGCCGCATCATCGAGGACCTGGGCTGGCGGGTCGACACCCACTATACCGACGCTTTCGGCTACAACGTCACCTGCGCGCCCAACGGCTGGCTGCGCAAATCTTGAATCAGCCGCGCCGGGACAGCGCGGACTCGACCTGCGCCAGCTCGGCAGCGCTGTTGACGCCCAAGGTCTGCTCTATGTCATCGACCACCACCGTCTCCACCCGCTCGCCGGCCGCCACCATCAGCTCGAGCACGTCGGTCAGGTAGTACTCGCCCTGCGCGTTGTCGTTGCGCAGCCGCCCCAGCGCCGCGACCAGCGCCGGAGCCTGGCAGCAGTAGACGCCGATGTTGACCTCGGTGATACGCCTTTGCTCGGCAGAGCAGTCGCGATCCTCGACGATTCGGACAAACCGGCCGGACGCGTCGCGCACGACGCGACCAAAAGCGGGCGGCGGATCGCGGTGCGCGGTCAGCACGGTACAGGCACATCCTGCGGCGCGCCGTGCAGCGCGCAACCGCTCCAGCGTCGCGCCTGCCAGCAGCGGCATGTCGCCATAGGTGATGACGACGTCTCCGTCGAAGCCGGCGACGTGCGGCAGCGCCTGCTGCACCGCGTGGCCGGTTCCGAGCTGTGGCTCCTGCATCACGTACTCGACCCCGGCGCCGCAGGCCGCGCGCACCTGCTCGGCGCCGTGGCCAACCACCAGCACGATCCGCTCCGGATCGAGCTGGCGGGCGCTGGCGACCGCGTATTCGATCAGGGGCCGGCCCGCCAGCGGGCTCAACACCTTGGGCAGCTCGGATTTCATCCGAGTGCCCTTGCCCGCGGCCAGTACGATCACGCGCGTCGACGGTGTCACGGCTGCCTCCTCTGCAGCAGGATCGCCTGCCCGATCAGCTCCGCCGCGCGGTCGCTCTCTCCCGACGCCGCCAGATGGCGCGCCAGGTGGCGCAGCATGGCCGGCGTCTGGGGCGGCTGCCCCTTGAGGTACGGAAGCGTCTTGACCGGGTCCGGCAGCTTGCCGGGGAGCGCGTCGCGCGGCTCCCACACCGTGTCGACGATCCACTCGAAGCGGTGTTCACTGGCAGCGCTGCCCTGACCGCACAGCGGAGCGATCGCAAACCAGATGCCGATCAGCGCTGCGGAGCCGGCGCGGCGTGTGCCGTCCACCGCGGCGGGCAACCAGTCGAGCGACGCCGAGCGCAGGCAGACCAGCACCAGCGCCAGCTCGATCAGGACCGGGACCAGGATGCCGGCCCGGCTGGGCAAGCCGATCCACGAGCCCAGCGTGTGCGGGAACAGCCCGCACCGCCACAGCCGCAGCGTCAGCTCGAAGAAGGGATTCTCGAACTCCTCGGCAAAGGTCGGCATGGTGAGCGCCGCGCCCGCGATCTGCAGCACGCCGATGGCGCACAGCGCCGCCAGCAGCGGCCGCCCGATGCGCTGCCAGCGACCAAAGCCTCGGTGCACGGCCTCCAGGGCGACGCCGGCCGCCAGCGCCGCCAGCGGCATGATCGGCGTCAGATGGCGCTGGCCGATGGCCCAGCCGCCGATCCAGTAGCGAAACGAGCTGGTGAAGAACGCATAGGCGATGGCCGCGGTCAACAGCGCGATCGAGGTCGTGCGTCGCCGGCGCCACAGCAGCAGCGCGCCGAACGGCGCTGCCAGCAACCAGGGCGAGGCGAAGAAGACCCCGCGCGCGGGCGAGAAGAAGCTGGCAAAAAACGCTTCGATCGTGGGCGCGGCCAGTCCCATGAAGCCCTGAGCGTGCACCGAGCGAAAAAACGGATCCTCGATGAAGGCGTAGCCGGTGGTGAACGGCCCGCCAAAAGCGCACCAGTGATACAGCGCGAACGCGATCGCGGGGACCAACCCGCCGCACGCCACCCACAGCGCGAAGCGCAGCCTCCGCGGCGCGCTGGCCCAGGCGGCCAGCAACAGCACCGAGACCAGAAACAGCGTCGGGTATTCGGTCAGGACGGCGAGGCCGGCGCCCAGGCCGGCCAGCAGCGCCCGCGCCCGAGCGCAGCGCGGTGGTCCGTCGGCGGCGTCGAGGCGCGAACCGCCGAGGGCGAAATAGGCGCACCAGGTGACGAAGAACGCGGCCGGCGTGTGGCCAAACAGCTCGAGGCTGTAGGGCAGCATGATGCTGCCGCCCCCCAGCGCTGCCACGGCGGCGGCGCGCCGCCGCACTCCCACGCCCAGGCCCAACAGCCAGAGATCGATCCAGATCAGCGATATGGCCGCGGGCAGCGCGCACAGCAGCAGCCGCGCCAGGTCGAGCAGCAGCTCGTTGGAGATCTGCTCCGGCCCGGCCACCAGCCGCATGGCGCCGTACAGCGGCACCGCCAGCAACGAGATGCCGGGCGCCTTGTCGCAGTAGTAGTGATTGTCGCGGCGCGCCCGATCGGCCAGGTGGCCGAAGCGCGCCATGGGGCCGTCGATGGCCACCGTGCCGTCGTCGACCAGCGCCCGCGTCAAGTAAATGCGCACCAGCGGGTTGGGGCTGCGCAGCTCGGCGAACGACGGCTGCAGCCACAAACAGAGCGCGAAGACGCCGGCGCCGATGGCGCAGCCGACGCGGCCGCGCACCCACCAGCGAGGTGAGCGGTCCGGGTTCATGGTCGATCCCCGTCTGCCGCGCGCGCGGTCAGGCCACCGGTCAGACAGACAAGCTGCCGGGAGTTGTTGGGCGTCGACAGCGCCAGCGCGACGGGTTGACCGGCCGCCGCGGCCAGGTCGACCTCGATGCGGCAGGCGCCGTCGCGATTGGTGCAGCGCACCTCGCTGGAGCGGCCGCCGACGGTCGCGCTCAGCGCCACCGGAGTGCGCGGCTCTTCGCCCCGCACCTCGTCGAGGAAATTGAGCTGCACCGAGAGCAGCGGCGCGGCGTCGACCAGCTCCGTTCCGATGGCGAGCGGAATCTCGAGCACCGCGCCATCGCGAGGGGGATGCGCCCACAGACACAGGCGCGGCTGGTCGGCGAGCCGCTCCACGATCGGGCCGACGTAGTGCCAGGCCTCCGGACCGCACGACACGCCACCCGTGTGGTGAGGGCGGCGGCATGGCCGCGCCTGCCCCGCCGCGACCACCGCGACCCGGTCCGGATCGTACAGCGCCACCAGCAGGCGCCCCGGATCATCCAGCTCGACCGAGGACAGACCGCGATCGCGCCGCAGTGGCCGGCCGCCGGTCCAGGGCGCCGCCTCGACCTCGCCGATGAGGTGGATGGCGCGGAACGGAAAGCTGCTCAGATCGAGCGGCCGGGTGTCGCTGGCCAACGCCGGCAGGGGACGGAACGGAAACAGGATCCGGCCGCGGTCGCGCTCGCCCCGGCCCAGGTTGCCGTCGACGACCAAGACGTCGTCCGGCGTCGCCATCGCCAGCACCGGACCGGCGGCCAGCACGGCCCTGCCATCGCTGGTGCACAGCCGCTGCGCACCCAGCGCGACCACTCCGGCCGCGATCAGCGCGAGCGCGGCGATCGCCGATGCCTGGCACTCTGCCTTGACCGCTCGCCGCCACATGGGATGCATCCGGTGCCGCGCGTCGCCCCGGTCAGCGCGCACACTCCAGTCCGTGCTTGGGGTCGGGCAGGCCAGAGCACGGCCGCCAGGCGCCGTCGCGGTAGATCGAGAGCTGCGGCCCGCGCGCGGTGCGCTGGACACGAAAAACCCAGTTGTTGTCCTGCCGAATCCGCACCGCTCGCTCGACCGGCCAGCCCATGGCGCGCGCCAGCAGCAACCGGTTGGTGCCGCCGTGGGCGACGATCAGGACGCGCCGGGACCGCAGCAGCTCGCCGCGGCGCGCGAAAAAGCGGTCGATCCGGACCAGTCCATCGGCGTAGCTCTCGCCGCCCGGCGGCCGGAACCCGAACTTGTCGCGGTCGCGCTTGGCGTACTCTTCGCGCAGCCACGCGATAGCCGGGTGGGCGGGATCGATCTCGCCGTCGCGGCAGCGCGCCTCGTCCGGCCTGAGCTCGGTCGCCCCGAGCGTGCGCCGGCAGATGCCCTCGAACGCGCCTGAACGCAGCTCGTCCAGGTCGCCGTCGGCGATCGGCGTCATCCCCCTGACGCTGGCGACCAGGGCCGCGGTCAGCTTGGTGCGGCGCAGCTCGCTGGTGAAGATCTCGTCGACGGCGACGTCGCGCAGCGCCAGCAGCAGCGAGACCCGGTCCTCGTAGCCCTGGGCGTTGATCTCTGGATCGCCGCCGCTGCGGCCCAGTCGATTCCACTCGGTCTGGCCGTGACGCGCGATGAGCAGATCGCGCACCGGCAGCGGCGCCGCGACCGGAACCGGCGCGGCCGGGGCGGTGCCGCCCAACAACGTCAACGCGAATTCGATGGCGACGATCGGTGCCAGCATGGCGAGCTTCAGTTCCCGACCGCGGCGGGCGCCGAGACCGGCACCGTAGCAGCCGCCGCCGCGCCCTCGCACTGGGCGCGCAGTTGCTGCAGTAGCGCGAGCAGCTCCTGCGGATAGGGATCGAGGGTCCGGCCGCCGTCGACGGTCAGCGTCACCTCGCGACCTCGATCGCGCACGGTGAGAGTGACCGTACCGAGATCGTGAATCAGAAACCGCCGCCTGACGTCATGCGGTGGCTGCGCGATCAGCGCCTGCGCCAGCGTCCGCAGCCGCAGCGCGGTCGGCCCGTCGATCGCCGACTCGCGCTCGACGGTGGGCTTCTCGGCCGACGGTCGCACCGGCAGCAGCAGGCATCGGCCCCCCGACCGGTCCAGGTCGATCGCGAATTGATCGACCAGCAGCGGCCCAAAGGCGCCCCGGTGGTCGAGCACCAGCTCCTCGTCGGCGCGGCCGGTCGCCGGTGGCGCGTCCGCGCGCAGCACCGCCGGAACCAGTCCCGCCGTCGGCGCGCTGCTCGCCGCGGGCGGCGGCGCTGGAGCGGGGCCGGTGGCCGGCTCGACCGCGGCCGTGGCGCAGCCGAGCGCTGCCATCAGACCTGACACCAAAAAGCCCGTTTTGCGCATGGGCGCACTCTACGGGGCGGTCGGCGGAGCGTCAACCGGAGCCCTCCCCGGCCGTTTTTTTGACGCCGCGAGACGGCGGCCCTACCCTGGAGACAGACGGCGCCGGCTGCCGGCGGTTGGCGACGGGCAGCGCCAGCAGGCCACACGGGAGGTTGACCATGAGGACGATCAAGAGCCACAAGATGCTTTCGACCATCGTCGCGATCGCGATCGCTGCCAGCGCGGTCGCGGTCGGCCTGGGCGTCGCAGCGGGCTCGCGTGCCAATGCGCAGCCCGCGGCGATCGCCGTCGACCCGCGGATCGGCGACTACGAACGAGCGCAGCGCGATCTAGAGCAGCACCTCGATCAGCGTTTGCGGCTGCACCTGGCCCAGGCCTCTCAGGCCGCCGGCCGCCGCTAGGCATTCCCCGGCGACAGCGCGCGCCAGATCTTCACCCGCGCTCGACATCGCAGCGGCCCTGCACTATTCATGCAGCCAGTGGAGGCGCCATGAAGATCGCCCTCATCGGCAAGCCCGAGGCCGGCGTACCCGCCCTGTTCGGCGCCATCAGCGGCACCGGCGGCGACCACCGTGGCACGCGCATCGTCACCGTCAAGGTGCCCGATCCGCGCGTCGACGCGCTGGCCGAGATCTGGAATCCCAAGAAAAAGGTCTACGCCGAGGTGCAGTTCCTCGACGTCAACGCCGAAGCACAGGCGACCAACACCGACGCCATGGCAGTGCTCGCGACCTGCCACGTCATCGCCCAGATCGTGGGCGCCGGATCCGCCGGCGGCGACCGACCGGATCCGCTTCGCGACGTCAACGACTTTGCCGCCGAGCTGATCCTGCGCGACCAGATCGTGGTCGAGGGCCGGCTCGAGCGCATGATCAAGGCCGCCCAGATGGGGCTCGAGCGCGACCTGCTGGAGAAACTGCGCCTCCACCTCGACGCCGGCCGATCGCTGCGCGCCCTGGCGCTGGACGATGCCGACCGGCGCCGGCTGGCCGGATTTGGTCTGGTCTCGGCGCTGCCGCTGCTGGTCGTCGTCAACGTCGACGAGGACCAGGCGCGGGCGGCGCTGGATCCAAAGATCGCAGCGGCGGTGGCGGAGCTCGGCGGTCAGGTGCTGTCGCTGTCGGCTGCGCTCGAGGCCGAGATCGCGCAGCTCGATGTTGCCGACCAGCAGGCGTTCCTGGCCGAGCTGGGGGTCAGCGAATCGGCGCGCGACCGCTTCCTGCGAGCGGTCTACGGATTGCTCGACCTGATCACCTTTCTCACCATGGGCGAGGACGAGTGCCGGGCCTGGAGCGTCCGGCGCGGCGCCGCAGCGCCGGAGGCGGCGGGTCGGATCCACTCGGATCTCGAGCGCGGTTTCATCCGGGCCGAGGTGATCCAGTACCAGGATTTCGTCGAGCTCAAATCTGAGGCGGCCTGCCGCAAGGCCGGCAAGCAGCGGGTCGAGGGCAAGGAGTACCTGGTACAGGAGGGGGACATCCTCCACATCCGGTTCAACGTCTGACCCATGATCGAGCGGCTACTTGACCGGCAGCGCCTCCCCCACCTCGCGCCCGGCCTCGAACAGCAAGACCTGCAGGTCGCCGGGGCCCTGGCGCGTGATCCGCGCCAGCACCGCTGCGCCGTCGGGCTGCAGCAGCTTGAGATGAACGACGTAGCCGTCGCCCAGCCGGTTGGCGCTGCCGTGCACGACATAGCGGGCCGCCAACAGCGGCGCGCTGACCCGCTGCTGGCAGTCGACGTCGATGCACTCCTTCATCTGCGCGGCGATCTCGCTTCGCAACACGACGTGGGCGCGGCCGCTCTGGGCGACGCCCAGGCCGACCTGCGCGGCGCAGCGGCCGAGATCGTCGATCCCCTCCCCCTCGAGATCATCGACCACGACGGTCGGCGCGTCCGGCGGCGGAGCCGGCGCCTTGAGCAGCACAGTCCCCGCCGGCGGGGGCGCCGGCCTGACCTCGGTCCGTCGCTCGGCGCAGGCCGCGCCGATCGCGATCGCCAACAGGACCGCCATCGCATCGTGCAGACGCATCGCGTCTCCTTCGGCCAGCGCCCGCCGTGCGGAGTCGCCGCGGTGGCGGCCCTGGCCCTGTTGCTCTGCCACTGCCGCAGCATATCGCCATCACCGCTCTCGGCCCAGCCGTCTCCGGCGGCGTCCCCGTTCACCGTCCTCGGCGAGGGAATCGGCAGCGCCGTGCTCGACGAGGTCCGCCTGGCGGCCCTGAGCGCCCAGCGCGACGTCGAGGTATGGGGCGAGCTGACCGCACCCGTGCTCATCTACGTCCACCCGTCACACCGCGCCCTGGAGCGGGAGGTCGGGCTCGGCGACGTCCCCTGGCTGCGGGCCTGGGCGCAATACGACCGCATCGATCTCCAGTCGCCGACGACCTTTGGCCATCGCGACTATCGGCCGCCGCTGCGCGAGCTGCTCGGTCACGAGCTGACACATGTTTTCATGTACCAGCGCATCGGCACCCGGGAGACCTGGAATCGGATCGGCATCCCCTTCTGGTTTCGCGAGGGCATGGCCTCGTGGACGTCCCACCAGGGCTACCGCCGCGGCAATCTGTTCACAGTCGGCCGCCGGCTGCAGGCTCGCCACCAGTTGATCGACCCCCTGCTCGAAGGCGAGCTGCTCAACCGCATCGATCAGCCGCTCGCCTACGCTGCCGCGCACTGGGCCTTCGACCGGCTCGTCGTCGAGGTCGGCGAGGCCGCCGTGCTCGAACTGCTCGACGACATCCGCCTCGAGGTCGCGGCCATGGCCGGCCCCGCCAGCGCCTCGAGCGCGCCCTCGACCGCCAGTGCGGAGGGCGCGGCGGGCGACGCGGCGCCGCGAACGGCGGACCGGCCATTCGCGCGCGCCTTCGCGCGACGGATCGGGATGAGCGAGGCCGAATTCGCCACCAGCTACCGGCAGAGCTTGCTGGCAGCCGCCGCGAGCCAACCGTCGTCGTGACCGCTCACCGCGCCCTGCGGCCTATGATGCCGCGCATGCCGCGCTCGAGGCGCTGGCGCTCTCGCGCGCGCTGTCGCGATTTGTAGCGGTGGTGCGCGTTGTCGCCGCTGTCGTTGAGGCGCGCGGTCTCGGCGTCGATGACCTGGAATTCGGCCACGGCAAAAACGATTCGGCCCAGCTCCTCGCGGTGTCTCGCCAGCAAAAGCTGTTCATCTGGCACGACCAGCGGGATGTCGGCGACAAAATTGACCACGCGATAGGTCTGACCCGAGAACTCGTTGCGCGGCCCGGAGGCGCGGCGACGCTCCTCCTCGAGCCCGATGTCGAGCTGCAGCTTGGACTCGTAGGCGCGATAGATGGGGTGGCTGCGCAGCAGCGCCGCGAACTCGACCAGATCGTTCTGAGTCTGCCCTGGCACGACGTAGTTGAAAGGCACCACCTCCTGCATCAGGAACCGCAGCGTCGGCACCAGGTCGTCCAGCTCGGCCACGACGAAGCGAAAGCGCACCCGGTCGTACAGCTCGACCGCCAGGTTGTCGCGTTTGACCAGCAGCTTGGCGATCACCGAGTCGCGACGCTTCTGGCCCCCGACAAAATCGAGCAGCGGAAAGCCGAGCCGCCGCATGCGCTCGGCGCATGCCTCGACCTTGTGCACCAGCATCTGGTTGACGTCGGCATCAGAGATCGGCAGCACGAAGCGCAGGTCGCGCGCCGAGATGTGATGGATGACATGCATCACCTTGAGCAGGATGCACGAGAACATCCGATCGCGGCGGTTGCCCATTGCCTCCGAGGCGTACAGGGCCAGCTCGCGCGGGTCGCACTCGGTCAGCC
>JAFGSX010000082.1 GCA_016934455.1 Deltaproteobacteria bacterium
CGCCGATCCGGTTCATCTCGATCGGTGTCAAGTACGAGTTGGTGCAGGAGCAGGGCTTTGAGGTGCTCAAGGAGACCGCGGCCGAGTGGTACGAGGGCTTTGGCGGTCAGCTCACAGGCCTGATCATGCTGCTGGCGCTGGCCACGGTCTGCTTTTTGCTCGCGCGCTGGGGCGCCAAAAGCGACCTCAAGGCGCGCGGCGTGAGCACATAGTTGCAGTCGTCACCGGCGAACAGCACATCCGCGCCTTGACTTTTTCTGGGTCTCGGCATGTCACGCGCGCGTGACGAATCGCACGCTCGATTCGCGCAGCGCCAGTCCCTGCGTCGAGAAAAAGGCACATAGTTCAATAGAGCTGGCCGCCTGTCGCAGACAGCGCGCGGGTAAGGCTGCGGTTGTCGCGCGACCGTGACGCAGGGATCGACGCCGACATCGGCGGGGCAGGCGAAGTAACGCGCATTTCCTTGTGAAAATACCTCAGTCGCCATTTTCGACGGTGCGGCACGGATCTTTCAATGACCTCCTTTGGGCGCCGCGCGGGGCGCGACAGGAGGCCGCCGTGAAGACCACGAGCATCATGGTTGTGGCTGTGTTGGTGGGACTGTCGACGGCAACCGGCTGTTCCCTCGAGCAGATGTTCCCGGAGCAGGTGGCGATGGGTCTGGCCCGGCTGTCGACTCGCAACCTGGCGGCCATATCCTGGGCCATCGGAAACGACAGCCAGTGTGGGTTTGCCAGCGACCAGGTGAAGAACAGTGTTGTGTCCGAAGGAGAGCCGTTGAGCGAGGGGCTCGTCACCTACACCGTAGATCGCTGCACCATCGACTTTGGCACGCTTGCGCCGGTGATGACCGACTGCAACGGCGTCACTGTGATGGCCTCGGGCAAGGTCACCGTCAGCGGCACCCAGACCATTCGCGGTGTTCTCGTCCCGGAGTTGTTGCAGGGCCTGATCGCAAATGTCGTCGCTGACGCTCCCCCGGTCATCCCCATCAGATCCGATGCGGTCGAGATGAAGCTCGACGTGACCTTCGACGGCTACGAGGCCCGCGACACCACCGGCGACAACGGTCTGCTGGTCAGGCGAGGCCGGGTGCAGTTCATGATGCGGCCTCATCTGGCGGCCAATGCGTCGCTCGGGCTGTGCGCCGTCGCCACCAACGACGTGACGCTGGAGGAGATCGTCTACACCGAGAGCGAGGTCGAGATCGACGCGGGCGACTTCAACATCTCCGCTGAAATCCCGCGCTCGGAATTCGGCTTGCAGGTCGGTCGCTGGCAAGACCGCGAGAACACGATGTGGGGTGCGATGACGGTGTGGGACAGCAAGGTCGATCTGCCGACCGCCGAAGACCGCGACGGCCTCGATCCCGGGTACCAGCGGGCCGACTTCGAGCGCTCGATGGCGTGCACCGAGGACCTTAAGCTCCCGATAAAATATGAGTGCGCCGGGATCCAGGAGCTCTTGGGGGGTGTCGTGGGTTCTCTGCTGTCCCCCTGAAAAATCTCGTTCTTGAGGTTTGTATAAGAAACTCGCCGCATTTTCCTTTCGGCTTGCACCAGACCAGGCGTCAGAAGCCGTGAGCAGAGTGTTGATGCGACCTGGTTGGCCGCATCTCTTGAGCGCGCTGCGCGGTGCCGCGATCGATTTAGCAGAAATACGGATGCGACAAGCGAGCCAAAAGCCCACATCGCGGGCGCACTGGATTTTTGCTAGACTACGTCCGCTCGACCGCGCACGCCCGCACACCGGAGGGGACCATGCCGACAGCCCGCTCGCTGATGCGAAAAGCTGTGTGTGTGTGTGTAGTTACGGCGATGACCGGAGCTGGCTGCACAGGCCGCGATCGACCGTCGGCGCCGTCCGCGGGATCGCCTGACGAGATCGCGCGCGCAGAGATCGGCCCGCAGGGCGGAAAGATCGATCTCGGCGACGACGTGAGCCTCGAGATCCCGGCCGGTGCGCTGGCGCAGAGATCGCAGATCGCGGTCTCGCGGCTGGCCGAAGCTACCGACCTGTCGTCGGTCTTTCGCTTCGAGCCCGAGGGGATGCGTTTTGCTGCGCCTGCCAGGTTGAGCATCCGCGTCGACGGCGAGGTGCCGCCGCTCAAGGCAGCGCGCGTGGGCTGGCGCACGGGCACGCGCTGGGTCGCGCTGGCGACCGATATCGCAGACATCGACGGCGAGCGCTGGGCGCGCGCGTCGATCTCGCACTTCAGCGATTTCGGCGCGGTGGTGCGCGACCTGATGCCGCTGCAGGGCCGCGGCACGCACTTCGAGCGCAACGGCATCGGGCTCGACCTCGACGCCGAGGCTGACGTGGTGTTCTCGGGCGACGAGCTTTTTGTAAAAGTCGCGACGCGCTCGATCCAGGCAGGGCCGCTGACGGCGACTCTCTCGGCGCTGCCAGGCAACGGCGGATGGTTTGCCTATCTCGACGGCCACGAGGTCGCAGCGGCCGCTGTTGGCGACAACGCGATCGCGGTGACCGTACCCGAGGCCGACAAGGTCCATGTTTTTTGGCTGCAGAAGATCCGGTCGACCATCAAGATCAATAGTA
>JAFGSX010000083.1 GCA_016934455.1 Deltaproteobacteria bacterium
GCACCAGGCCGGCGACGTCGACGAAGTTGGCCATCGCGACCAGCGCGCGTTTGACCTCGGACCGCACGCTCTCCTCTTCGGCGGCCCGGCTGTAAGCGGCGCCGAGCGCGTCGACCACCTGCGGCGAGGGGTGCAACATCAGCAGGCGCACCGCGGTCATCCTCATCTCGGCGTCGTCGGCCTTGAGCGCGGGCAGCAACAGCGGCACCACGCGCTCGCCGGGAAGCCGGCCCAGCAATTGCTCGCTGTCGCCGCGAAACTCCTTGATGGCGAGGGCATCGACCAGGATCGCGATCGCCGCCGAGTCGCTCGCCTCGGCCAGCTTGAGCAGCCGTCTAAACGCGATGGTGCGCTCCTTGCTCGCGCCGTCGAACATGTGGCCGCGCAGGGCGTCGGCCACCCCCGGGCCGCTCATCTCGAGCAGGGCGTTCTCTGCCAGCGACCGGACGAAGCTGTCGTCGTCCGAGAGAGCTGTGAACAGTGAGTCGACCGCGGTCGCGCCGCCGACGTGGCCGAGCGCAGCAGCCGCGGCGCCGCGCACCGCGTAGGAGTCGTCCTCCCTGAGGCAGCGGATCAGGGGATCGACCGCGCGCGGGTCGTTGAGGCGGCCGAGGACGGCGGCGGCCTGCGTGCGCACGCGAAACGAGTCGCCCCGCTCGAGCTTGTCGATCAGTAGCTGCACATTGTCAGCCTGGGCCGCAGCGGTCAGGGGCACCAGCGACCAGGCGCACAGACCGAGCGTCAGCCACAACCAGCGGTTTGCCATTGCCGCAACCTGCTCCAGGTGACCTCTCCTACTCTACGCCCGACCGAGACACAGTCAAAGATTCTATCAGGATATTAGAAGAAAATAACCGTCACCAGCGCAAAGGTCGGCATCAGGATGGCCCCCGACCAAGTCATGTAGCCGAAGAAGCTCGGCATCTTGACGCCGGCGTCCTCGCTGATCGCCTTGACCATGAAGTTCGGGCCGTTGCCGATGTAGGTGTTGGCGCCCATGAACACCGCGCCGGTGCTGATGGCGGCCAGAAGCTGTTCGCCCGCCGGCCGTCCTGCCGCTGCCGCGACGCCGAGCAGCGACCCGAGGTTCTCGGCGTCCGCGCCCAGGTAGCCGCACCCCATCGACGCGAAGGTGAGGTAGGTGGGCGCGTTGTCCAGAAACGACGAGAGCACGCCGGTCAGCCAAAAATAGTGCCACGGCTCGCGCAGCGGCAACTCGCCGCCGCGGGCGCCGAGGATGACGAGCGCCGGCACCATGGTCACGAAGATGCCGGCGAAGAGCGCGGCCACCTCGATGATCGGTCCAAAAGAAAACCTGTTATCTCGCCGCGGCTGCCGCGGCATCACCAGGTAGGAGATGGCGGCCAGCGCGACCATGGCGGCCTCGCGCCACGGCAGACCGTATCCGGTGGGCCGCAGCGCGCCCGGCAGCCAGAGCACGGCGGCGACGATGCCGATCAGCAGCACGAAGTTGACGGCGCCGGTAAGGCGCAGCGGCTCGATCCTGGTGTCGTCGAGTGCCAACTGTTCGGGGCTCTCGGACCGGTAGGCGCGGCGGTCGACCAAGTAGAAGATGGCGAGCACGCTGGCCACGCTGACCAGCCAGATCGGCAGCAAGCGCAGGGTCCAGAAGAAGGGCACGCCGCGCAGGTAGCCGAGAAAGAGCGGCGGGTCGCCGAGCGGGGTGAGCAGTCCGCCGATGTTGGCGACGGAGAAGATGAAGAAGACCGGGAGGTGCCTGGTCCGCTGCCGCTCGCTGTTGGTGCGCAGCAGTGGCCGGATCAGAAGCATCGCGGCGCCGGTGGTGCCGATGAGGTTGGCCAGCAGCGAGCCGACCGCGAGAAAGAGCGTGTTGTTGCGCGGCGTGGCGCGGATGTCGCCGTGCAGGCAGATGCCGCCCGAGATGACGAACAGCGATCCCAGCAGGATGATGAAGGCGCCGTATTCGGCGGCGGTGTGCAGCAGCGCCGCCGGCAGCGCGCGCAGCAGCAGGACGGCGATCGGCAGCGCGAAGACGGCCGCCACCAGCGCCTTGTTGCGGTTCCGCTCCCAGAAATGCGGCACCAGCAACGGCAGCAGCGCGATGGCCATCAGCAGGCCAGCGAAAGGCAGCACCCACAGCGGCGATAGTTGCGCGCCGAGCCCGTCCGGAACGCTGCTGGCGATGCAGCCGGCGACCGAGAGCGCGCTCATCGCCGGTCTCCATCCGATAGCTCGTGCTCGACCGCCTGCTGGAACACCTCGAACGGCTGGGCGCCGAAGACCAGCTCCCGATTGACGACGAAGGTGGGGGTTCCCCGCACCTCGGCCTGGCGCGCCTCGGCGACGTGGCGGGCGATCTGCTCCGCCACCTCGCTGCTGGCGGTGTCGCGCTCGAGCCGCTCGACGTCAAGCCCGAGCCCGCGCGCCCGGCTGCGGATGCTGATGTCGTCGAGCGCCTCCGGATGAGCGAACAGGTCGTCGTACAGATCGAAGAACCTCCCCTGCCGGTGCGCGGCCAGCGCGTAGCGCGCGCTCGACAGCCCGTGCTCGTGGTAGGGCATGGGGTACATCTTGACGCAGACGCGCAGGCGCCCTCCGTATTCCTGCTCGATGTGGTCGAGGGTGAGCTTGGCCATGCCGCAGAACGGGCACTCGAAATCGGTAAACTCGACCACGGTCACCGCCGCTGCGGCCGGACCGCGGCACGGATCGCCGTCGGCGATCGGGATCGGCGCCGCCAGCCGCGGTGGCTCGTTGGCGTGCAGCTCGACGACGCGCATGATGGCGTCGTAGACTTCCGGGGGCGGCACGCCGGCCGCGAGCGCGGTCTCGGCGTCGCGCCGGGAGGCGGCGAAGAGCTCCTCGAATTTCTCGATCGGCTGTGCGCCCTCGAGGCGGCGGCCGTTGAAGAAGAAGGTCGGTGCGCCGCGCACCCCCGCCTCGCTGGCGAGCGCCTCGTCCTGATCGACGCGGGTGAACACCGCGTCGTTAAAACGGTCGGCGTTGAAGCGATCGACGTCGAGACCGATCTCCTGCGCGTAGCGTACCAGATCGTCGGGGCCGAGCGCCTGCTGGTTGGCAAACAGCAGATCGTGCATCGGCCAGAATTTGCCCTGCCTCTTGGCCGCCTCGGCCGCCTCTGCCGCGTCTCGCGAGTACATGTGCAGCGGGATGGTCCGGTACTTGTAGCAGAGGCGAATCTCGCCGGAATGCCGTCGCTCGAGCGCGCTCAGGGTCTGCCGCGCCCGGGCGCAGTGCTGGCACTCGAAGTCGGTAAACTCCACTACGGTGACGGGCGCGGCGGCCGGCCCGCGACACGGGCTGTCGCCGACAGGCACCAGGGCATGCTCGCCGTCGAGCGCGAAGCGAGGCACCTCGTCCGATGCCCCGCTCCGGGCAGCGGGCGCCGTGGCGCAGGCCAACACGGCGAGCGCGATCCCTGCGATCGGCGCGACAGCTCGCCCGGTGGCCATCCAGCTCCTCCGCGCGCGTGGGCTCAGGGGCAGGTGCTCAGGCCGTAGACGCTGTTCTGCACGCCGGGAGTCGGCGCGCTGAGCGAGCAGCACCAGCTACCGTCGACGTCGGGCGCGGTCGGCAGCAGCCGCTCGGCCGAGATCCCCTCGAGCATGCCGGTGCTACCACGGTAGAGGGCCGCCGGCGCGCAGTAGCTAGAGATCAGGGGCGCCTGGGCGATGTCCTCCAAGCCCAGAAATAGCCCGAGCCGCTGGCCACCGGTGTTCTTGATGCCGTAGCTGAGAAGGCGCGTGCTGGAGGCGTCGGTCAGCACCAGCGTCTCGCCCGGAAGCGCGAAGGCACTGGGGTCGAAGTGCTGGCCGCCGACCACGGCATAGCCGCCGGCGGCGAGCTGGGTGGGGCCGCCCGCCTGCAGGGGGACCAGGTCGGTGGTCTGGGTGGCGCCGATCACGCGCAGGCTTATGCTGCCGAGGTCGTAGCTGTCGGCGTCGGAGTAGTTGTAGATCTCGACGAACTCGTAATACGACTCGTCCTCGCTGTTGGGGCCCGGCGGCGGGTTGGCGTACACCTCGTTGATGGCCAGCTTGGGCAGTACCTGGGTGCTGAAGCTGAACGGGCCGCGCAGCAGCGGCGGATTGTTGAACGCGTCGAGCGATTCGATCGCGTAGAAATAGGTGCGGCCGGAACCCGCCCCCAGGTCGAGACCGTCGACATCGACGACATGGGTGCAGTTGCCGCCGCTGCAGGCGACGGCCGGCTCGCCCAGCACGCGCCGGGTCAGGGCGTCGGGCGCATCGCCGAGACGGACCGCCGACGACGACGGCTCGTCGGTCGCCCACTGGATCTGGGCGTGGTCCTCGCCGGCGATCGCCAGCGGTTGCACGGTCAGCACCGGTGAGGCGAGGTCGGGGCTGGCGGTCGTCTGCACCTGCTGCTGGAACGGCACCAGCGCCGTGCCGTCGATGTCAACGATCTGGGAGCTGGCGGCGAGCGTGTAGGTGGTCAGCGGGCAGAGCGTGTAGCAGCCGCCGGTGCCCGAGTCGTCGAGGCGCAGCGTGGCGCGCTGCCGGGTGGCATCGAGCTCGATGGAGAAGACGATCGGATCGGCGCCTTCTGTTGCGCGCAGGGTCAGGGTCGCAGTCGTCACGTTGTAGACGGGCTGGTCGAAGACGACCGCGATCGCGCGCTGGTTGGGCGGCACCAGGTTGCTGGCCGGCAGATCGGTCAGCGCCACAGTCGGCGGGCCGTCGTCGGTGACGAAATCATACCTGAAATGGGACTTGAGACCGTCGGCGCCGGCCAGCGGATTGTAGCTCGGATCGGTCACCTCCCGGCTGACGAGCAGGGTCAGCTCGGCGGCCGGCGGAAAGCCGCCGGCGGCGGTCAGGGTGACGCAGCGCGCATCGTCCGCGATCGCCAGCGTCAGCGGCACGATGTCGTCGAGGCGCGAATCCGACAGCGGCGGATTGTTGAAGTCTGAGATGAACGCGTCGGTCACCTCGGAGGTCATCGCCACCACGATGGCGTCGGTGTTGAGCGTGGCCTTGATCAGCGGCTCGGTGAACTCGACGACGATGCTCTCGTTGACGCGCACCGCGCGCCCCGACGGGGAGACGCTGGCGACCCGCGGCGAGGTCCGGTCTTGATCCGGCAGGTCGTCAGGAAGACAGCCGAGCAGGCCCAGCCCCCAACACGCCTCCAGCACCGCGATACGCCATCGCATGGTCACCTCTCCCCGCTCCCGCGCCGACCGCCCTTGCCTCCAGTGTAGCTCATCTCAGTACGGATCGCGGCCGATCTCCTTGAGCTTCTGCGAGAAGTAGCCACCGGTCAGGGCATCGATGTCCGCGGTCAGCTCCTGCAGCCGCAATTCCTTGCGTACCCGATCGCCCATCTCGGTCGGCGGCGCCAGGTCGAGCTCGAGCTGTAGCCGCCGTCGCTCGTAGTAGCGGCGCGTCACCTCGTTGAGCACGTCGTCGCGATAGCGCTGCAGCCGGATGCCCTCGCGCGCCACCTTGGGTTCCTCGGGGTCAAACACCGCGCGGTCTAGATCCCAGCGGCCGCGCACCATGAGCTGCCAGTTGTCGTAGTCGTAGGTGGCGTTCTGGTCCGGATTGCCAGCCACCTGCATCACGCGGGTGGTTTTGTCCCAGTCCTTGGTGACGCGGGTCTCGATCTCGGGCGCAAACGCCCGGTTGGCGGCGCGCGCGCGCCAGGAGTCGATGCGCTCGGGATGGGCGCGCGCGTAGTCGATGGCCGCCTGCTGGATCTCCCGGATGGTCGGCTCGGCGGCGTATGGCTTGAGCGCCGCCCGCACCTGCGAGCTGGTGATGGTGGCGCCGGGCCGCACCACCAGCGCCGAGTCGCTGCCCACGGTCAGCCTTGACCTGATCTTGGCCAGCACGCTGGCACTCATCCCCGATACCCGCTCCAGATCCTCGATGCTCTGGAAGGCTCCTCGATCGTTGCGGTCGCGCACGATCTCGGACGCCAGCTTGGCGCCCACTCCGGGCAGCGTCTGCAACTCCTCCTCGGTGGCGGTGTTGATGTTGACGGTCTGTGCCGCCACCGCGAGCGGCAGCAGGCAGAGCGCCAGGCCGCACGCCATGGCGCAGATCGGGTGGTGTGCTCTCATCGCTCGCTCCTCGTCCGGCGCTGTGGCGCCGGTTTCTCTCCTCGGGCCTATGTCTCGTCGTCCGCCGCGGCCGGCGTTGACTCGCCGTCGTAACGGAGGCCTGGCAACTCCTCGCCACCGCGGCTGTGGATCTCGCGCGTGAAATAGCCACCGGTCATGCCGTCGATGAGCGCGGTGTACTCGAGCAGCTTGAGCATGCGGTTGACTTCGGACTTGCGATCGCGGGTGCGGTGCGAGACCACCGCCTGCAGCGCCCGCCGCCGCGACTCGTACAGCTTGATGACGCGGGTGCTGATCCGGTTGCGGTAGTCGGCGTACCGCCGTTCCTCGAACGCGATCCGCGTTGTCTCGGGCCGCAGCACCAGACGATCGAGATCCCAGCGCGCCACCACCCACAGCAGCTTGTGGTCGCGGCCGTGCAGATAATAGGGCGGCGAGAAGAAGAGGTCGCCATAGGTCTGGGACAGCTCGTCGAGCTTCTCGGCCTCGGTGGTCCCTTCCGTCAGCAGGCCCCAGCCAAAGCCCTCCTCGCGGCCCCGGTACCACCGGAACTCGATGTCCAGGCGCGGCAGCAGGCCGGACCATTCGGCGCGGCGCTCCATGGTGGCAAAGTGCACGGCGTCGACCCGGTAGTGGCCCATGGCAGCGTGCACCACCTCGTCCACCGTCGGCTCGCGTTTGACGATCTCATCCAGCCGGCGCCGCAGGATGCGCACACTGGTGGCGCCGCTGCCCCGCATCCGGCGGAATAGCCCGTGCTCGGTTGCGATCCACATCAACTGCGGCCGGCGCGCATCGACCGCCACGTCGAGCGCGCCCATCGCGTCGCCCTCGGCCAGCAGGTTGTCGACCTGGTCGGTGTCGGGGTCGATGCGCAACAGGCCGCTGTCGCAGGCCACCATCACCGTGCCGCCGCCGGTCACGGCCAGCTTGTCGATGCGCCGGGCTGCGCCCAGCTCGATCGGATTGAAGATGCTCTCGGTCTCGCTGCCGCGGTACAGCCCGCGGCCCGAGCCGACGTAGATCAGGCCGCGCTGCGGGTCGTGGCCGATCGCGGCCACCGGCTGACTGCGGCCGCCCTGGGTGATCAGTTGCAGCAGATAGGTCTTGCCGCCGTCGTCGCTGCGGAAGAGCCCCTCGCTGCTGCCGATCAGGATTGTGCCGACGGCATCGGCCAAGACGGCGACGGAGAGCGCCGGCGTCTGGCCCGGGCGGCCGGGCACCGGGTTCCAACTGAAGCCGCCGTCGCTCGACTCGATGGCGCCGCGGTGGGTGGCGGCGACGATGTAGGTGGGTATGGCGGGGTTGATGGCGACGTCGCGCACGTCGCTGGCGTTGCCCAGAGTGGGCAGCGATACCTCGCTCCACTGGTCGCCGCGGTTGACCGAGCGAAACAGACCGATCGGGGTCGCGGCGTAGACCACCTCGGGGTCGCCCGGGGCGAAGAGGATCGCGCGCACGCCGCTCAGGGTCCGCGCGAACACCGGTGTCTCGTCGAAATCGTCGGATCCCTCGGGCAGCCCGTCGGCGGTGGGCGGCGTGCTGCCGGGGGCGCCCGCCATCAGATCGAGGTCGCCGTCCGGCAACTCGTAGGGCTCGAACCTGACCGGAACTCCGGCCGCCGTCTCGAAGTCGGCGTCGCCATCGGGCAGCTCGTCGCCATCGGCGGCATCCTCGGCCGCCTCGAGAGCGCCCTCGATGTCGCTGAAACCGACGCGAAAGCCGAGCACCACGCGCCAGGTCTCGCCCCCGTCTTCGGTCTTGAGCACGCGGCCGTCGACCCCGACCAGCGCCGTCTCCGAGTCGCGCGGGTGCACGGCGACGGCGGTCACGCGCTCGGTGCCGAGACCGTAGGTGACGTCCACCAGTTGATAGGAGGTGCTGGCCGCGGTCGCTGTTGCCGAGACGAGCAGCGCCACCGCGGAACAGGCGCACCGACGCAAGCAGGACATGGCGCAAAGGGTATGCGGCCGACACGTCGGACGTCAACAGTGCTGTCCTTTCGTGCTATTTTCTAAACATGTCTCGTCTCTCCGCGGTTTTCTTCGCCGTTGTGTTGGCCTGCGCGCCGCCGCCCGTGGTCGAGAGCATCGCGCCGACCCAGGGACCGAGCGACCGCGAGGTGGCGGTCGAGATACAAGGCCGCGGTTTCGAGACCGACTGCGCGGTGACGCTGGCCGGGCCGGTGTTCTCGTTTTCGGTGCCGGTCGACCGCGTGCTGGGATCGCCGGATGCCGCGCAGACGATCGCCGGCGTCGTCCCGGCCGGGATCGAGGTGGGTAGCTACGACGTGGTGGTCGCCAATCCGGGCGGCGCCAGCGCGCGTCTGAGCGGGAGCTACCGCGCCGTGGCGGCGAGGCTGCGGATCAGAGTGCTCGACGTGGGGCAGGGCGCGTCGCTGCTGGCCGTCGGCACCGACGGCAGCAGCGTGCTGGTCGACGGCGGCAAGGAGAACCGCGGCCTCAACGTCGTGCTGCCCGCGCTGCGCGAGCTGGCCGGCAACCGGCTCGACCACATGGTGGCGACCCATTTCGATATCGACCACATCGGCGGGCTGGTCGAGGTGCTGCGCGGCCCCGACAACGCCGCCGGCACCGCCGACGACGTGGTGCCGGCGCGCGGTATCTGGGACAACGGCGGCGCGGCCGCCTGCACCACGGAGGTCTGCGCGCGCTACCGCGAGTTGACGGTCGGCCGCCGCCAGGCCATGGCGGTCGATCAGGTCATCGCGCTGGGCGACGCCAGCGCGCGCTGCGTGGCCGTGCGCGGCGCGCTCACGGGCGGCGGCCAGGTGGCCACCGACGACGACAACGCAGACTCGGTGGGGTTGCTGTTCGAGTTCGGCGGCAGCCGGCTGCTGGTGTCGGGCGACCTGACCGGGGGAGGCGCGGGCACGGTCGACGTCGAGACGCCGCTGGCCCAGGCCATCGGACACGTCGCTCTGTGGCACCTCAATCACCACGGCTCGGCCACCAGCACCGCGGCCGGCGCGCTCGCGCTGCTGGCGCCGCGGGCGGCGCTGATCTCGGTCGGCACCGACAATGCGTACTGCCATCCGGCGCCCGAGGTCCTGGCGCGGTTGACCGCGGCCGGAGTGCCAGCCTACCTGACCGGTGCCGGCACGGTGACGACGTCGACGAATTGCCCGCAGCCGACTCAGCTCGGGCCGGAGATGCGGGTGGTCGGCCACATCGACATCGAGATCGACGCCGGCGGCGGGATCGCGGTCGCGGGAGACGCGCTCTAGACCCACCGCTCGCCTGAGTTGAGTCAATTCTCGACGGGGCCCCGTCTATTCGGCGTGAGCCTTTTTATCCTCGCGAGCTCGGAAAAAAGTCTCCCGCCGGCCCCCCGTCGCGCGAGATCGATTGAAGTGAGCGGTGGGCCTAGGAACGGCGCCGGATCAGGCCGAGCGCGACGAGCAGCGCGAGCGCGCTCGGCAGTGGGGCCGCTGCCGAGCAGCCGCAGCCCGTCGCCTCTGCCGCCGTCGCCGCCGCACCCGGGTCGTCTTCGGCTGCGATCTGATCGGGCCCGGCGGGAACCAGCGGCAGGCCGCCGAGGCTCGCCGCGGCGGCGTTGCCGGCCTCGTCGATCACCTCGACGTCGAGCCGGTGCTCGAGGCCGACCATGGTCGGCAGCGCGATCGGCGCCAGACCCCGCTGCTCGCTCCAGGCGCCCAGGTCGAAGCGATGGCGCACGAGCAGGTCGTCGGCGGCGGTGATCGCGTCGGACGCCTGCAGCAGCGCCCGCGGGCCATCCTTGTCGATCGCCAGCGTCACCTCGGGCGGCAGCGGATCGATGATCACGTCGATCACGGCCGGCTCGGGATCGAGCGTCGCCGGTGCGTCGACCAGCCGGCCGCGCACCTCTACCCGATGCCGGGCCATCAGGTGCAGGATGGGATCGACGACGTGCAGCACGGCGCCGCGGTGAAACGGCCGCCAGAAGCCGCCGTCGACGCGGTAGCTGAACTCGGCGCGATCGCTGTCCGGTCGATTGGCGAGCGCGACGTCGAGCAGCAGCTTGGGCTCCTGCAGCCCGCCCGGGCTGTCGACGCTGAAGCCGGACGCCGGCGGCACCTGCAGCTCGCGCACCGAGGCGATGGTGTCCACCACCGTCCGCAGCGGCTGTCCCGGCACCTGCGCCGGGTCGAAGACGAGATCCGAGTACAGTCCGAGGAACTCGTAGACTGCATTGCCGGCGGGATCGAGCACCGGCGTGCCGTTGTTGAGGCGCGGCTCGACGCCGCGAATGGTCAGGTTGTGCAGCCCGAAACCGGCCAGGTCGGGGATCGAAAAAGTCTGCTGGAGCTGCGGCGCGAGCTGGCTGATCAGGGCGCCGATCAGCGATGGCACCGCGTCCGCGATGTCGTCCGGATCGTCGGTCAGCAGCTCGCTGTTGAGCACCTCGATGTGGGTCAGCCAGGTCTCGGGGCCGGATACCAGCAGCAGCAGGTTGCCGTTGCCGTCGTCCTCGAGGCCGATGCCGATGGCGAGGTCGACGCGCATGGTCATGAAGCGGGCGTAGCGGTCGTCGAGCAACGCGTACAGATCGAGGTCGAGATCGTGCGCGCGAAAGGTGAGCAGCGGCCGGTCGAGGATGGTCTGGTCGGGGTCCTGCGGGTCGATGCGCGAGGTGCCGAGGCCGATGTCGATGGACAGCGGCGCGCGCGGCAGGATCTCGATCAGCGCCGGCAGTGCGCTGTTGCGGGTGATGCAGTTGAGCGAGCTGGCGAGCAGGCCGATGGCGCCGGTGTTGACGAACGAGGAGAGCCCGGCGTCGAGCCGCTGGCACAGAGCGCCCGAGCTGACCACCGCGCGGCCGGTCTCCTCGAGCAGGCGGTCCGCGATGGCGATGCCGACCATGTAGGGCCGGCTGGTCGAGCCCTCCGGCGGCTGGATGGTGTCGGTGAAGCGCAGGCGCGGCGGCAGCGGCAGGTCGGCGGGCAGCGGCGGCGCGCAGGTGGCCGGGGTGGTCCTGGCGCCACCGCGCAGGCCGACCTCGATGCCCGATCGCACCACCTCCGAGTAGCCGCCGGCGCCGGCCGAGATCGCGACCGGAGCCGCCTGGCCGGCAAAGGCGCCGAGCATGGCGGCCAGATCGATCTCGCCCTCGAGCCCGAGCAGCTTGGGCACGTATCTGCCGCTGCTCGCGAAGTGGCAGCGCTTGTCGCTGTCGCAGGTGGTCGAGAACGAGCTGTTGCAGCGCTCGGGTGGCGTCGCGCTGGAATCGCAGCCCTCGACAAGCTGATCGCTGGCGGCGTCCTTGACGGTGGAGTTGATCTGGTTGATCAATGTGTCGCGGAACAGCGGGAAGAAGAGCGGCAGTAGCAGGTCGGCCACCTTGCAGCCGATCCAGTCGGCGACGCCGCCGGCGTTGTCGAGCTCGATGTCGTCCGCGGTGAGCGGGATGTCGGGGTCGCCGATCTTCAGCTCGAGTCGCTGCAGCGGGTTGTCGGTCGCCATGTCGGCGCCTATCGCCATGGTGCGGTTCTTCTTGGTGACCCTGATCTTGCAATCGGGCGCGGGCATCGGGCAGTACCAGGCCGAGCGCTCGAGGATGGACGGGATCCAGGTAGTGTAGGTGGTGTTGGGGACGGAGATGTTCAGGTGCGCCGGCGTCGTCGGCGTGATGGTGGTCGAGAGCAGCTCGATGTACGCCAGGCAGTCGGTGGACCCGGGGTTCTCGCACAGCGACAGCCGGCCCAGGCACCAGGCTGGATCCAACTGCTCGATGAATGGGATCTTGAACCCGATCTGGGCGATGCGCTGGCCGCTGCGCACGCAGTGATCGCCGCCGACGCACGTCATACCGTCGGGGCAGGGCACGCGCTGGGCCGCAGGCACTGAGGTGCCGCACGGGATCGAGATAAAAGACTGCAGGATGGTCGGCAGGTTCTGCTCGAGAAAATCGACGCCGCGCGGCGTGAGCCGGGTCTGGACCACGCTGTTGATCTTGCTGGCCTCGGGGAAGGTCGCGGTCAGCGGGCCGAGGCAGCCGCCGCAGTCGGTCGAGCCGGAGCAGGCGCCGAGCAGCGCGGCGCCCAGCAGCAAGATGTCGAGACGGCGCCGCCGACCGGCGCCCACTGCATGCAATCCCGAATCAATCTGATTTGTCTGCTCGTGTGGGGGGGAAAGCGGGGCCCCACAATAGGGTCGAATCAGATTGATTCGGTATGATGTCGTGGACACGACATGCCCTCCGCGGTCACGGTTCAAACGCTAATAGAATAGCATACCGCGGCGCGGTTGCAGCGCTGACGCCCCACCAAGTAAAAAAAAGCGATGCTGCCGGGATGGGGGCCCCGACGGATTCATTCCGGCGGGGGAAGGGGCGGCCGACGCCTCACCATGAAAAAAAAGCGATGCTGCCGGGATGGGGGCCCCGACGGATTCATTCCGGCGGGGGAAGGGGCGGCCGACGCCCCTTCGAATTAAAAACTGGGCAGGTTGGGATAGGTGAAGCTCTGCACCAGGTCGAGCCCGCCCGGATAGCCGTACGAGACGTAGTCGTCGTAGCCGTAGTTGAAGATGCCGAAGCGGTCGCCCTCGCGCTGCGGATTGGCCACCGATACCGACTTCATGGTGTGCGCGCCGCGCGCCAGCTTGACGTGCATCACCGAGTAAACGGTGCCGCTGATGGCGACCGCTGGCCCGACCAGCTTGCAGCCGGTGGTGCCGATGTCGCTGTCGGCGGCGGCCGCCGGATTGATGGCGGTGTCGTCGAGCTCGATGGTCGAGGTGGTGGCGTTGAAGACCACGGTCACGTAGTCGGCGTGGTAGGTGTCCGGCACCAAAAACGAGTAGTCGCGCCGGTACTGGTCCACCGGCACCAGCAGCGACAGCGACGGGTCGCCGGCGTGGACCGCGGTGCCGACCAGGCCGGTTGAGTCTTGACCAGAGAACATCACGCCGACCATGAACGGCTGGCTGCCGCTGATGCGAAAGTGATTGCGCGAGCCAAACTCGCAGTACTGCCCCTCCCCCAGCCCGAAGACGCCGTTGACGGTCGGGCAGGTGGTCGTAGTGTCGTCGTGCGCATTGGCCACGTCGGTCGGCGGCGGGGTGAGCGTGATGACGTTGTTGGCCGCGGCGGAGACGATCTTGTAGAAAATGCGCTCGTTGTTGTTGGCGCTGCTGACGTTGACGTTGCGCATCTTGGGCATGGCCGCCACGTACTCGTCGCCCCAGGTCTCGATCGGCGGCAGCATCTCCTCGACGTGGTCGCAGGCAGCAAGATCCTGCGGCACGTACTCGCACTCGTGGATTCCCAGCACTCCTATCGGCTTGTCGCCGGCAACCAGCACACCGGTGACGTCGGCGC
>JAFGSX010000084.1 GCA_016934455.1 Deltaproteobacteria bacterium
CAACGGGAGCATCCCCCAGGATAGCCACGAAAACCGGCGCTTGGCCATGGCTCGCCAAGGGGGGGGGCGCGCGCCAGTCGGGTTCACTCGACCTCGTCGGCACCTATGTCGCGGGGAACGGTACGCGGCTGGCCGTCGATGTCGGTGGTCACCTGCGGCAGGGTGGATCCGGCGTTTCGCGCGCCGCTGTCGCCCGCGGTCAGGTGGAAATTGCAGGCCGTCGCCGCGACGAACCCGAAGACCTGCCCCACGCGATCGTGGCTCGGCGAAGTGGTCGTGACGTAGCCGAGGTTGGCGCTGGTGGTGGCGTTGTAGTCGGTTCCGTCGATAAAACGGCCGTCGGCCGGTCTATCGCAATCGGCGAACAGGTTGTTGATGGCGAGAATTCCGGGGCAGGGCAAGACGACCTGGGCGCCGATCGGCGCGTCCACGATGGTGTTGTGGTACGCCTCGATCCGGCTCGAGAAGGCGCAGATCGCACAGGCGCTCTCAAAGCCGCCGCCCATGCCGTAGATCAGGTTGTTGGCGAGCCGCAGGGTGGCGCCCTCGTTGCTTTCCCAGATCTCGGCCGCGATGTACTCTGGCCCGCTGGCCGCGCCATCTCCCCTGAAGATGCAGCCCAGGACTTCGATCCGGGCCCCGGCCCCCACCGCATAGACGCTCACGCCGACGTTGTACCCGCCGGTGTCGACGACGTCGATCTGCAACCCCTCGATCGTGACGTGGTCGGCGCTGACTAGGATGTCTTCGGAGAAGTTGTTGCGGATGGTATAGACGCTCTCGCTCCAGGTGCCGGCGTGGCGCTGCGAGACGCCCACCTCCGACGCGAGATGGGGGGTGTAGATGCGGACCCGGTGGACAGGGGAGGTCGTCACTTCGCCCAGGCTGGCGCTTTCGGTGTCGACGGCGTCGGCGTAGCAGAGAATGTTGAGCACGCGATTGCTCCCCACCAGGTCGCCGGTTTCCGGGGGCAGCGTCAAGCCCAGGCTCTGAAGACCGGAATTGAGATCGCCGCGCAGCGCTTCGGCCAGAGAGGTGTGGGCCCTAAAGATCTTCCACATTGTCGTGTCGGAGCTGGTGTCTGGCGCTGAGTCCCCGTCCATGGTGCGCACCTCATAGGAGGTTGCGCTGATGCGCCGGACGATCATCGCTGCCGTGTCGTAGCCGCCGCCACTGTATGCCGAGTATGCGAGTATGTCGCCGACCCCGATCCGGTCGCCAGGGCCGGGAGCGATGTTGGCGACACCGGAATACACTGACAGCGAGCCGCTGTGGCTGGCGAGCGGCGCTCGGTTGTTTGGGCCGACCGAGCGGAAGATCTGCAGCGGCGGGCCAGCAGCGTCGGGGGACGCGGTGTCGATCGCGCTGTCGCGCAACGCAGCGTCGAGGTGGAGTCGATCGGCGGCGCCGCCGTCCCGGCCCGCGGCCGCGATGCAGTACCCGTAGAACGCGTCGCACAGGTGACCGGGGGGACAGTCCGAAGCGGCAGCGCACGGCGTGGCCGGTGTCGGCGCCTGGCAGGCCATTGCGGCGAGCAGCAGCGCCGGCGTCAGAAAGCGCATGCGGGGCTTCACGCGCCGTACCTGGCGATAGTCTGCTGCCTGCCCTGGTGCGGGATGCGGTACTTCTGGCCCACCCTGGCAAAGGCGGCGATCTCATTGCGATGGTGGTCGCGCACGCTGTCGGCGTACATGGATCGCTCCTTCCGGTTGGGCGCGAACGACCCGCGCAGCGCTGGCATAGCCGCCGCACGCGGCCGCTGTCAAGGCTCCGGGCGAGCGCGGAGCCCGCGGCGGCGCGTTGTTGCCGCAGCGCAGCGTCTGCGCTATGTCCGTCTCATGCCCGACGACAAGCCGCCAATTGCTACCGCGTCGGCACCGGTGCGAACCTGCGGCGCGTGCGGCCAGAGTTGGCAGCGCTGGAGCGATTTTCTGCGCGACCCCAGGGTGCGCATCCTCGGCCTCCAGGTGGTGCCCGACCTGCCCGCGGCCAACCTGCTGGTGTTCGAGCACGCCTGCGGCAGCACCATCTCGGTGCTGGCCGCCAAGCTGCGCTACCTGGTCGAGGCGCCGTCGGCGCCGGCCGATCTGCCGTCGCTCTACGGCAGCGACGCCTGCGGCCAGGAGTGCCGCCGCATCGAGAACCTCAACCAGTGCGACCGGCGCTGCCGCAACGCCGTCGACCGCAAGCTGGCGATCCTGATCGACGCCCTCAAGAAGGGGCGGGCGCTGGGTTCTTAGCGGCGGCGCTAGCTACTCGACCACCTCGATCCGGTAGGCGCCGGTTGTCCGGTCGACGCTGACGCGCGGCACCTTGCGCGTGCGCTCGAAGGCGTCGTAGCCGGGCTTGAGGCTCTTCCAGAACTCCAGGTGCAGGCCGGTGGCGCTGGCCTCGCGCTGCAGCAGCGCCATGCCATCGTCGTCCATGCGCGCCGGAAAAATGTGCACCGGGATCTCGCCGCGGTGCGCGCGCTGGCCGTCGAGCAGGGAGAGGAACAGCTCCTCGATCGGGCCGTCCTCGATCGGGATGCAGCCGATGGTGACGCAGGAACCGTGGATGAAGATGTCGCCGCCCGGGTGCTTGCGGTCGCTCAGCACCCGGTCCGAGGCGTTGGGGTAGTTGACGCGCAGCGACAGGTGAAAGTTGCTAACCGGGTTGAACTGGCTGATGCGGTAGAAGCCCTCGGGCACCTGCAGGTCGCCGAGCCGGCGCTTGGGGCCGAGCCCGCCGGACCTGGAGCAGATCGGATAGCTCTTGATCAGCGTCAGCCGCTCGCCGCCTTTGCCCGCCCACAGCTCGAGCTGATCCTCGTGCTTGAGGATGCGCACCAGGACCGCCGGCGGCGGGTAGGGCACGCCCTTGGCGACAAAAAGCTGCTCGACCTGCCGGGCGCGCTGCTGGCGCGCGGCCACCACGCGCGGCGAATGGTTGACGCGGTCCAGGTCCTGGCCCAGCAACGCCGTCAGCAGAACGGCAGCTCCCAGCGCGACCATCTTTTCATCATAGCGCAGTCCGGGGTCGGTCGCCCTGGACCCTCAGCTCACTTCAGTCGATCCCGTTTGGCAGGGGGCCGGCGAAAGGCTTTTTTCTGAGCCTGCGAAGATAAAAAGACCTACGCCGATCAGCGGGCCCCTGCCTAAAATTGGTTCAATTCAAGCGAGCTGAGGGTTTAGGCCGGGCAAGCTGTGTTATCGTGCGCGGCCAACAGTCAAATGCGATGGAGGTCCGCATGTCCCGCAATCGATCTTGCCCTTTGACTGCGATCTCGCTGGTGACGATCCTGGCCGGAGGCGCCGGCTGCGGTGGCTGTACACCGCAACCGGTCGAGGATGCGGCGGTCGGCCACGATGCAGCGGTCGGACCGGACACGGCGGTCGGCCACGATGCGGCGGTCGGACCGGACACGGCGGTCGGTCACGACGCGGCGGTCGGACCGGACACGGCGGTCGGTCACGACGCGGCGGTCGGACCGGACACGGCGGTCGGCCGCGACCGCAGCGTGACAGTGGATCGGCAGACGCCGGAGGGCGGCCTGCTGGCGCTCGACGCGATCCCGCTCGCGCGCCTGTGCGAGGCGCTGGGTTCGGGCTACTTCAGGATACTGGTCGGCTACGCGGCAGCGACCGCGCAGGTGGCCAGCCCCGAACGCTGCGGCGGCCAGCGCAACGACGATCTCTTCGATCTGCTCGATTTCTCGCCCGAGGCGCTCAAGGTCGATTGCGTGGCCGACGCGCCGGTCTTCGCGCGTGCCCTGGCGGCCCGTGTCGCGGTCTCGGTCAACGCCAACCGCGCCCAGTACAACGGCACCCTGGCCATGCAGTGCCTGCGCGACGGCCGCCTCTTCATCGACGAGCGCGGCGGTCTGATCAACGTGGCGAGCAGCCGTTTTGACGCCGGCGTGGGCGACGCTGCCGGCTACATCGTCGGCTGCGACGGCTGGCTGGTCGGGCTGGTGGCCCCCAACGGAAGCTGCGAGGAGCACTGGGAATGCGGCGCGGGCTACTTTTGCAAGCGCACGGCCAGCGGCTGCACCGGCACCTGCGTGCAGCCGGTGGCGACCGACCAGAGCTGCGATCTGTTCGATCGCTGCGACAACGGCTCGTGTGTCAATGGCGTGTGCGTGGAGACGCCCGACCTGCCGCCGGCCGGCGTGGACCAGGCGTGCGGCTATCTGGACGCTGGACAGGTCGTGTGCGCCGACGGTCTCTACTGCGACGACGGCCACTGCCGGCCGCTGCCGGTCGACGGTCAGCCCTGCACCGAAAGCGAGGAGTGCGCCAGCAGTCTGACCTGCGGGCCAGGCACCTACGATGGCGGCGTGTGCGCCGCGCCGCGCGCCAATGGCCAGGAGTGCACCGGCTTCAGAGGCGCCTGTGAGCCTTGTTCGCCCTGCACCGGAGACTCGCCCGACTCGGCTGTCCCGTCGCACTGCCGGAGCTATCGCGCCGCCGGTCAGAGCTGCGGGGCCAACATCGGTCCTTGCCTGCTCGGCAACACCTGCATCAACGGCCTGTGCCGGGCGCCGGCCTATCGCGGCCAGCCGTGCGTGATCGATCATTCCCTCGAGGGCGTCGGCGGCAACTGCATGGCGGCCGGCGACTATTGCCAGGACGACGACCGCGACGGCGTCGGCGAATGCGCGCTGCGCGGCGATGAGGGCGCGGCCTGCACCGCGCCGGCGCTCGCCACCAGCGTGCAGGGTAGCTGCGCGGGTAGCTATCTCTACTGCAAGCGCGCCGCGGCCAGCGCCACCAGCGGCATCTGCACCCGCCGGCCAGCGCAGGGCGAGGCCTGCGGCGACCGCTATGATCTGAGCAAAGAGTGCACGGTCCCGGATCCGGATACCCCGGTCTACTTCAACGCGGGACCGATGTGCAGCGCGTCGGGCGAGGGCCAGGTCGGCGTCTGCCGCACCTACGAGGGCGGTCTGCTGGCCGGCGATCCCTGTAGCTGGACGTACCAGTGCCCGACCGGCCACTACTGCAGCACCACGAGTCACACCTGCCTGGTCGGAGCCGGTCTGTACCAGCCGTGCAGTGACACGGACAGCGTCTGCGCCGACGGGCGCTGCGAGTATCGCGACGACGCGGGCTACCAGATGATCTGCGTTCCCTATCTCGGTCTGGGCGCTACCTGCACCTCGGCTTATGACGACGACTGCGGCCCCGACCGGCGCTGCGTCGAGGTGACCGCCGGCCGCTACCAGTGCGCGGCCAAGGCGGCGGCGGGCGAGAGCTGCGGCAGCGACGACGACTGCGCCGGCGGCAACCGCTGCAGCAACGGCGTCTGCGCCGTCGGCGTCTGCGCGCGCGACAGTTGCCAGAACTGCTCGCAGAACTCCGGGTTGACGCTGATGCTGTTCTTTTCGATGGTGGTGTTGGGTAATCCGCTCAAGCGGTGGCGGAGGCGCGCCAGCCGCTGACGGCGGTGGCGATGGGTAGGCGATCGCGGTTGCGGGAAACGGGGTGAAGACGATGGCGCAGGTCTGGAAAAAATGCAGCGTGTGCAAGAAGGAGATCCTGTGCGGCGCCACCTACTACCTGTGCAGCGTCAGCACCTGCAACCGCAAGCGCACGCAGCTCATCTTTTGCTCGGTCGAGTGCTGGGACAGCCATCTGCCCGAGGCGCGGCACCGGCCAGACGCGGGCGCGATCGAGCACGTGGCGCCGGCCGCACCGGTGGCCAGATGAGTCCTCTCCCGATGTGAGTCGATATCCGTCGGGGACCGCCGCGACTCCGCGCAGCGCCGCAGATGGCCGTTTATCCAAGAGGCCGACGAGAAATGGTCAGATGCAAGGCGGCGAGGAGCGAGCGAGTGAGTGGCCATAGACGGCCATGA
>JAFGSX010000085.1 GCA_016934455.1 Deltaproteobacteria bacterium
CACCTGCACCGAGCCCTTGCCAAAGGTGCGTTCGCCGATGACGATCCCGCGGTCGTTGTTCTTGATGGCTCCGGCCACGATCTCCGACGCCGAGGCGCTGCCGCCGTTGACCAACACCGCCATCGGCAGCTCGGTCTTGCTGTTGGCCCAGCGCGCGGTCTCGATCTTCGGCTTGCCCACGCCCACCGTGCTGACGATCACCCCGGCCTCGAGAAAGACGTCGCTGACCGCGATCGCCTGCTCCAGCAGACCGCCCGGATTGTCGCGCAGATCCACGATCAGGCCGCGCAGACCCTTCTGGGAGCGGCTCTCGAGGCGCGCTAGCTGCCGCTCCAGCTCCTGCGTGGTGTCGGACTGGAAGTTCTTGATGCGGACGTAGCCGATGTCGCCGTCCAGCAGCTCGGCGGCCGACACGCTCTCTATCTTGATGTTGGCTCGGGTGAGCACGAACTTGCGCGGCTCTGGCCATTGCTCGCGCTGCACCCAGATGGTCACCTGCGTGCCCGGTGGGCCGCGCAGCTTCTTGACCGCCTCGTCGAGCGCCATGTTGACCGTCGACTCGTCGCCGATGCGCACGATGTGGTCGAGGCGCCGGAGGCCGGCCTGGTGGGCGGGTGTGCCGTCGATGGGCGCCACCACTGTCAACTTGGCATCGCGGATCGCGATCACTATGCCGAGCCCGCCGAACTCGCCGCGGGTCGACATCTTCATCTCCTCGTACAGCTCCGGAACGAGCAGCACGGAGTGCGGATCCAGCGTCGACAGCACGCCGTTGATGGCCGCGTACTCGATATCCCTCCGGTCGATTTCGGCCGGCAGCTCGCGATCGAGAAATTGAAACACCTCGCGCAGCTTGAAGGTCATCTCCCACAGCGAGCCGACCTCGGCCAAGGCAAAGGTCCGGTCGATCGCGCCCACCTGTACCGTCATCTCGGACTGATCGAGCGACTCGTGCGCCATGACCTCGGCCACCTCGCGCTCGACCGCGTTCATGGCCGCGACCAGCATCTCGCGCGGATGGATCCGGCTCTGATCGACGTAGTTCTCCTTGATCAGCAGCACCACTTTGCTGACCAGGCGCAGCGAGGTCAGGCTGTAGGTGCCGTCGGGCTGGCTCTCGAGCAGCGGTGCTGGCTGTTCCAGGCCACGGGGCGCGGCCAGCGGGCCGGTCCCGGCGAGCTGCACCGGCTGCTGCGCGCCAAAACCGAGCAGCGCCGCCAGAGGGACGGCCAGCAGAAGGTCCAACACGCGGCCGCGTAACGATTTTTGCGCGGCCCGATGTATATGCTCGACCACCTTCGTTCCTTCGCCAGAAACCGCAGCAGGCTGGCTCGTCACCCGATTCCCGTCATTTGGCTCCCATATATGATCGTAGCCAGCAGGTGCGACGGCTTCAACTCCGATTTGCCGCCTGCTCCTGCTCTAGCAACGGATCATTCGCCTGATCGATGTTGATCTCGGGGAACTGCGCCTGCAGCGACTTGAACGCGTCTGGCAGCATGTCCCCCGGCTCGAAGGTGGTCGAGATACGATGGATCCACTCCACCGCCCGATCGGCGGCGCGCTCGTACTGGGCGCAGAGATCGACCGCGGTGAAATAGCGCTCGCGCAGCGCGACCGGATCGGCGGCCGGGCCCTCGGCCTCGGTGATGCGACCGCGCACCCGCGCGCTGTACCAGGCCAGCCCGTTGATCCAGTCCAGGACCTGCGCCGGCCGCGGACCGCGACCGAAGACCTGGCGCAGCGATGCCTCGATCTGGAGCAGCACGCGATCGGTGCACACGCTCGGATCCAGCCGACCGATCTCGATCAGCGGCGGGGCGTCGATCAGGTCGTAGCCGAGCCAGTGCTCGATCAGCCAGCGCGCCTGCACCTTCTCGATCAGCATGTGCTGCGCCCGCTGCGCCCGCTTGCCCTGCGCCCCCCCCTCCGCGATCAGCCGGTACACCAGCGGATGCAACGCGCTGTCCAGAGCGGCGTGCGAGAAGTAGCCGGCGCCGATCGCCAGCCGCGCCAGCGGTCCCAGCCGCGAGGCTGCCCGTGGCACCAGCAGGGCGAGCCCGGCCGTCAGCGGACGCTGGTGGTGCAGACGATCGGCCCAGCGAGCACCCGGCGGCAGCAGACCGACCCGGTGCCACAGCGCGCGCCACCAGATGGAGGAAAAATAGGGCAGGTCGGGCAAAATCGCGCCCAGCCGGCCAAATGCCGGCAGGCGGCCGAGCGCCTCGCGCGCCAGCGGGTGCAACCGGGCGTCGCCGCGAATGCGGTCGATGGCGAACAGATGGACAAACGCGTGCGGCATCGGCAAGCGACCCGACGAGCGCCTCCTCTTGCCGCGGGCCTCTCCGCCGCGCCGAGGAGGGTTCCATTACCCCTACTATAGACTGGGACCCGCGGCAGGGCCATTTTCGGGCCTGCCCGGAGCCGCGCCGGCTCAGAACTGCGTCACCGTGCCGTCGATGTGCGCGCCGCCAGCCACATCGATGGTCCCATCGCTCGACACTGTGCGCGAATGACACTGCGCGCAGTCGCCGTCGTCCGGGTGGGGAGGCGGCGGTGGCAGGCCGTGGCAGGTCCCGCAGCCGACCTGGCTCCCGTCGACCCGGGTCCAGACCGGCTCCGTGATCAGACCGCCGCCGAGCGTCGCACCGTGGCAGTAGACGTCGGAGCAGTTGGGCGTCGAGCCCTCCCGCTGCCAGGTCGGTGTGGCACCGTCGGCGCGCGCCAGCGCGTCGGTCCCAAACCGCACCTCCGCCGGCCCCAGCCCGTCGACGTGCCCGCGCGCGACCAGCGCCGCCGGAACCAGGTGGCACTCGCCGCACGCGATGGCCTGGCGGTACTGGCCCGCCCGCAGGTGCGACTGGTGCGCGCCGACGCCGATGGCGCTGGTCTCCGAATTTCCCTGCAGGTCGACCGGCGGTGCCGGACCCTCCGAGGAGCCGTGGCAGCGCGTGCATCCCGACGTGACGTCCACCTTGCCGTCGACGTGCAGAGCGGCCGCCAGGTCGATCCGACCGTCGTCGAGCAGCGTGGCCGGGTGACAGTACTTGCAGCCTGCGAGCGGCGGGTGGGGGGGCGGCGGCGGGAATCCATGGCAGGCGCTGCAGGCGCGCTGCGATCCGTCGACCTGCGTCCACACCGGCTCGGTCTGCTGGCCACCGGCGAGCGAGGCGCCGTGGCAGTAGACGTTGCGACATGCCGCGCGCTCGCGATTCCAGCTCGGGGCGGCGTCACCGTGGCGGGCCAGCTCTCCGAATCGCACCTCGGCCGGCGCCGGATCGAGATGGCCCGGCGCATCGACCAGAGTCGGCACCAGGTGGCATTCGCCGCAGGCGATGGGGTTGCGCAGGTTGCCGGCGCGCAGGTGCTGCTGGTGAGCGCCGACCGCCAGCACGCTGCTCGCGCTCTCGCCATCGGCGGCGGCGGGTGGCGCGGCGTTGTCCACCGAGCCGTGGCAGGCGCTGCAGCTCGTCTGCGCCGCTGCCGGCAGCCCGCTCGCCAGCGGTGCCCGATCGCAGGCGGCGACCAGCAGCGCGCTCGCCGCCGCAGCGGCAACGGCGATCCCCGATACCGGCGCGCTCATCGCCCGCCTCCTCGATGGCAACCGAGGCACCACGCGCGCTGGTGGCACACCGTGCAGTTGCCGTCGAAACCGCCCGCGGCAAAACCGTGGTTCTTGCGCCAGGCGCCGCGATGGCTGACCGGCTCGCTGGTCTGGTGGCAGCGCTCGCAGACACCGGTCTCGTGGCAGGTCCGGCAGCGGTCGCGGTCCCAGGCCGCGGCCGAGCCGTGCATGCGCACGCGCCACAGGCCGCTGTGGTCCCTGGGCATGCGCTCGCGGTGGCAGCCGGCGCAGGCCTCGGAGCGGTGGCACGCCGCGCAGTCGCGACCGTGATCGTCGAAGACGCGCCAGCGCGCCTCGCGGCCGTGCCGCGCCAGCCAGGTCTGCCGGTGATCGGCCGGCACGATCCCGCGTTCGTCGACGCCGTGGCAGCCGCGGCAGGCGCGCTCGCCGCTGGCCACCCCGACCTCGCCGTGGCAGCTCTCGCACGCGGCTCGCTCCAGCAGTGGCGCGCCGTCCGCGATGCGATCCGCGATCACCTCCGCGTGGCACCGCCGGCAGGCGAGCCCGGCCGCGTGCGCGGTGTGCGGGAACTCGATGGCGAGCGAGCGGGAACGACCCGGCAGGCGCCACGCCGGCAGCTCCTGGTGGCAGCTCGCGCAGGTCTCGCGGTCGAGCTTCGGCAGCCCGGTCGTCGCCGTTCGATGGCAATCATCGCAGGCGGCGCCGAGATCGGTGACGTGCTGCCGGTGCGAGAAGAGCCGGCTCTCGCCGGCCAGCAGCCCGCCCGCCGGCAGCGCCAACAGCGCCGCCCCGATCCACAACACAGTTCGCCGCGAGCTTGCCATGGCCGACCTCAGTACGCCTGCGCCAGGCTGAACCACAGCGTGTGCACGTCCCAGGCAAAGCGCTCGAACTGATAGCGCGCGCGCACCGACAGGTAGCCCCGGGGACGCACCCGCAGCTCGCCGTAGAAGGTGCGCACGTCCTCGATCTCGTCGACGGTGTGGTAGTAGGTGTACTTGTACTGATCGTAGGACGAGCCCACCTCGCCGCGCAGCCAGCCGGCCTCGTAGCCAGCGCTGCCACCGACGCTCCACACCCCGTGCCCGGCCAGGTCGAAACGATCGCTGTCGCGTCCCAGCGTCAGATTCGCGAAAGGTCCGCGGACCGCGATGTCGGTGGCCGTGGCCTGCACGAAGAGGCGGCCGAAGTTGCGGTTGAACGGCCCCTCGATGCCCGCCAGCAGATGACGCCCGCTTCCCCCGAGCTGC
>JAFGSX010000086.1 GCA_016934455.1 Deltaproteobacteria bacterium
CCGCCGACGGCGCCCAGCAGGTAGCCCTGGATGCGCCCGCCCTGCAGCCGGCGCAGGCGGCCGCCGACGGCCAGCGTGACTGCCGCCACGCCATTGACCGCGCCGTCGACGAAGATCTTGTCGATGGCGCCGCTGATGAAGCCGGCGATGCGGCCGATCCAGCCCACCAGGTTGACCGCGCCGTCGACCACGCAGCGGTCGCAGCAGCCCGCCAGCCGCGTCAACTGCAGCACCCGCTTGACGACGAGAAAATGATACAGCTCGTCGACCCTGTACTTGTCGGCCACCAGCCGCCAGCCGCCGCGCACCAGGCGGTTGAAGCCTTCGCCGAACAGGCCGCCGACCGCCAGCAGGCCGCGCGCCAGCCAGCGCATCGGCACTGCGACGGCGTTCTCGATCGCGTCCAGGATCGCCCAGGCGCCCTCGGACGGGATCGGCTGCCGCGGCCGCGCCAGCGCCCGCAGAGTCGACGCCACGTCGAACTGCGCCAGCTTCTCGTCCGCCAGCGGCAGGCCGCGGTTGCGGTACAGCGCGCGCGCGCCGGCCCAGCCGATGGTGGCGACCAGCACGCTGCCGCCGGCCAGCAGCCACTCGATGCCGACGCCGTGGCCCGCGCTGTCGATCAGGGCGGCGCTGCTGGCGGTGCTGTGGTGCACCCAATCCTCGAACAGGTTGGGGATCGGCAGGTGCAAGGTGTGCGCCCACAGAGCCGGAAATCCGAGCGCGATGCCCAGCACCAGGGACGCGATGCCCAGGATCGCCAGCACCAGCGTCACGTTGAGCGGCGACTCGCGCGGTACCCAGGCGGGTGCCCCGGCGCCATGCCCGTGCCCGTTCTCGCCGCGGCCGTGCGGCCGGTGACCGTCTTCGGTGTGGCTCTGCTCGCCCATGTCGGGCGGAAAGAACAGGGTGCCCTGATCGGCCTGGTGCTTGGCGTGAAGCGCGGCCGCCACGTCGGGCGGCATCTGGTCGTGGCGATCGACGCCGGTGAAGGTGACGTAGTAGCTGCGCCACATGTAAAAGCTGGTGCCGGTGGCGGCGACGAATGCCAGCCCCCAGATGATCAGACCGCCGCCGGGCAGCAGCATGTTGTACGAGTCAAAGGCCTTCCACAGGATCTCGTCCTTGGAGAAGAAGCCGGCCGCCCACGGGAAGCCGCTGATCGCCATGCAGGCGACCAGGTAGCTCCAGGCCGTGCGCGGCATGTGCTTTTTGAGGCCTCCCATCCAGCGCATGTCCTGGTTGTGGCGGCTGCCCATGATCACCGAGCCGCTGCCGAGGAACAGGCAGGCCTTGAAGAAGGCGTGGTTGACCAGGTGGAAGATGCCGGCCCAGTAGGCGCCCACGCCGACGCCGATGAACATGAAACCGAGCTGCGACACCGTCGAGTAGGCCAGCACCTTCTTGATGTCGTGCTGGAAGAAACCGATGGTGGCGGCGAACAGCGCGGTCAGCGCGCCGACCGTGGCGACGACGGTCATGGCCGGCGGCGCCAGCGCGTACAGAAAGTGCAGCCGGGCCACCATGTAGACGCCCGCGGTCACCATGGTGGCGGCGTGGATCAGCGCCGAGACCGGCGTCGGGCCGGCCATGGCGTCGGGCAGCCAGACGAAGAGGGGCAACTGTGCGCTCTTGCCGGTGGCGCCGACGAAGAACAGGATGCACACCAGCACCAGCAGCGGCACGCCCCACAGTCTCTTTTTGGCCAGCAGGTCGCCGCGCGTCTGGGGCCGCTCGGCGTCGTGACAATGGCCGTGCTCGCAGACGCGGTCGGGCACGGTGCCGCCGGTCGGCTCGGCGAGCTGCGCCTGCAGCGTGCGGAAGGTGATCGAGACCGCTGGTTCCGGGAGGGCTCCGCTCACCTGGGCCAGCACGCGCTGCTCGTACTCGGGACGTCCCGGCGCAAAGGAGCGGTGCTGCTGCAGCGACTCGGCGCTCAGCCGATAGGCGCGGTTACCGCCGCTGGACTGGGGGTTGTCAAACGTGCCCTGGTATCCCCAGAACAGAGCGGCCATGCCCACGACAAAGGCGAAGTCGCCGACCCGGTTGACGATGAACGCCTTCATGCCGGCGGCGGCGTTGTCCAGGTTGCGGTACCAGAAACCGATCAGCGCGTAGCTGGCGAAGCCGACACCCTCCCAGCCGACGAACATCAGCAGGAAGTTGTCGCCCATGACCAGGACCAGCATCGCGAACATGAAGATGTTGAGGTAACCGAAGAAGCGCCAGTAGCTCGGTTCGTCGGCCAGGTAGCCGGTCGAGTAGATGTGGATCAGGGTGCCGACGATGGTGACGGCGAGCACCATGGCGCAGCCGAGCGAGTCGACGTGAAAGGCCAGGCGCGCGTCGAACAGCCCGACCACAACCCAGTCCCAGAGATGCTGCGCGACACCGGCGTGGTTCGAGACAACCGCGGGCAACACGCCGAACAGCGCGATCAGCGTCGACAGGCCGGGCATCGCGATGGCGAGCCAGTGGATCGCCCCCTTGCCAAGACGGTCCTGGATCGCCTTGCCCAGCGTGAGATTGATCGCGGCGCCGATCAGCGGCAGCAGCGGTATCAAAAACAGCAGCGAGAAGGCCGTCGGCTGTGCCGTGATGGTCGCATTCGGCATCGCGCCAGCTCTCCCCGCGGGTCGCGCGGCGACCCCGACCCCCGCTCAGTTCCGCAGCGTCGTGGTCTCGGCGGTGTCGATGGTGTGGAAGGTCTGGAAGATGGCGAGCACGATCGCCAGCGCCACCGACGCCTCGGCCGCCGCCAGGATGATGCCGAACAACGCCATCACATGGCCGTCGATGTGCCCGGTCAGGTAGTGGCTGAAGGCGACGAAGTTGATGTTGGCGGCGTTGAGGATCAGCTCGACGCCCATCAGCAGCCCGATCGCGTTGCGGCGCGTGATGGCGCAGACCAGGCCGCAGCAGAACAGCAGGGCCGCCACGACCAGCACGTGAGGCAGGCCGACGTGCAGGGTCATGGCCGGTTCCCCTGGCCGCCGCCCGTCGTCAGCAGGCGCATCTCCTTGCGCGCGATGATGACGGCGCCGATCAGCGCTGCCAGCAGCACCACGCTGGCGATCTCGAAGGGCAGCAAAAAGTCGGTCAGCAGGGCGTCTCCGATGCGCTCCGAGGTCGGCTCCAGCGCCGCGTCGCGCAGCGTCGGCAGGCCGCGGCCGGCCACCGTCCCCCAGGGCGTGGTCAGAGACAAGAAGACGGTCAGGCCGAGCAGCAGCAGGAAGATGACGCCACCGGGCACCAGCGCCAGCGTCAGGTTCGAGCGCCGGGCGTCGCCGATCTTGCTGGTGAGCATGATGGCGAACAGGATCAGGACCAGCACGCCGCCGATGTAGACCAGAAGCTGGACCACCGCCACCAGGTCGGCCGAGATGAAGACATAGATCGCCGCCACGCCGAACAGCGCCAGCAGCAGGCCAAAGGCGCTGTAGACGATGTTGCGGCCGAAGGCGACCGCCAGGGCGCCGGTCACGGCCACCAGGGCGACGGCGTAGAACAGCAGGTCCGACAGCCGGAGCCCTGCGAGCCAGCCAGCATCTGCCAGGCCCTGCATGGAACCTCCAAGTCCGCGCGAATAGCCCATGCCCCTGGGCGTCGCAAGGTAAAAAACCAGCGCGGACCGGGTCTAGGCGCTGAGCTGCACCGTCGGCGAGACGCCGTTGGCGGTGAGCTGCACGCTGACGATCTTGGAGACGCCGGGCGTCTCCATGGTGACGCCGTACAGCCGCTCGGCGACCTCCATCGTGCGGCGGTTATGGCTGATGAAGACAAACTGCGAGATCTGCGAGATGTCCTTGAGCAGGCCCGTGAAACGGTCGATGTTGGCCTCGTCGAGCGGGGCGTCTACCTCGTCGAGCAGGCAAAACGGCGACGGCTTGATCAGGAACACCGAGAAGATGAGCGAGATCGCGGTCAACGCCTTCTCGCCGCCCGACATCAACGACACCGCCTGCAGCCTCTTGCCCGGTGGCTGGGCATAGATCTCGATGCCCGAGTTGAGGATGTCGTGGGGGTCCAGCAACTCCAGCCGGGCCTGGCCTCCGCCAAAGAGCCGCGGGAAGACCTGCTGGAACTTCTCGTTGATCGCCTGGAAGGCCTCGACAAAGCGCTGGCGCGTGGTGCGGTCGATCTTGGCGATCGCTTTGTGTAGCTGGTTGACGGCGTGGGTCAGATCGTCCTGCTGCCTGCTCAGGAACTCGTGGCGCGTGTGGATCTCCTCGAACTCCGACGCGGCGGCCAGGTTGATATCGCCCATCGAGTCCATGATGCGGCGGACCTGCTCCAGCCGTTCGGTCGCCTCCGGGCCCGGTATCGGCAGCAGGTGAAAATCGAACAGGGCGTGCTCGAGCGGCACCGCGAAGCGCGCAAAGGTGTCCTCCACCAGGTGGCCGAGGGTCATCTCGTGCTTGTTCAGATCGACCATGGCGGTGGAGAGCTCGCTCCGCATCCGGGCGAGCTGTTGCCGCAGCTCGCGCGCGCTGCCCTCCAGCCCCGACACGCGCTCGACGGCGGCCTCGTAGCTGGTGCGGTCGGAGGTCAGGCTGGCGCGCAGCTCCGAGGCGTCGCGCGCGCGCAGGCCGGCGGTCTCGCGCGCCGACTCGATCGCGGCGCGGCGCTGGATCTCCTCGGCCTGGTCGCGCTCGATCGACTGTTCCAGTCGGAGCAGGCGCGCCTCGCTGTCGGCGAGCGCGGCGCGGGCCTCTGCGAGCCGGCGCTCGGTCGATTCGCGGCGCTCGCGCGCCAGCCCGGCCTGGACCCGCACCTCGGTCTGCTGCTCGACGAGAAGAGCGAGCTGCGACGCGATGCGTTCGGACTCTATGGCGTGCGCCCGCGCCTCGATCGAGCAGGCCGCGGCCGCAGCCTGCGCCGTCATCAGCTCGTGCGTCGTGCGCTCGACCTCGCGCTGGGCTTGCTGTCGTTGCCGGTCGATCCGGCCCGCGGTCGCGGTGACGGCGTCGGCCTGCGCGCGCAGCCGGCTCTGCTGGTCGGCGGTCGCCCGCAGTTGCTGCTCCTGCTCGACCAGGCGCAGCTCGCACTGGTGCAGCTCGGCGGCGCAGCGCTCGGCGCGCTGCTGCTCGGCGTTGGCCTGTGCCGCCGCCTCGAGGTGCTGCCGCTGCGCGCGCTCGACGCGCTGGGTCAGCTCGACCAGCTCGGCCTCGAGCTCGCGCATCTCGCGGCGCTGGCGCAACACGCCGGTGGCCGCCGTCTCCTCGACGCCCGCCGCCAGGCAGCCGTCGGCGGTCACCAGCTCGCCGCCGGGCGTCACCATCGGCACGCGCAGGCGTCGGCGCCGCAGCTCGAGCGCCTGCGCGACGCTGTCGACCAGCAGCGCGCCGCCGAACAGCCGGTTGACGAGCTCGCGGTTCTCGGGCGCGGTCTCGACCAGTGCGGCCAGCGGCCGGGCCGGCAGAGCAGCCGGATCGCCCTCGGGCTCGGCGGGTGGAGTCACGTCGCGGCGCGGCAAGAACCGGACGCGACCGACGCCGCGCTCGCGCAGCGCCGCGGCCAGCGCGGCCGCGGTCTCCAGATCGTCGACCAGGATCGATTGCAGCGACGGGCCGAGCAGGGCGGCCACCGCCGCCTCGTACGGCGCGGGCACCAGCAACAGCTCGGCCACCAGGCCACCGACACCGGGCAGGCCCAGCTCGTAGGCGGTGGCAAAAGCCTGCTGCACGCCGGCCGGAGCCGCGGCGTGGGTGCGGTCGAGCTCCTGCAGCGAGGCCAGCCGCGATCGCCGCTCACCCAGCCGCTCGCGCCAGCGCTGCAGCGAGAGGTCGGCCGCCAGCAGCCGCTCCTGGGCCGCGTTGCGCTCCATGCGCGCCTGCTCGACCTCGACGCTGGTCTGGTCGCGCACCGCCTGCAGTTGCTCGTAGCTGGCGCGCCTGGCTGCCGCCTCGTCGTCGATGGCGCGGATCGCGTCGGCCGCGGCGGCGGACTCGCCGGCCAGCCGGTCGATCTCGGTGCGCAGCTCCTGGCAGCGGCGCCGGTTGGCGTCGATGGTCGAGCGCAGCTCGGCCTCGCGCGTGCGCTGCTCGAGCAGTTGGTTGCGCAGCTCGGCCTCGCGCTGCTCCATCTCGTGGCGGCAGCGCGTCAGCTCCTCGACCCGCGTCATCACGACCCGTAGCTGTTGCTCGACGTCGCCGCTCTCGTTGCGGATCAGATCGGTGTGCTGCTCGAGGTCGGTGCGCAACACCGCCAGCCGATCGATCTCGGCCTGCAACTGCTGCCGGTCGCGGGCCGACTCGACGGCGCGAGCCCGGATCTGCTCCAGCGTCGCCTCGCCGTGGCTGATCTCTTGTTCGGCGAGCTGCACCTGGCTCTCCAGCTCGTAGAGCCGGCCCTGCGCCGCCGCCAGCCGGCGGTCATCGTCGAGCAGCGCGATGCGCCCGGTCTCGATGTCGGCCTCGCGGCAGCGCAGATCGACCTCGACGCGCTCGCTGCCGTCGGTCAGCTCGGTGCAGCGCTCGCGCTCGACCCGCGCCAGCGCCTGGTGCTCGAGGTAGCGCAGCGACAGGCTCTGCAGCTCGATGCGCTCGGCCTCGGCGCGCAGCTTCTTGTAGCGCGCGGTCTTGCGCGCCTGGCGGCGCAGGCTCTCCAGCCGCTTGCCCAGTTCCTGCACCACGTCCGAGACGCGAGCCAGGTTGTGCTCGGTCGCCTCGAGCTTGCGCTCGGCAGCGGCGCGGCGGGCCTTGTACTTGGTGACGCCGGCCGCCTCCTCGACCACGCGCCGCCGCTCCTCGGGTTTGGCGTTGACGATCAGGCTGATGCGGTCCTGTTCGACGATGGCGTAGGCGCGGGCGCCGACGCCGGTGCCCAGGAACAGGTCGGTCACGTCGCGCAACCGCACCGGCTGGCGGTTTATCAGGTACTCGCTCTCGCCGTTGCGGTAGAGGCGGCGGGTGACTGTGATCTCGTGGTAGTCGGCAAACTCGATGGGCACGCCGACGCCGTCGTTCTCGAAGGTGACTGTGACCTCGGCCATGCCCACCGGACCGTGGCCCTCGGAGCCGTTGAAGATGACGTCCTGCATCTGGGAGCCGCGCAGCTTGCGCGCGCTCTGCTCGCCCATGACCCAGCGAATCGCGTCGACCACGTTGGATTTGCCGCAGCCATTGGGGCCGACCACGCCAGAGACCGCGGTATCGAACTGGAACACCGCCCTGTCGGCAAAAGATTTGAATCCCTGAATGTGCAGTTTACGGATTTTCATGGAGACGGCTGCCGCATTCTCCTCGACCTTGGAATCCTTGCAAAAAACGAAGTGCGTCCAGTTAACACGATTCGCAGATCGCGTAAAGCGCTGCGTGACATGCGTCCAAAATATAACACATGTTATATATGGTAACGGCCGGATTCATGGAGGCTGCAATCTTGGCCGTCAGGAGGTGAGCAACTCGACAAAGCGCGTATCAGAGCGCAGCGCATCGAACAGACGGTCGCCATGCAGCCACGATCGGACGCGATCGCGGTCCTCGGCCACGGCGACCCGCAGATGTTCGAAGCAGCCATCGGGGTCGCCGGTCACGGCCGCCAGCGCGGCCCGATGGTAGCGGGCCAGCGCGTCGCCGGGCGCCAGCGCGATCGCATGCTCGAGCGGTTTGCGCGCCTCGTCCGGGAAACCGGTGGCGGTGAAACATATACCGAGGTCGATGTTGGCGTCGACGTTGTCGGGCTCGCGCTTGAGCACGGTGCGCAGGTGCGGGATCGCATCGTGGTGGCGGGCGGCGTCCATCAGCACGGTCGCCATCTCGTGGCGCGCTGCCACGTCGTCCGGGTTGAGGTCGAGCGCGATGCGGTAGTGCTCGAGGGCCTCGTCGAAGCGTCCGAGATCGGCATAGGTCAGCGCCAGGTTGACGTGGGCGTCCGGGTAGCCCGGGTCGACCTCGAGCGCCCGCTGGTATTCCTCGATCGCCATCTCGAGCCCGTGGCCGGCGAGAAAGCAGGCCAGGTTGTAGTGCGCGCTCGGACTGTCCGGTTCGATGCGCAGCGCGTTCAGATAGGCGTCGACGGCGTCGACGAACTGGCGCTTCTCGGCGTAGACCGTGCCCAGGTTGTCGTAGGCGTGCGCCGACTCGGGATCGAGCTCGATCGCCTTGCGAAACGCTTTGATCGCCTCGTCGAGCCAGCCGCGATCGGCCAGCTCGATGCCGCGGCTGTTGTGCTCGTCCGAGAGCGCGATCGGGTCGTGCCGGCGATCCATTTAAAACCAGTATTGAGAATCGCGCGCCCCGTCAAGCCGCGGTCAACCGCCCGGCGCCGGGGGTGCATCCGGCGCTGGTGGCTGGCCGGTGGGGGTCGAGGGGAGCGACGCGGCGCTGGCCTCGTTCTGCAGGGCGTCGGCGCGCTGAAGCAAGAACCTGAACAGCGTGAGCAGGATCGAGGTGATCGGCACCGCAAACAGGGCGCCCACCAGGCCATAGAAATGCTCGCCGACCAGCAGCGCCAGGATCACGATCACCGGATGGATGCGCGCCGAGTCGCCCATGACCTTTGGGTTGAGGAAGTTGGACTCGAGCAGGTGGATGGCGATGATCCAGAGCAGGGCCAGCAGCGCGCGCGGCAGGGAGACGGTCAGCGCCACCGCCACGATGGGGATGGTGCTGATGATGGAGCCGAAGATCGGGATCAGGCTGAGAACCGTGGCCACGCCGGCGAGCACGAAGGGCAGGGGTACTCCCAGCAGCAGCAGCCCGAGCAGCGTCAACAGGCCGTTGATGAGGCAGATCATGATCTGCCCGCGCACCACGCCGGAGAGCCCGGTGTCGATGCGCGCGAGCAGGCCGTCGAAGATCGCGCGGTCGTTGATCGGGATCAGCGAAAAGATGAATCGCTTGACGCGCTCGGGATCGCCCAGGAGAAAGGCGGTCATCATCAGCACCAGGAAGGTCTTGAACACGAAGCCGATCATGTTGCGCACCAGCGATTGAAGCTGCACCACGGCCAGCCGCACTCCGCTGCCGAGCAGATCCGTGAATTCGGCGACGTATCCGCTCAACTCCTTTTTGAGATCGACTTCGAAGGCGATCGATCGCAGCTCCTGGTCCGGCGCACCGGTGACGACGTCGACTCCGGGGAGCTCGGGCGCCGGCAGGGCCGGGTGGCTCTGGTTGAGGTCCTTTTCGCCCCAGACGAAGCGCACCGGGATCTCGTAGCGCTCCAGCACGCGGGCCACGCGGTCCGGCCAGCTCGGCGCCTCGTCGCTGATCCGCGCCACGGCCTGGCTCGACATGCGGCCGAGCTTGCCCACCTCGCGCACGATCTGCGGCACGACCGCCCGGCCCAGCAGCGCGAGCAAGGTGCACAAGACGACGTAGACCACCAGGGTGGCTGCAATGGGCGACAGCGAGCGGCCGCGGATCCGAAGATGCTCCATCCGGCGCACCAGGGGAGCGAGCAGGTAGGCGAGAAAGACCGCGAGCAAAAACGGCAGCAGGATCTCGCGCACCAGGAACAGCGCGAGCGCGATGCAGGCCCAGAGCCCGATCAGCAGCGCGATGCCGCGGGTCCGTTTGGAGCTTACGATCCTGGCGAGTTCCTCACGCACGGTAGCGTGCTTGTAGCAGCGGTTGCCCCGGAGTTCAATGGCGCGTGCGCTTGACGGAAGCCGGCCCGACCGGTAGTTTTTAGCGGTGAGGATACTGCTGCTGTTGGCAATCTCTTCGGTCGCTTGCCAGCCGATACCTGAAGCTGAGGTTGAATGCGACCAGGCCCACGACTGCGCTCCTCGCCAGGCCGCTCTCTGCGCATCGTGCTTCTCTCCCATCAGCTCCGCCTGTGTAGCCGGCGCGTGTCTGGCGCCACCGGATCAGAGGTATTCCTTGCTGGTGGATGTGCAGCTCCAGTTGAGCCTGACCGGGCAGCTCCTGAGCGCGGTCTACGCGGTCATCGATCCGAGAGCCAGCGCCAGCGGTCACTCGGACCTGAGTTGCGATGACCTGATAGGCGGCCAGCTCTCGCCGGGAGACCTTGCTGTCAACGTCGTGGCGAGCGGATACGTCAACTTCAACGAGACCCAGGGCACGGCGCTGTTCCCCAACTGCAACTTCGGTCTGATTCCAATCGGTCGCTATCTCGTGTACGCCACGGGGCATCCGCAGCAGCGCGGGGAGGGCGCTGCGCTGGCTCGAGGTTGTCTGGAAGGTCTGGTCGTCGAATCAGCAACGGTAAAAACAAATCTGCAAATGAATTCGATCAACTGACTATTTATTCTTAGCGCACAACTTGACCTCGACCTCAAAGATACTTTAATGGTATCTCATAACGAACTGTAAATAAAAACAAATATAGACAAGAGCGAAACGCCGAATCCGATGCATATTGGCACATAATGTCTCTTTATATATGACACTGTATGATAATGTGCTCGACAAATGCTTGAACTGTGGTTATACTTCTATCAACAGTGACGAGAGTCTGGACAGGGAGATGGCCGAAGTCCGATACACGCTTGGACCTGGCGAATCGCCGGTGCTGAGACCGGTGGTGCGTCGGTGCGAGCGCAATGGCTATCTGCTCGATGTCGGGCAGGGCGGGCCGACCGGTCGCCTCGAGGAGCCACCCGCCGACGGCACCGACCTGTTCGGAGCCGTCCGTATCGCCAGCGACCTGGCGCAGCTCGCGGTGCGCGAGCTGGACCAGATGCGTGCCGCAGGCCAGTCCATCTATCGCGTTCACGTCGGCGAGGTCTGGGACCTGTTTCTCGGGCCGCCCGAGGTTCAGGCGCCGGTGATCGAGGCGATCGAGGCGATAGCGCGCGCTGGCCACGAGGTGGAGATCCGGACCCGGGCGGTGCTGCCCAAGTCGGCCATCGATCGCCTGGCCGCCATCAAGGAACGGATCCGAGTCGAGATCCCGTTTGTTTCGATGCGACCAGACATCGCTGCGGTCTGGGAGCCGGGGACATCGACACCGGGCGAGCGGTTGCGCTGCGCCCGCAACCTGACCACGCTCGGGGTGCGGGTGGCGGGAAGGGTCGATCCGCTGCTGCCTCTTATCAATGACACCCAGGTCGACATCGAGGAGTTCTGCGTCGCCTTTGCCGGCACCGGCATGTACCGGGCCACGGTCTCGTACCTCTACATGACGCCGGGCCGAGGCCGGGCCATGAGCCGGGCGCTCTCGCGCATGCACCGGGACATTCTCAAGGGTTGCTTTGCCGGGCAGCCGTGGATCAAGGACGACAACGGCGTCGACCGCAAGACCCTGCCACAGGATCTGCGCGAGCGCGGGCTGCGCCGGTTTCTCGAGGTGGCGCAGAAGAACGCGCTTCCGGTTGCGATCTGCGGCTGCTCGGACGGAGACGTGATCTCCGGCGGCTGCCACAACATCCCTCAGGGCACGCCCCGGCGGCGCGGCGAGAGCCAGGTCAGCGTCGCTCCCGAGCGCCGTGACGGCCAGCTCGATTTCTTTGCCGCGACCGCGCTGGCCCGCAACTAGCCGCCGTTCACCTCTAATTAGTCGCCGCGACGGGAGGAGGGCGGAGGTGTTGCCGCCGCCAAGAATCCCTATTATCTTGCAGGTGTTGGCAAGACCAACCGAAGGCGCCGCCAGGAGCAGATGAACACCACGGTCGCAGCCGCTGACATGGAGAGGGCGATCCGGGCGCGCAAGACAGAGCTCGGCGACCGCCTGGTGATCCTGACGCACCATTATCAGCGGCCAGAGATCGTGGCGCTGGGCGACCTCCGCGGCGATTCGTACGAGCTGTCCAAGCTGGCCGCGCAGACAGCCGCCGAGTGGATCATGTTCTGCGGCGTCCACTTCATGGCGCAGGCGGCGGCGGTGCTGGCGCGACCAGAGCAAAGGGTGGTGCTGCCCAACCACGACGCGGGTTGCCCGATGGCCGACATGGCTGCGGCGCCGGACGTGAACCGGGCGCTGGACGACATCGCGCGCCTCCAGCCGGGCCGTCGGGTGGTGCCGCTGGCCTACATGAACACCCTGGCCGAGGTCAAGGCGGTGGTCGGCGAGCGGGGCGGTGCGATCTGCACCAGCTCCAATGCCAGGCAGGCATTCGACTGGGCGTACCAGCGCGGGGACGTCGTGCTGTTCGTGCCTGACGAATACCTGGGCCGCAACACCGCGCGGCAGCAAGGCCTGAACGAGGAGGAGATCGCGCTCTACGATCCGCAGCGCGGCGCCCTCGGCGGCTGCAGCGAGCGAGAGCTGGCCAGCGCGCGGCTGGTGCTGTGGGGCGGCTACTGCCATGTCCACACCTGGTTCAGGCCCGAGCAGGTCGATGAGGCACGGCGGCTCTGGCCCGGATGCCAGGTTCACGTTCATCCGGAGTGCCGGACCGAGGTCGTGGCGCGCGCCGACGGCGCAGGATCTACCGGCTACCTGGTGCGCATGGTCGAGCAGGCCGGGCCCGGGAGCACCGTGATCGTGGGCACCGAGTTCAACCTGGTGCGGCGACTGGCGCTCGAGCACCCGGATCGGCGGGTGCTGCCGCTGGACCGCTCCCTCTGCCCCAACATGGCCCGGACCACCACCCGCCACCTGCTCAACGCGCTGTCGCGCCTGCCCGGGTTGGCTCCGATCGCGGTCGACGAGGCGCAGCAACGCGGAGCGCGGCTCGCGCTCGAGCGCATGCTCGAGATCGGTGGCTGACCTCGGCCGGGGAGACGCCATGGTGCACGATCCGCGCCCGCACCGGTTGCCCCCGGATCCGCTCTCCGCTGCCGGCGCCGCCGCCCCGGCCGTGACGCTGCGTCCGCTGCGGCCGGAGGACGCGGAGCGGATCCGGCGCTGGATGGCAGACATCGAGATGCTGCGCAACACGGTGCTGGTTCCCGGCCCCTGTTTTGCGCCGGTGCGGGCCTACACCGAGGCCGAGGCCGACCGCTACCTGACGCAGTTGATGACCGATGTCGATCGATTCTCGTTCGCCATCGAGCTCGACGGCGCTCATGTCGGCAACGTCGGGCTCAAGGCCATCGACCGCGCCAACGCGATGGCCGAGTGTTTCATCGAGATCGGCGAGAAAGAGGCGCGCGGGCGGGGTGTCGGCCACCGGGCCATGGAGCTGCTGCTCGAGCACGCGTTTTCCACGGTCGGCCTGAGGCTGGTATTTTTGGGTGTCTTCGAGTTCAACCAGGCGGCCCTGCGCCTCTATCGCGGCCTCGGCTTCGACGATGGCCCGCAGTACGGCTGGCACTACGTCGATGGCGAGTACTTCGAGGTGGTCGGCATGCTGCTGACGCGGGACGCGCACCTGAGCCGGACCGGACGCTGCCGCCGGCCTGTGCACTGATAGGTACACTAAGAGGTTGCCGCCCGGCGGCGCCTTTCATATGCTGACGCCCAGAAACCGAAGTGGCGCTAGGCACTCCGGCGGCACGCGCTGGCTCACTTTCTCCTGAGCGGTCGACGCTGTGTGGCAAACGTGCCGCGCGGCGGCTCACGGGTCTCGATTCATGGACAACCTCTTTAACTCGAAGCTGCGACTCTCGGAGGTCTTGCCGCGCTACCTTTTTCTCGAGCCGTTTGTCACGGGCAAGCGGGTGCTCGAGGTGGAGGCCGGGCTCGGCGCCAGCGCCAGTTTTTTGGCGCAGCTACAGGCAGCGCGCGTCGTCGGTATCGACTTCGACGAGCAGATCGTCGCCGCTGGCCGCCAGCGCGTCGAGCGGCGGACGATCGATCTGCGCCTGGCCCGGGACTCGCACTGGCCGGCGGACGACGGTGCGTTCGATCTGGTGATCGACTTTGGTCTGGGCGTCTCGCTGCGCGCGGGCAAGCAGCAGCGGCTGGAGGAGCTGCGCCGCGTGCTGGCCCGGGACGGGCTGCTGGTCACGGCGGTGCGCAACCCCGCGGGTGTCGGCATCTCGGACCTGGTGGGCGCGGCCGAGGAGCAGACCACCGAGTACGCGACCGTGGTGTCGGCGCTCAACGCCGCCTTTCAGGAGGTGATGGTCTTCGGGCAGAGCCCGTTTCTCGGCTTCTCGTTCATCGGGTTCGACGTCGATCCCAACCAGGCGGGAGTGGCGCTCGATACGGCATTGATGGGTTCTACTCCGGAGGAGGTCGCCTACTACCTGGTCATCGCCGGCCAGCGCGTGCCGCGGCGCGACGAGCTCGAGCTGGTGCAACTGCCGTTCTCGCGTTTTGCCGAGGCCCTGATCCAGACGGCCGGTGCCGAGCGCGCGACAGCCGAGGCCGAGTTGCAGAAGCTGCGCGCGGACGGCCAGGCGCTCGAGGTGGAGGTGGCCAGACGCGAGGAGGCGCTGGCCAGCGTCGCCGACCGGATTACGACCCTGCGCGACGCCCTGCTCGAGAAGGTGGAGGACGCGCGCACGCTGGCCGACGTCAGCGCTGGCTTCGCCGCCGAGCGCGATCGGGCAGCGCAGGAGCTCGAGGCCAACCGGCGCGCGCTGCACGAGCTGGTGCTCGATCGCGACGCCGTGCAGGCGCGCTACGACGGTCTCAACAGCCAGTTCGAGCAGGCGCGGGCGCTGGTCGACGAGCTACAGGCGGCGGGCGCGCAGTTGAGGCAGCGCGTCGACGAGCAGGTGCGGCATTCGCTCGAGGTCGAGTCGCGCGCCACCGGCATCGAGGCGCAGTTGATCAGCGCCCGGCAGCAGCTCGATGACGCCAACGTCGCCCTGGCCGACAAGCTCGAGGCGCTGGCCAAGGTCAGCGGCGAGGCGCAGTCGTACAAGCGCGACGTGGCCGAGCTGACGGGCAAGCTCAAGTTGGCATCGGCGCGGGTCAATGAGCTGGAGTACGCGCTCGAGCGCTCAGAGGAGCGGGGTGCCCTGAGCGAAAACAAGGCGGCCGAGCTGGCAGCGGCGCAGGCTCAGGTCGCGCAGCAGATCGAGCAACAGCGCAACCGGATCGCCGATCTCGAGCACCAGATCGAGGGACTTGCCGGCGACGCCGAGCAGCGGGCGGCCGAGCACGCGCAGGAACTGGCCGCAGCCCGGGTCGCCTCGGCAGAGCGCTGCCAGGATCTGGCGGCCGATCTGGAGCAGGCGCGCGCCGACCTCGATGGCCTGGCCAGCGACCTGGTGACCGCGCGCGGCGCCCGGGACGACGTGCAGCAGCAGCGCGACCATCTGGCGCAGGAGCTCGAATCGGCGCGCCAGCAGCTCGCGGAGATCACCGCCGATCACGGCGCGCAGACCGGTGCGCTGGTGTCCGAGCGCGATCGGCTGGCCAGCGAGCGTGAGCAGATCGCGGCCGAGCGAGAGCAGATCGTCGCCGAGCGCGAGCAGCTTGCCGCCGAGCTGCAGGCGCAGCGCGAGACGGTCAAGCAGTTGACCGCGCAACTGGAGCAGAAGCGAGCCGATCACGATGCCCTGCTCAGCGCGCGCCAGCAGGTCGAGGCGCAGCTCGAGAACGCCGGTCATGCCCGCGGTGAGGCCGAGCGGCTCGCCGACGAGCGCGCCGCGCAACTGGCAGCGGCGCAGCGCGATCTGGCCGAGGTCAACGAGCGCTGCGAGAGGCTGCGGGGGCAACTGGCCGAGCGCGGCGGCGAGGTGGGCCAGTTGCTCGAGCAGCTCGCCCAGCGCCAGGCCGAGCTGGAGGCGGCGCGCCAGGCGATCGGGCAGCTCCAGGGGCAGATCGATCCGTTGCGCGCCAGCGCCGACCGGCAGCAGCAGCAGCTCGGAGAGGCGCAG
>JAFGSX010000087.1 GCA_016934455.1 Deltaproteobacteria bacterium
GATGACGAACAGGATGTCGGCGGCGCGGTCGATGTCGATCTTCTTCGGGTTGACCACGGTGCGCGTCTCGATCACGTGCGCCACCTGGAAGATGTGCTCGTTGCAGCCAGTCGCCGCGAGCACCGACAGTGCAAGCGCGGCCCCGCTCGGTCCCCATCGCATGGTCGCCTCCGGCGCGCCCGGCGCGCTGTGCCCCACGCGGTAGACTTCCCGGACGCCGGGCCGACCTTCACGCCGCGATCTGGCGTCAGGTCGCAGATGCCGGATGGCCGCGGCGCGCGCTACTTGCTCTTGCCGGGCTGGCTGGCGGCAACGGGCTCGGGCAGGTCTGCCACGTCGTGCAGCTTGCCCAGCTCGTTCTGCGCCTCGCTGAAGTTCTCCCGCGCGCGCAGCGCCCGCTTGAACTGCGCCTTGGCCTCGGGCTTCTTGCCCTTCTCGAGCAGGATCTTGCCGGCCTGCAAGAAGGCCTCGGCCATCTGGCTGTCCAGCTCGCCCGCCTTGAGGAACTGCGCCAGCGCCTCGTCGGCCTTGCCCGCCTTGTAGCGGGCGAAGCCTAGGTAATAGTGGGTGCGCGGGTAAAACGCATCGAGCGCCAGCGCCTTCTCGAGCTCGGCGTTGGCCTGGGTGTCCTTCTCCAGCTTGAGGTAGGCCGCGCCCAGATCGGCGTGCGCCTCGGCGTAGTCGGGCTTGCGCTTGATCGCCGCCTGGTACGCCTTGATGGCGGCGTGGAAATCGCCACCGCGAAACGCCAGCTCGCCCAGCCCCCAGTGCGCCTCGGGCACCTCCGGGTCGAGCTTGAGCGCCACCCTGAACTCGTCGTGGGCGCGCTCGAAATTGCCGGTCTCCAGGTAGGCCACGCCCAGCCGGGCGTGCAGCAGCGCGTCGTTGGGCGCCACCTTGAGCGCCGCGAAGTACTCGTCGACGGCCTGCTTGCTGAACCCCATGTGGCGATAGGCCAGCGCCAGCAGGTGGCGGGTCTCGATGTCGTTGGGCGCCAGCTCGATGCCCTCCTTGCCGGCGGCGACGGCGCGATCGAAGAGGCGCTGGGCGATCAGCAGCCGCATGAGCTGCCAGCGCGCCTCGCGCCGCGACCGGTCGTACTTGACCGCCAGGTCGTACTCCTCGATCGCCTTGTCGATCTGGCGCTGCTTGAGCAGCAGGTCGGCCATGCGGTGGTGCGCCTTGGCGTTGTCTGGCTTCATGTGGAGCGCGGCCTTGAACTCGCTCATCGCCCGGGTCAGATCGCCCTTCTGCATCGCGATCTCGCCCAGGTAGAGCTTGGCGTCGGGCGAGTCGGGCTTGATGGCGACCGCCTTGGCAAACGCCTCCTGCGCCTCGTCGAGCAGCTTGGGCCGGTTGATGGTGTCCATGCGCGCCACGCGCAGCAGCCCCAGCCCCATGTTGAACCAGGCGTCCGAGTAGTCGACCTTGAGGTCGGTGGCGCGCCTGAACTCGCTGACCGCCTCGCTGTAGCGCTTGAGCCGGGCCAGGGCGACGCCCAGGTTGTTGTGCGCCTCGGAGTTCTTGTCGTTGAGCCGGATGGCGGTGGTGTAGGCGTCGACGGCGCCGGTGTAGTTGCCGCGCTTGAACTGGATGACCCCGATGTTGTAGTAGGCCTCGGACGATTTGGGGTCGCGCTGCACCACCCCGTTGAACTCGGCCATGGCCTCCTCGTAGCTGCCGCGGTCGCCGTAGAGCTTGCCCAGGTTGATGCGCGGCTTGCTGTCGTCGGGGTCGAGCTCGATCGTCTTCTTGTAGGCGGCGATCGCCTCCGCCTGCATGCCGGCGGCCTCGTAGGCCTCGCCCAGGTTGAACTGGGCGGCGGTGAAGTTGGGCTTGGCGGCGACGATGCGCTTGAGCTCGTCGATCGACTCCTTGGTGCGCTTGCTCTTGCGCAGCACGCGCGCCAGGTCGAAGCGCACCTCGGGCGAGGCCTCGAGCGCCAGGGCCTTCTGCAGCGCGGCGATGGCGCCGTCGATCTTGCCGGCCTGCTCGAGCAGCAGCGCCAGCGCCTGCAGGATGTCCGAGTCGTCGGGGTCGAGCTGGCTCGCCTGCTCGAGCTGGGCCACCGCGTCGATCGGCCGGCCGATGCGGGCGTAGGCGACGCCCAGCGTGTACTTGTACTGCGCGTTGTCGGGCTCCTTCTGGCACAGCTTCTCGTACTCGGCGACGATGCGCTCGTCCTCGGGATCGGCGAGCTGCGCGGACCCCGACACCGGCAGCGCCAGCATCGCCCACGCCACCAGCAGCGCCAGACTCGACAGCGGCCTTCGCCTCATCCCCGTCCTCACGCCACGCCCGACGCCGGCGCACCAGGCGCCGGCGTCATTGCATCAGTACACCCATGCGAAATTTGATGAACCCCGCCTCGGCGCACGAGTTCAACACCTTGCGCAGCAGCGCGTAGGGCGTCTCCTTGTCGGCCAGGATCAGCAGCACGTCGGCGTCGGGCAAGTTGGCGGGCCGGCGCTCCTTGATGGTCGTCATGCGCTGCGTCAGCGGCCCGATGCGGCCGGTGGGCGTGAGCGGCGCGTCGACCTTGCCGTCCTTGATCTTGGCGATGATGGTGTCCTCGACGCGGATCTCGTTGACCGAGATGATCACCTCGAGGTCCTTCTTGGGCGCCACCTCGGCCGTCGACTCGGGCAGCCGCACGCCGGCCTTGGCCTCCATGCTGTACTGCTGCGCGGCGTAGCCGAACATCAAGAAGAACAGCAGGTTGGTCAACACGTCGAGCAGTGCCGTCAGGTTGATCGAGACGTCGAACTGGTCGCCTTCGCCGCCGCCCGCCATGGCTCACTTCCCCGGTGCGGCCGGCGTCCCGCCCGGCCCCACCTCGCCCGTGACCAGCCCCGAGAGAACCACCTCGGGAAAGAGCTCGAGCTTCTCGTTGGCGCTGAAGCGCTTGTTGCGCGACGCGTCCATGATCTTGACCACCACCTGGTACGCCATGGCCTCGTCGGGCACGAAGATCATGCTCTTGGAGTCCGGGAACGCCTTCTTGATGCGCACCAGCATCGAGGTGAAGCTGTCGTAGTCGTAGTCGTCGCCCTTCTTGGCCACGAAGCCGCCGCAGTCCTTGAGCGACTCGGGCGTCATGGCCGCGTTCTCGCAGTTGACCTGCAGCCCCTGGGGGGTGGCGTTGACCGAGATGGTGACGCTCTTCTCCTCCTTGGCGATGTCGGTGCTGCCCTCGGTCTGCACCGGCACCGTGGTCGGGAAAATGGCGATGATCGAGGTGCCAAAGGCGGCCAGCAGGAAGAACAGGATGTTGGACATCACGTCCATCAGCGGGGTCAGGTTGAGGTAGACATCGTAGACCTGCGATTCCTTGCCGAACAGGCCTCCGCCGAGTGGGCTCTTGCCGCTCATGCGCTGGCCTTATCCCTGTTTGTCGCGGCCGCCGCCGGCGCGCGCCATGAGGATGGCGTCGACCAGCTTGGCCGCCGAGTGCTCCATCATCGCCACCACGCTGTTCATCTTAACCAGCAGCACCAGGTAAAAGATGATGCCGGCGGTGGCCACGATGAGGCCGAAGAAGGTGTTGTAGAAGGCGATGGCGATGCCCTGCGACAGGATCGCCTGGCGCGTGGCCGCGCTCTCGCTGCCGGCGCCCTTGAACGCGATGATCAGGCCGTGGATGGTGCCGACCAGGCCGAACAGCGTGGCCAGGTTGGACATCTGCGGCAGCAGCACGGTGCCGGTCTTGACCTTGGGCAGCTCCTCGAGCGCCACCGCCTCGACCCCGCGCCGCAGCTCCTTCTCGGTGCGGTCCGAGCGCATCAGCGCCGCCTTGAGGATCTTGGCCAGCGGGCTGTTGCTCATGCTGCAGAGCTGGGTCGCCTTGAGAAACGCCTGCTGCTCGATGAAGCGAAGCACCTGGGCCAGCAGGTACTTGTTGGCGCGCGAGCCCCCGTACAGCACGATCACTCGCCAGACGAAGACCGAGACGATGATGACGGAGAGCGTGAGCGTGCAGAACATGAAGGGCCCGCCGGCGAGCAAGAGATCAAACATGGCAGCCTCGCGACCTCGAAGAAAAAATCGGCACAAGCTACCGCTCCCCGGCCGTCGGCGTCAACCCGCGCGCAGAACCAAAATTCCTGCTATGGTGGCGCCAACCGACAAACCAACCGCGACCGGAGCCAACCATGAGACCCATCGCCGTCGCCTGTGCGCTGCTGTTCACCGCGGCCTGCTCGGACCCGGCCGAAAAGGCCGTCGTGCAGTTCCACCGCGCCAGCCTGGCCAACAACACCGAGGCCGCGCTGGCCGTGCTGGTGGCCAAGGATCACGAGTGGTTCCGGCGCACCAGCGCCAGCAACGCGCCCGCGCAATGGCGCTCCAAGCTCGCCGACAAGACCAGCTTCCGTTTCGTCCTCAAGGAGGAGGAGGGGCCGCGCACCACGATGCAGGTCGACATCGGCTGGCCCGACCTCGGCGACGCCGAGAAGGATGCCGACGACAAGCAGCTCCAGGGCGCCCAGCGCGACGAGTTCATGCTGGCCGCCATCGACAAGGCCGGTTTCAAGGTGACGCGCGCCATCCGCAAGTACGTCGTGGTGCAGGAGGCGGGCGCGCCCAAGGTCGACCTCGGTCTGGCCGAGTCGTTCCGCAACTCCTTCGAGCAGGAGGCCAAGAAGCTGCAGATCAGCGTCAGCGGCAAGCAGACCGAGGCGCTGCGGCAGGAGATCTGCGCCCGCCGCAACGCCAACCTGCCGCTGCAGCAGAAGGCGCGCGACAAGACCAGCGAGTACCTGGCCACCAACTTCTTCTGCGAGAAGGGGCCGCCGGCCGTGATCCCGGAGCACCGCTACTGGCAGCAGGTGCCGACCGATCCCAACGACAAGGCCGGGTTCGAGCAGATAATGTCGCTGCGCAACGTCGATGGCGACATCACCCCCGAGATCAAGGTGCACTGCATCAGGATGGCCGAGCGGATGCAGATCGACATCGAGGTCAACACCGGCGTGCGGATGCTGCCCAAGGACGCCGACCGCGAGGACCGGCTGCCGCTCGAGTACCGCTTCGACGGCGTCGACGTGCTCACCGACAAGGAGCTGACCACCGGCCACTCGTTCCTGGTCAGCAAGAGCGCCACCCTGGCCAAGAAGATGCTGGAGCACAAGCAGCTCGAGATGCGCTACGCCTCGTCGGCCAAGCCCGACAACCGGCCGGTGTTCGACATCAGCGGATTCGACGTGGCGGCCAAGGCCTTCTTGAGCGAGTGCCCGATCGAGAAGATGGAGGACATGGCCGAGATCGATCAGATGGACGAGATCCAGGCCCGGCCGGGCGGCCTGCGCCGGGTCGAGATCCGCGCCGGTGTCCCGCCGCCGGACGTGCCAAAGCCGCGCAAGGGAATCCGCAAGTAGCCAGGAGACAGCGCCCGCGGCGCGGCGACCGGGCGCCTACCGGCGCCGATGCTGGAAGGTGCGCGTCAGCTTGCCGTCGGGCTCCAGCCACCGCTCCTCGAGCAGGTTGCCGCGGTTGTCGTACTTGAACTCCTGGATGGTCTCGAGCTTGCCGCCGCTGTGCAGCTCGGCTCGGATGCGATTGCCGTTTGGATCCAGCGTGTACTTGAACTCGGTCATCAACTGGCCCTTGGAGTTGTGCCAGGCGCGGCCGGACAGCCGGCCCGCGCTGTCGTAGCTCAGGTGGTAGGTTCCGGCTGCCTCGTCCTTGGCGTTGAAATGGGTCTCGGTCGCCGCCTTGCCATTGGGGCCATAGGTGTAGACGTTGCGCCCCAGGAAGTCGTCGCCCCGGGTGTAGCGCTCCTCCACGATGTGGCCGTTCTCGTCGCAGGTGCACTCGGTGGTCGACAGCGTGCGGCCGGCCTTGGACTGCTCCTCGCGCCGCGCCATCAGGCCGCGCTCGTCGTAGGTGTAGACGAAGGTCGAGATGACCTTGCCCCTCTTGTCGAGCCAGCTCGACTTGATGGCGCGCCGGTTGTTGTCGTACAGAATCTGACCGACCAGCGCCACCTCGGGGTTCTTCTTGATCTCCCGGATCTGCACCACGCCGACCCGGTCGCTGGCCAGCAGGTAGTACTCGTCGGGCGGCTCGCCCGCGATCGGCTCGACGATCTTGACCTTGCCGCGGCTGTCGATCTCCCAGCCCTTGGCCTTGGTCTCGCGCAGCGCCGCCGCCGGAGGATTCGGAATGGCTATCGTCATCTTGGCTCTCCGCGCCAGTGCGATCGCAGATCGCTTTTACCAGACATTCTCGAAATCGGTGATGCGCCGCTCGCCGATCTGGTAGCCGCGCACGAACTCGCGGCCGTAGTGCGCGATGTAGAGGTGCAGATCCTCGCGGTAACGCAAAAACATCCACAGCGGCGCCCCGCCGTAGGCCGCGGCCGCGCGCAGCGAGCAGCGCCGCATCACCTGCCGCGCCTCGTCCTCGGTCATGCCGCTGCTCGCCTTGAAACAGAGATTGGTCGAGAACTCCTGGTTGTCGGCCAGCACCGAGACGATGCCGAACTTGCTCGCCTCCTCGCGCAGCAGGCTCTGCTTGCCCAGGGTGAAGACCGAACGGCCGTAGGAGTGGATCAGGTCGACGTGGCCGCTGATGGCGTCGATGGTCAGCTCGGCCTCGGCCGCGGTCTCGGTCGGGAAACCGAAGAAGATGTAGGCGTTGTTCCAGATGCCGGCGGCGGTGGCGTCCCGCAGCACCTGCCAGCGGCCATCGAAATCCACGCCCTTGTTGATCATGTCCATGATGCGCTGGCTGCCCGACTCGAAGCCCCACAGCACCAGCCGCAGGCCGCCGGCGTACAGCTTGTCGAGCCGCGGCCGGTCGAAGGTGCGCTCGAGCCGGCCGTTGCACAGCCAGGTGACGTCGAGCTGCTCGGCCGCCAGCCGCTCGGCCAGCCGCTCCATGAACTGCGGGGTCATGCACTCGTCGGCGAACTCGAAGTGACGGATGTTCCACTTCTCCCCGAGGTGCCGGACCTCGGCCACCACCCGCTCGACCGAGGCCTGGTCGCGGCGGACGCCGAAGAACGAGTCGCAGAAGGTGCACTTGCCCCAGTAGCAGCCCTTGCTGGCCTCCAGGCAGACGACCAGCTCGGGCGTCAGGTAGAGCTCCAGCGGCAGCCCGCTCAGGTCGTGGAAGCCGCGGCTCTCGAGCGGCTCGGGCTCGCACTCCGGGGTGACCCGCACCGCGCCGCCGTCGTCGGTCGGGTAGATCAGGTTGGGCACCTCGTCGAGCGGCCGCCGCTCCGCCACCGCGTCGAGCAGCGCGCACAGCGGGCGCTCGCCCTCGCCGACGCCGACGCTGTGGCAGAAGTGGTCGAAAAAGGCCGGCCGCCGCCGCAGGTTGTCGACCAGGCGGGTGAAGAAGTTGCCGCCGATGTTGAGATGCACGTCGGGCGCGATGCGCTTCTTCAGCTCGTAGGCCAGGGTCAGGCCGGGCAGAAGCTGCGAGAAGGCATTGATCGAGATGCCGAGCACGGTCGGCCGCTCGGCCGCCAGTCTCTCGACGTGGCCCTCGAAGAAACGGCGGAACATGTTGCCGTGGTCGTCGCACACGTAGGCGAGCATCTCGTCGAGGTTGAGCGGCACGTAGGGCTGCTCGAAGTAGTTGAACTGCAGCCGCGACGGCCAGTAGGGCAGCGAGTAGATCTCGAGCGCCTGCTCGATGATGTCCATCGCGGTCGTGAACTGCTCGGGGTCGTAGAACTTCTCGGGGTCGCGCAGCGTCGCCACCGCGCACTCGATGTGATCCGGGATCTCGGCAAAGACCTGCCGGTTGGTCTCGATGTAGTTGCTGATGGCCAGCGCCTTCTGGCCGTCGAGCTGGTACTCCAGGCTCTCGTCCTGGACGATGGACAGGATGCGCAGCTTGTCGGCCAGAAACTTGTGCTCGAGCAGCGCGCGCTCGCGCGCCCACTCCATCGACCTGCGGGTCAGCGCCTCGGCGTAGAACAGGATGTTGAGGTCGCGCGCGTCGACCGCGTATCCCTTGCTGCGCAGATGTCCCGCCAGCGAGGTCAGCGCGAAGTGCGGGTTCTGCGGCGTCCACTGCGGCGGAAAGATCAGCAGCAACCGGGGCCGGCTGGCGGCTGCGCTCTGCTCCGGGTCGGTGCTCGGCACGACCATCGCCGCCTCGGCTACTTGTTCCCGGGAGCGGTGCTGGTCGTGGGCTTGGCGGCGGGCTCCTCCCGCGGGCCCATGCCGTCTCGGATGCGGTTCTCCTCCACGCGCTTCTTGCCGGCGTCGATGGCGTCGCGCAGTCGCTGCGCCGGGGTGCGGGAGGTGCCGGTCTTCTCGGCGATGAAGGTGCCCAGCGTCTCGAGGATGGGCAGCATCTTCTTCTCGCGCAGCTCGGAGATGTTGTGGATCATGGCGTCGTGCCGGGCCAGGTTGCGCTCGACCTCGTCGCGCTCGCCGGTCAGCTTGAGATCGAGCAGCTTGGCGCGGATCTGCTTTTCCTCCTCGAGCGCGGCGACGAACTGGCGCGCGAGCTCGCGCACTTCTTCCTTCTTCACGGTCGCCTCCCCGGCGGAAAAACACGCCGAGCGTAGCACAGACCCCTGATCACTGGCTAGCAGCGGTGGCGGAAGAGGCGATGGCGGATGCGCGATCCGGGCAGCGGCACCGTCGTCACGCGGCGTACTGGTAGGCCCGCAGGAAAAACGCCGCGAACTGCTGGTAGTCGAGGAAGGAGCCGGCCGGGGCCGCGGCGACCTGGCCGGGCACGCCGGCCAACTGCTGCAGCGAGGTGCTGTTGAAGCCCTTGACCTGCTCGTCGCTCAACCCGTACTTCTCCTTGATCGACGAGACCGCCTCCTTGAACTTGTAGTCCCGGCTGTCGAGCGCGCCGTTGCCGTTGGCGTCGACGATGTAGTCGCCGTTGGCAAACTTGAGCGCCTTGCGGCCGTCGATCTTGGTCAGCTCGGACTCGATGCCGAACTGCTCCTTGAGCTGCTTCTGCACCTCCTCCATCTTGATGCTGCTCTTGCCCTTGAGCAGGGAGTTGAGGGCGAGCACAACCTCGGGCGAGTTGGCCAGGTTGCTGGTGTGCCCCTTGCCGGCGCCGAGACCGGTGCCGAACTCGTCGGTGGTCTTGCGCACGCCGCCGCTGGGGTCGGCGCCGATGTGCACCGTCGACGACGAGACCGCGACCGAGATCGAGATCTGCGCCGCCTGCGCCTGGGCCACCAGCGCCTGGTTGACCAGATCGCTGACCGTGCGGATGCCCTGCGCCTGCTCCTGGCCGACGCCGGTCTGACCGGCAAACTCGTTCACCTTGGCGGCAAAGCTCTCGAGGCTGAAGGCCGCCTGCGGCAGCGTCACCGAGTAGGCGGGCGGCCTCGGCATGGGCGCCGCCGGCATGGTGGCGAGCAGCCGCGCGAGCGCAGCGCCGTTGTTGCCCACGAGCTGCTGCGACACCGCCAGCAGCGCCGCCCGCTGCAGCGCGGACAGGTCGACTGACTGCGATTGATAGTAGTTATTGGCAGAGACCAGCCCAGTTCGCACGCCGTTGAACTGCACTGTCATGGTCGCCTCCAGATCGCCCCGCCGGTCGCACCGACGTCGATCTTTTGTGGTTCAGATCACTTATCGGAGAATTCAAACGGCAGATGCGAGCCAGATCACGGTATCGGTCGACCGACCGATATGACGATTTTCGCTTCGCGCGCCAGCGTCGCATCGACGTGACGCCGAGCGTCTGATGCATGCGACGCGGCACCTCCTGCCCGCCTCCTCTCCTCCGAGAATCTTCAATCATTTCAATCCCGGCGCACTTGGCACCGCCCCTGCACAGGGGGCCAGTCAAAAAAAGCGCGCTGCTCGACACGCTGTAAAGCAGGCACCAGCAAGAGCAACCCGCAACGCCCGACAAAGCCTGCGCGAGGACGATCATGAAAAAGCTAGACCGAAAAATTGCAGCTCTCAGCATGTTTGCAAGCACTGCCCTGGCGTTCGCGGGGTGTGTCCCCGGCCTGGAATCCGGTACCGAGGCCGAGGAAGAGACGATCGTGCCCACGGGCGACTTCGTCCGTTCGGACCGGCTGCGCAACACCAGTCCCGCCGTCGACACCGACCAGCTCGCGCAGCTCGTGGCCGGCAACAGCGTCTTCGCCTTTGACCTTTACCAGTATCTCAGGTCGAGCGACGGCAACCTGTTCTTCTCGCCCTACAGCATCTCCTCGGCGCTGGCCATGACGTACGCCGGCGCGCGCGGCTCCACCGAGCAGGCGATGGCCGGCGCGCTCGACTTCACCCTGGGCCAGGAGTCGCTGCACCCGGCGTTCAACGCGCTCGACCTGGCGCTCAAGAGCCGCGACCAGGACAGCTTTCAGCTCGAGATCGCCAACGCCACCTGGGGCCAGAACGGCTATCCCTTTCTGGTCTCGTTTCTCGACGTGCTGGCCGAGAACTACGACGCCGGCATGCGGCTGCTGGACTTTGTCAACGACCCCGAGCCGTCGCGCCAGATCATCAACGACTGGGTCAGCGAGCAGACCCAGGGGCGCATCCAGGAGCTCGTGGCCTCGGGCATGATCACACCGCTCACGCGCCTGGTCCTGACCAACGCCATCTTCTTCAAGGCCGACTGGAAGTACGTCTTCCCGGAGGAGTCGACCCGGTCGGCCGCCTTTAACCTGAGGGATGGCAGCAGCGTGAACGTGCCCATGATGTCGCACGCATTCGCGACGGGATATGCCAGCGGCGACGGTTACGAGGCCGTGGAGGTGCCCTACATGGGCGACCAGCTCTCCATGCTGGTGGTGGTGCCCGCGGCGGGTCGCTTCGACGAGATCGAGGCCGGCCTCGACAGCGCGAAGGTCGACCAGATCGTGGACGGGCTGGCCCTGGAGAACGTGGCCCTGACGCTTCCCAAGTGGAGCTTCTCGTCAGATTTCAGCTTGAAGACGGCGCTTACCGAGCTCGGCATGGGCGAGGCCTTTGCAGGCGCCGACTTCTCGGGCATGACCGGCACCAGGGAGCTCTTCATCAGCGAGGTGGTGCATCAGGCCAAGGTCTCGGTCGACGAGCGCGGCACCGAGGCCAGCGCGGGCACCGCGGTGATCATCCAGGCCGGGCTTCCGGTAACGGTCACCGTCGACCGCCCCTTCGTGTTCATGATCCGCGACCTCGAGACCCGTGCTATCTTGTTCGTGGGCCGGGTGCTCAACCCGGCGCTCTGAGAAACCGGTTTTCGGCCATGGCGCGCTCCCCTCTCCTGTTTCTTCCTATCGCCGGAACGGCTCTGCTGGGCGCCGCCTGCCCGCTCTTTCCGACCGCGCTGCAACTGGTCCTGACGCCCAACCCCGAGCTCAACGCCGTCGGCGATCTGCTCGGGCAGGTCGAGCGCGTGCAGGTGATCGTCGAGGCGCCCGCGGCGGGCGGCTGGCAGGACCTCTCCGGTGAGGACGGCGATGGCGAGCGCGCCGACTGGGATGGCGACGGCGAGAACGAGGTCTCCTTCGTCTCGCCCGCGATCGCGGGCAGCGCGCTGCCGGTGCTCGAGATCGGGGTCGGGCGCTATGCGGGGCAAGCCCTCGAGCTCAGGGTCTACGGTTTGCCAAAAGAGGCGGCCGCCGATCCGGACCAGGCGGTGGCGCTGGGGGGCGCCTCGGCGACCTGCGCCTCGGGCCAGGTGCAGCGCGTCGCGGTGCCCTTCAACCTCAAGGCGGCCGCCAGACCGCCCCGGGTGGCCGAGGTGTTCCCCTTCGCTGGCGCCACCAACATCCCGTACAATCTCTACGCCGTCACCGTCGTCTTCTCGACCGCGCTCGATCACCAGACCGTGCCCGGCGCCATCCTGCTCAGCGACAGCCAGGCGAGCCCGGTGGCCTTTCACGCGGAGCTGCGCGACATCGATCTGGCGATCGGAGATGCCGCTGCCGAGCCGCGCACGGTGGCCGAGCTGATCCTCGATCAGGTCCTCGACTTCAGCTACGCGGACCTGCGCGTGGAGCCCGGCCCGGTCAGCAGAGCCGGGCTGGGCTTCGATCAGGTCCCCGAGGAGCCGGGCGCGCAACCGTTCCTGAGCCGCTTTGGCATCGCGGCAGAGCTGCAGGGCGGCTGCCCAGAAGGCTACCGCTTCGACCCGCAAAACGCGGCCTGCGTCGCCGAGATGGGGTGCGCCTCGAGCTGCACCGCCGGCTACGTGTGCGACGCCGAGGCGCAGCGCTGCGTCGAGGACTGCCGTCTCTACCGCGTGTGCGCGGATCCGCAGTTGAGCTGCAGCGACGAGAGCGGGCTCTGCGGGTGACGGCCGAAAGACCTCAGAGCTCGCCCAGATGCACCAGGTTTTCGTTTGCCGCGGCCTGCTGCACGACCACCCAGATGACCGCGGCCGTGGCGCCCGTCGCGATCAACGCGGCGCCCCCCAGCGCGGTCCAGAACCACCACGCGCCGTACCAGGGCCTCGCCGCCTCCGGGAACAGGCGCAGCGCCAGGCGGCCGGCAAAGGCCTCGAGCGCCTGAGCGTCGCCCTCCACCGTCTCCTGCAGGTCCTGCAGCACCACCCCGCCGGCCGAACGCACCAGGCGGGCGCGGACGATCTTGGTGCTGCCGAGGCCGGCCATGGTGACCGCGAGCACCAGGTCGGCGCCCGCTTCCCGGCCGACCTCGCCCAGACAGCTCGCCTCGGCCAGGCAGGCCTGCAGCGCCGCGCCGCGCTGGGCGAGCGCCCGGTCCACGCGCTCCGCCGCGACGATCGTCACCTGAGGGCGCTGGGCGAGCTGGCGCTGCAGCAGCGCGTGCAGCGAGCGGCCCTGCTGCTCGTCGAGGCCCAGCGTCTCGACGGGAAGCACGGCGATGGCGGGCACCGCCTGCTCCGCCCGGAGCCCGGGCGCCGCGAGCGCGGCCAGCAGCCCGAGCAGCGCGCTAAGGCGCGAGCAGCCGATAGATGGCGTTGAGCTCCTGGTTCGCCTGGCCATAGCGTTCCGTCACGCCAAAGGACAGCGCCGCCTGGATCCGCTGCTGGACCTCCGCCTGCCGCTGCCGACTCAACTGGCTCTTCTGCAACAGATTGTTGATGCGTTGCAGCTTGCGGTCAATAAAAGCCCGATCGACGGCGAGCGAATCGAGCTGGCGCTGCAGCCGCTCCAGCTCCCGGCGCGGCCTCTCGCCCGCGGCGACGGCGAGGCTCAACTGCTGCCGCTGCTGGAAGAGCTCGGGCGCGTCGTCCGGCAGCAGCCCCTTGGCCTCGACCAGGCGCCCGATCTCGTCGAGCTGCTGCTCGACCAGGGCCATCTCGGAGACGGGCGGTTCAGACCCCTGCTCCGGGCCGGCGTCGGCCGCGGTGGCCGCGGTGGCCGCGGGCGGGACAGGCCGCGGCGGGGTCGGTCGCCTCCGCGTCTTTGCCGGAGCCGGAGCCGGAGCCGGAGCCGGAGCCGGAGCCGGCTCGCCGCGTCGGTCCGCCACGTCGGCCACCGCTGTTCCCGCGTCCCAGGCAGCGGCGCTCCACGGCGGGAAGTCCGCGGGAGCGCGCGCCAGCTCTGACGCGCCCGGCTCCGATGCCGCCTGCGCGAGCGCGATCTGGTCCGCGGCATCCGGCTCGACGGCCGGCGCCAGCAGCCGAAACGCTGACGCGAGGGCGATGCCGGCCAGGAGAATGCCGAGCGCGGCGAGCAGAGCCCGGCGCCGCCCGGCCCCCCTCTTCTGCGCGACGACGTCGAGGACGAGCGTCGCGGGAGCGCGCAGCTCCCGGGCCGGGGCGATCGCGGGGGCCGGCTTCGGCTTCGCTGCCACGCCCGGCGGTGGCTCGCGCGCAGACGGCGCGGCTTGCACCAGCCTCGCCAGCCTCTCGCGCGCCTGCAGCGCATCGAATCCCGGGCAGCCGCGGCGCAGGGCGACCTGGAAGAGCTGCGCGTTGGCGTGGCGCCGCTCGGGCTGCGGCATCAGCGCGCAGCGCAGCGCGTCGTCGAGCGCAGCGGGCAGGTCCGGCCGCAGGGCGCGCGCCGAGCGCGCGGGGGGACGCTCGGCCTGCCGCAGCAGCTCGATCTCGTTTTCGGCGCTCAGGTAGCGCTGCCCGGTCAGGCATTCGAACAGCAGCAGCCCCAGGCCGTAGACGTCGGTGCGGACGTCCGCCTCGTCGCCGCGCGCCTGCTCGGGGCTCAGGTAGGCCAGCGTGCCCTTGAGGATCCCGCTCTCGGTGCGCACCGTGCGCGCGCGCGCCTTGGCGATGCCGAAGTCCGCCAGCTTGACCTCGCCGCGGATCGACAGCAGCGCGTTGCCCGGAGTCACGTCGCGGTGCACCAACCCCAGCGCCTGGCCCGACGCATCGGTCGCACCGTGAAGGCAGACCAGGGCCGAGCACAGCTCGCAACCGACATGGAGCGCCACCTCTAGCGGCAGCGGCGACTCGACCTGGAGCAGCGCGGCCAGATCCAGCCCCTCGACGTACTCCATGACCAGGAAATAGCTACCCTGCTCCTCTCCAAAGTCGAAGACCTGGACCAGATTGCTGCAGCTCAGGCGCGAGGCGAGCCGCGCCTCGTCGAGAAACATCTCGACCAGGCGCGCGTCGCGGCACAGGTCGGGCAGCACGCGCTTGATGGCGACCTGCTTGTCAAAGCCGCCCGGCCCGGTCCGGTGCGCCAGGAAGACCTCGGCCATGCCGCCGACGGCCAGGCGCCGATCGATCTGGTATCCCGCAAAGGACTGCCCTTCAGGCATCCTCTGCCCCGCGCAAGCCGTGCTTGCGTATCAGGCGAAACAGCGTCTGCCGCGGCACCTGCGCGCGCTCGGCGGCGCGCACCACGACACCCTGCTCCTGCTGCAGCAGCGCCTGCAGGTAGTCGCGCTCGAAGGCCTCGAGCACCCGCTGCTTGGCCTGGTGGTAGCTCAACTGCAGCAGATCGGAACCGCAGCCCGCGCCGAGCGGCGAGCCGGGCTCCGGGCGGGCCAGCTCGGCGCCGAGCTCGAGGCTCAACTGCGGCATCGCGGCCAGCCGCTCGAGCACGTTGCGCAGCTCGCGCACGTTCCCCGGCCAGTCGTAGGCGGCCAGCACGCCCAGAGTCGCGCTGTCGAGCCAGGCGCCGGGATCTGCTCCGGGCCTGAGCTGCCGCGCCAGCTCGAGCGCCAGATAGGCGACGTCGTCGCGCCGCTCGCGCAGGGGCGGCAGGTGCACGCGCAGCACCGCCAGCCGATAGAACAGATCCTGGCGCAGCGTGCCCTCGGCGACCATGCCCTCGAGCTTGCGGTGGGTGGCCGCGATCACCCGCACGTCGACCGCCTGTCGCTGCTGCGAGCCGACGCGCTGCACCTCGCGCTTCTCGAGAAAGCGCAGCAGCTTGGGCTGCAGGCGCAGGTCGAGCTCGCCGATCTCGTCGAGAAACAGCGTGCCGCGGTGCGCCGCCTCGAAGGCGCCCACGCGATCGGCGGCGGCTCCGGTGAAGGCGCCCTTGACGTGGCCGAACAGCTCGCTCTCCATCAGCTCGCTCGGGATGGCGCCGCAGTCGACCACCACCCACGGCCCGTCCGAGCGGCCGCTGCGCTCGTGCAGCGATTCGGCAGCCAGCTCCTTGCCGGTGCCCGACTCGCCTTCGATCAGGACCGTGGAATCCGTGGCCGCGGCGGCCTCGAGCAGGGCGAAGCAGCGGCGCATGGACTGGCTGCGGCCCAGCAGCTTGCCAAAGCTCTCGTGCCTGCTGAGCGGGAGCTGCTCGCGTTCGTCGAGCTCGGTGAAGAGGAGCTGGCTGCGGCCGACGCCGATCTTGGCTCCCGACGCGAGCCAGACCTCCCGCACCCGCAGGCCTCCGACAAAGGTGCCGTTGGTGCTGCCCAGATCGCGCAACAGGTATCCGTCGGGAGTCGCGCGCAGCTCGAATTGCCGGTGCGAGACGGCCGGATCGCGGAGCGCCAGATCGCAGTCGCGGCTGCTGCCGATCACGATCGGCTGCTCGCCCAGGGTGACGGACTTGCCGCACTCGTCACCCCTGACGACCTTGAGGCTGGCCTTGCGCACCAGCAGCTTGTCGCTGCCCTGCTCTCCCTTGATCAGCTCGGTCGCCGCGCGAGAGGTCGCCATCTCTGACTCCAGGACGGCGATTGTACTCCGAGAGCCAGAAAAAATGGCAGCGCCACGCCGCCGCCGCGGCAGGCCTCGCCGCGGCAGGCCTCGCCGCGGGGGCCTTAGCCGCTCGCGCCGGTCGAACTCATCTGCGGGATCAGGGCAGCAGCGCGGTCACCGCGAGCTGCTTGCCGTCGCGGCTGCGGGCGATGGTGACGCCGGTCGCCGCGGGCAGGCCGGGCAGGGTCGGCGACGTCTTGCGCACGCGCACCTCGACCGCGAGCGCCGGCGTGGCCTCGAGGACCGCGCTCGCGATGCGATCGGCCAGCGTCTCGAGCAGCTTGAAGCTGTTGGCCGTGCCGAGCTGGTGCGCGATGCGCGCCAGCACCTCGTGGTCGATGGTCTCGGCCAGCTTGTCGCTGCGCCCGGCGCGGCGCGTGTCGCAGGTGACCACCAGATCGACCAGCATCTGGTGCCCGATCGCGCGCTCCTTGCGCGACACGCCGTGGTGTCCGACAAACGAGATATTCTCGACGAAGATGCGGTCCACGGCGCCCTTGGTACGGCGCCGCCGCCGCCAAGTCAAGGCCCGTCGCCGCAGGAGGACGCGCTTGCGCGACGGCTCGCTCGTGAGCGACACTCGGCCGATGCTCGCCCTTGCCCTGGCCGCAGCGTGCGCGGCGCTGAGCCCGACCGCGGTCGACGATCTCGAGCGCTCGCTGGGGGCGACCAACGTGCAGGCCGCGCTGGGCCACGGCCAGCTCGCGGTCGGCGTCAGCGCGCGGGGCGAGATCACGGCGCTGCGCTGGCCGACCAGCGGGCTGTTCGACCAGGTCCACTACCTCACGCTCGGCAACGCGCCCGACGGCGGCAGCAGCCGCTCGCTGCCCCGGTTTGGCGCGCAGCCCGACATGGGCATCTTCGTCGGGCTGGTGTTCGACGACGGCGGCGCGCGCCGCGTCGAGTGGTTGCGCGACCCCCCGTGGACCGTCCACCAGAGCTATCTCTCCAGCGCGGCCAGCGCGGTGCGCACCGAGTTTCGGTCCCCGGCGCGCGGGCTGTCCGCGGTGCAGGAGCTGTGGCTGCGGCCGGACGCCCCGCTGCTCGCGCTGCGGCTCGAGCTGGCGGCCGACTA
>JAFGSX010000088.1 GCA_016934455.1 Deltaproteobacteria bacterium
CGGCGCGTTCGATTCGCGTGCGCTTCCGCCACATCCGAGACGCGTCTCGCGATCATCATCGCTTTTCACACGGGCGTGCGCCTGGGCGAGGCCGAGTTCGGTCCCGCTTGCGAAGCCTGTCTTTCCGCGCGCTCATTGCGCTGCTCACCGCAGTTGATCCTGTTTGGCGGGGGGCCGGCGGGATCGGCCCGCCCAGTGGCGTTTTCAACAACGACAAAACCTGACGCCGATCAGCGGGACCCCGCCAAAAATAGGCTCAGGCAAAGTGAGCAGCGCAATCAGGGGATGCGGATGCGCGCGTAGGCCGCGGCAAACGAGAAGTAATGGCCGGCGCTGACGCCGATCTCGTAGTCGCCGGCCGTCGCCGGCAGCACCCAGCTCACGCTCGCGGTGTGCGCGACCTGGTCGACGCTGCCGATGCTGCAGCTTCCGTCGCTGACCGCGCAGCGCAGCTCGCTGTCGAGACCGACGAACTCGGCCGGGAAGCTCACGCCGTAGACCAGGGTGGCGGACGGCTCCGGCGTTCCCGACGCGAGCTCGAGCAGCATCTGATCGCCAAATGGATGGTACGCGAAGAGGGTCTGGCCATCGGTCCACAGCATGAGCTCGGCGTTGGCGAAAAACGGAGACGTCCAGTAGGCGCTGTAGGCGCCCGACCGCGGCATCATCGCACCGCGCACCAGCCGCGGCTGCGCTGGCCGCTCCACGTCGAAGAGGCCGAGAAACCCGGTGCTAGACCGCACCGTTCCGAACAGGTCCGAGCCATCCCAGGCGAAAGCGGAGGCGAGGTTGCCGCCCAGCTCGACCAGCTTGAAGTTCACGTACTGCTGGGTCGGCGGCGTCCAGGTACCGAGGTAGACCGGAATGTTGCCGGCGGTCTCGAAGACCAGAAAGCGTCCGTAGTTGTCGACTGCGACCACCTTGGTGCCGTCGCGCCGCAGGTCGACGATGTTGGACTCGAGGCTGCCGTAGAGAGGTTGCCGATCGTAACCGAGCTCGACCGGGGCCGATGGATTGCCGATGTCCACCACGCGCAGGCCGCCCGAGGCCACGTAGGCGATGTCGCCCGCCACCACCGCATTCGCCGCGGCAAAGCTGGCGTTGAAGGTGAGCGGAAAATTGAGATCCGAGATGTCGATGATCTGGAGATCTCCGCCAGCCGTGCTGGTGAGCACCGCATTCGCGGTGCCGGCCACAAAGGCCGGGTTGCTCACCGTGACGTTGAGCTCGGATCTCGGCTGGGCCTCGTTTGTCAGATCGATCACCTCGACACCGAGCGTTCCGGCGACGTAGGCGCGGTTCCCGACGGCCGTGACGTATCGGCCGTACACCGTGGTCTGGAACGTGCCCAGGAGCCTGAGATCGGTCAGCGCTGAGATGTCGACGATGTTGAGCCGGCCGCTCTGGCTCAGGACATAGGCCCGATCCGCCCGCGCCTCGACGCAGGTGATGGTCTGCCCCAGCTCGAGGCTGTCCTGAGCGGTCGGCGGCTGGGGTGCGCGCATCTCGATCCAGTGCAGCACGCCGTTGGCTGCCACATAGGTCACTGGATCCTGTCGGGCGACACCGCTGATCGAATCGAACAGCGCCTGGTCGTGCAGGTGCAGCGCGGGCGCGTTCTCGGTGGTGTACGAGGCCACCGCATAGTCGCCGTGAGAATCCTGCACCGCCCAGAGCACGCCCTCGGCGTACAGCAGATAGCCGATGTCATCGGAATTGCCGGACGGCGACACGCCGTCGGGTGCCGCCGGGTCGCTGATATCCCAGACCCGGTACTCGTAGTCTGCGGCCTGGTACAGGTAATCGCCGACGCGCACCACCGATCGGGTGAGCTCGTCGTTGTAGATGGTGACCCGCCCCAGCTCGACCGGGGCCGTGGCAGTTGTGACATCGAGCAGCACCAGCTCGCCGCGGCTGCTGCCGGCTACCGCAACCACCAGCAGGTCGCCTGCCACCAGGGTCACGCGCCGCACCCTGCCCAGCGCGAGCGCGGTCACGATGGCGGGGCGGTCCGGCGAGCTGAGATCCAGCACCTGGATACCGCCGACCTCGGATGGTCCCTCAAAACCCATGTAGGCGACGGCGCCGTTGAGCGCCATGGTGGGCGAGAGCACATCCAAATCGATGCCGCCCGCCCGCACCGGCGCGGCTGGATCGCCGAAATCCCAGACCGAGAACCCGAGCGGACCGTTGGCGACCACCACGTACGAACCGATCGGGATACCCAGGCCGAAGGCAAAGGGCAGCGTCTGCGTGGCGAGCAGATGCGGCGTGCTCGGCGTGGCCACGTCGATGACGTTGCAGGTCTCCGTGGTCTGCGCATAGAGCCGGCTGCCTTCCAGCGTCAGGTGCTCGGCGTCGATGCCGGTGAGCGTGCTGCCGGTCAGCTTGGCCGGGCTGGCGGGATTGGTGAAGTCGACGACGGCCAGCTCGCCGTAGGAGACGAGATACAGGATGTTGCCCAGCGCGGCCATGGCAATCGGCCGGCGGCTATGAACATAGCTGCCGAGCAAGGTGGGAGTAGCCGGGGTCGTCAGGTCGAGGGCATCGATGGTCTCGTCCATCGAGACCCAGACCGTGGTCCCGCTGACCGCGATGGCGCCGAAGTTGTTGCTGGCTGGATTGTAGAAACCGACCTCGGCGGGAGAGGTGGGCACGCTCACGTCGACGACGCGGAGACCACCGGAGTACACGAGCAGCAGCGCGTAGTTGCCCGCCACGGCCAGGCCGCGAATGGTATTGGCCACGGTGGTGCTGCCGCGCAACTGGATGGCATTGGGATCGGCGGCGTCCCAGACCTGCAGCGTCCGATAGTTCGCGGCGTAGAGCAGGTTGCCCACCGGGACCAGGTAATCGACCCCGGCTGCCACGTTATCGCTGCCGCCGAGCAACCGCGGCGCAGCGGGCGTGGAGATATCCCAGACGTCCAGATGGTCGTCGTAGCCGGGCGCCAGGGTATAGAGGCGGCTGCCCGAGCGCCACATTCGCTCGAAGTGACCGGTGGTCCAGGAGAGCAACTCCACGGGGTGAGCCGGATCGGTGAAGTCGAAGGCCTGCTGACTGCGATCGGTGAACAGAAAAGCCAGGTGGCCCTGGGCAACCGCAGACGGATCGTTGGCGGACTGGGCGGTCACGCTGCCCAGCTCCGTCGGGTTGAACGGATCGGTGGCGGTGTCGAAGAGCCGGAGCGTCGGGACATTGCTGGCCGGGTGGCTGAGCACCCACATCCGGTCCGCGTCGTCGACCAGCGCATCGACCTGCACGTTGGCGACCGTGCCGCTGCGCCGGAACCGGGTGTCCAGCGACACCGACTGCCCGGTATAGGTCTCCACCGTCACGTGGGTCTGGGCCAAAACCGTCTCGATGCCGTCGCTCGCGCTGACGGTGAAGCCG
>JAFGSX010000089.1 GCA_016934455.1 Deltaproteobacteria bacterium
AAGGACAATTTCTGGCAGATGGGTGACACCGGCCCCTGCGGCCCCTGCTCCGAGCTGCACTTCGATCGCGGCCAGGTGCCGGGCTCCTTTGGCGGCGACGACCCCGAGGGCGACCGCCGGATCGAGATCTGGAACCTGGTGTTCATGCAGTACGAGATGCTGCCGGGGGGCGAGCTGAAGCCGCTGCCCTCGCCCTCGGTCGACACGGGCGCCGGCCTCGAGCGGCTGGCCACGGTGCTCGGCGGCCATCGCTCCAACTACGACACCGACCTGTTCGCGCCGCTGATCGCGCGCTGCGCCGATGCGGCCAAGAGGGAGTACCGCTCGAGCGACTCCGACGACGACGTCTCGCTGCGCGTGGTGGCCGATCACAGCCGCGCCGCCGCCTTTCTCATCGCCGACGGAGTGATGCCGTCCAACGAGGGGCGCGGCTACGTGCTGCGGCGCATCCTGAGGCGCGCCATCCGCCACGGCGACCGGCTCGGCTTCAAGGAGCTCTTCTTCCACCAGGCATGCGACGCGGTGGTGGAGCTGATGGCGCCGGTGTACCGCGAGCTGGCCGATGCCCGCGCGCTGATCGGCAAGCTCGTCTATCAGGAGGAGGAGACCTTCCGACGCACGCTCGAGCGCGGGCTCAAGCGTTTCGCGCAGGCCGCGGTCGAGCGCCAGCCGGGCGAGCTGGTCGACGGCGCGGTGGTGCACAAGCTGTATGAGCAGGACGGCTTTCCGACCGACCTGACCGAGGTGCTGTGCCGCGAGCGCGGGCTGCGCATCGACTGGGACGGCTTCGAGCGCGCCAAGCAGGCGCACGCCGAGGCATCGCGCGGCGGTCTCGGGCTCGAGGGCATCCCCGAGATCTACAAGATGCTGCGCAGCCTGCGCGGGCCGACCGTCTTCGTCGGCTACCACATGCTCGAGGCGCAGAGCGAGCTGCTCGACCTGGTGCGCGACGACAAGCTGGCCGACGTCGCCGGCCCCGGCGAGAGCGTGGCTCTGGTCGTCACCCAGACGCCGTTCTACGGCGAGTCCGGCGGCCAGGTCGGCGACCTGGGCACGGCGCGCGGCGACGGCGTGGAGGTCGCCATCGAGGACGCGCGCAAGTACAACGACCTGATCGTCCACCTCGGCAAGGTGTCCGCGGGCGAGCTGCGGCCGGGAGCCAAGCTCACGCTGACCGTCGAGCGGGCGCGCCGCGATCGCATCCGCGCCAACCACTCGGCCACCCACCTGCTGCAGTGGGCGCTGCGCAAGGTGCTGGGCGACCACGTCAAGCAGTCCGGCTCGCTGGTGTCGCCGGAGCGGCTGCGCTTCGACTTCTCGCACTTTCAAGCGCTGACCGAAGACGAGATCGAGCGCGTCGAGCGGCTGGTCAACGGCGAGGTGGTCGGCAACAGCGCGGTCGAGACGCGCATGGCCTCGCTGGCCGAGGCCCGCGCCGCCGGTGCCACGGCGCTGTTCGGCGAGAAGTACGGTGACGAAGTGCGCATGGTGCAGATGGGCAGCGAGTCGATCGAGCTGTGCGGCGGCACCCACGTTCACCGCACCGGCGACATCGGCTTCTTCAAGATCGTCGGCGAGGGGCCGCTGGCGGCCGGGATCCGTCGCATCGAGGCGGTGACCCGCGACGGTGCGGTGCAGCACGCCCAGCAGCGAGAGCGCGAGCTGCGCACCCTGGCGCAGCGGCTCAAGGTCAGCGTGGCCGAGGTTCCGCAGCAGATCGACAAGCTGCAGGCGCGGCTGCGCGAGGTCGAGCACCAGCTCGACGGAGCGCGGCTCAAGCAGGCGAGCCAGCAGGCCGCCTCCCTGGCCGACGGCGCGCGCGAGGTCAACGGCATCAAGGTTCTGTCCACGCGCGTCCAGGGCGTCGACGCCAAGTCGCTGCGCGACTACGCCGACAAGCTGCGCGATCAGCTCGGCTCGGGCGTGGTGGTGCTCGGCACCGAGAACAACGGCAAGGTCAACCTGCTGGTCGCGGTGACCAGGGATCTCGAGGGCAAGGTACACGCGGGCGACCTGGTGAAGAAGCTGGCGGCGACCGTGGGCGGGTCGGGCGGCGGGCGGCCGGACTTCGCGCAGGCGGGCGGCAGCGACCCGGCGCGCCTGGACGATGCTCTCGAACAGGTCTATGCCCTGCTGCCGGCGGCAAGCGACCTCGCCGGCTAGAAAAAACCCCCCGCTTCCCAGGCGGTTACGGCACAGCGCTGTCAGCCCTTTTGCCACGGTGCAAAATGCGAATAAAATGGCGGTCGAGGCCGGCCAGGTTACTGGCAAGACCGTCGTCAAGAAGGAGACAGGCGTGGGCAACGGCCGCGATCCCGTGCTGCTCGACGTAAAGCTCAAGTACGAGTCGATCGCCGAGTTCGACGCCGGATTCGCCGCCAACGTGTCCACCAATGTCGTTTTTCTCAAGACGCCCAGTCCCAAGCAGGTCGGCACGCCGGTCACCTTGCAGCTTCGGCTGCGCAATGGCACTCCGGTCCTGCGCGGTGAAGGCCGCGTGCTGTGGGCCTGTCGCTCGCCCACCCTGCCACCCGGGCGGCAGGGCGGTATGGGGATCGCGTTCTTCCCCGCCGATGCCGAGAGCGCCGACCGCATGCGTGCCATCGTGGCAGCACACGGCGCCGGAGCAAACGCCACCGCGCCCGGTGCGAGGTTGCTGCAACTGATCGCCTCGGCGCCCGCCGAGACCGGCGAGGCCGAGACTCCGGCACCACAGATCGTTGCTCCCCAGCCGCCCGATCTGATCCCGATCCCACGCCGCGCGCCGACTTCGGAACCAGCGGACGACATCGGTTCGGCCTTTGACGCCATCCGCAGCGACATCGCCATTCCGGTTCCGTTTGCCGACCGGTCGTTCGCGCCGCCGCCCGTTGCGCCGCCGCCCGTTGCGCCGCCGCCCGTTGCGCCGCCGCCCGTTGCGCCGACGGCCTTTGCACCGGGGTCACCCGCCCCTGCCGCAGCCAACGCCGGGATCGCGGCGCAGGCCGCGAACGCGGCGGCCGCCGACGGCCCAACCGAGCTCGACGACGCAGACCTGATGGAGATCTCCGACGACGAGGTGGCGTTGGTCGAGACCCCGGCCGCGGAGACGCCGCTGCCGGTCGCCACCGCGCCCGTGCCTTCAACCGAACTTTTATCTCCGCCGGAGACGGTGCAGCCGGTGGAGGCTCTTGCTCCCACGACCGCACAGGCCAGCCAACCTGAGGTTGCACCAGCAGCGATCGAGCCCTCGGCAACACCGGCAATCGCGCCCGTCGAGGTCGCCGCGTCCGCCGACCCGAACGCGGCAGCCCTGGATCTGCCAGCGGGCGAGTGGGCACAGTTGGTCTCCAGTCTCGACAGCGACGAACCTCCGGTGTTGCCAGACAGCGCCGATCTCGGCCCGCCTCCGGCAGCGCTCGTCGATCCGATCGCGACCGATCCCGATGCCATGCCGCCTCAGTTCGACGGCGCGATGGCACCAACCTCCAGCGACGGCAACGTCGCTGCACCGGTCGCGGTCGAGGGCGAACTTCCCGTGTTGCCGGCATTCGAAGCCGCGCCCGTCCCAGCCGAGCCGGATCAAGGCAGCGACGCTCAGGTGCCGCCGCCGGAGACGGCGGAGATATTCGAAAGCGTTGGCTGGGAGCTAGCGGTCACCGCGCCGGATGCTCCGATCGCCCTTGCACAAGAAGAGCTGGCGCCCGTGCCCGAGCCGCTGGCATACAGCCCTGCACCCGACGTCCCTGGTCCAACTCCGCAGCCGATCGAGCAGCCGATCCAGGAGCCAGCCCCGCAACCCATCCCGGAGCTGACCCAGCAGCCGACTCCGGAGCCGATC
>JAFGSX010000090.1 GCA_016934455.1 Deltaproteobacteria bacterium
ACGCGCAGCGGCAGCCCGCGCTCGTCCCACAGATCCAGGGTCGCCAGCGCCATCGCCTGTGCTCCGAAGTTGTCGAGCTCGAGACCGAGCTGATCGCGGTCGGCGGGAAAATAGCCGCGCAGGTCGAGACCAAACGCGAACACCGATACCGGAAAGGCCAGCTTGATATCGACGCCGAGGTCGCCGGCCGAATACATCGTGCTCGGCCGCAGCGCCGAGTTCTCGTTGACCGAGACCAGGCTGGACAGAGAGAGCTCGAGATACTGGTTGAGGGTGCCACCGAGGGTCAGCGAGCCGTAGACCGCCTGATCGACCGAATCGGCGACGATAAAATCGTTGGCGCGAAAGTAGCGGCCGTGCAGCCCCAAGTCGAAATATCCCGCCGCGCCGGTCTTGGCCGACAGCACCCGAAACAGCCCGGTCTGCCCGGTCAGACCGGGCGACCGATCCGACACCCGGACGTCTCGATAGCCGGGGTTCTCGCCGCCGAAGGCCGTGCTCCCCCCGGTGCCGTCAGCCGGTAGCGACGACGGCGCCGGAGCGCTCGCCGCCGCTTCGACGTCGACGCCGGTCAGCACAGCCACCAAGATCACCAGCCCCACGCCCATCGTCATTTCGGCTGTCTCGACTGCGCCGCGATGCGGTCAGGTGCGCGGCCGGTTCGGGTCGCGGTACTTGCGCGCGACAACGCCACACACCGGACATACGCCGCGCCCGATGAGCTCGTCCTTGTCGTCTTTCGCCTCGTAACCGCACTTGGGACACTTGGTGATCGGATCCAGCTCCAGCGGCGGCAGCGCCTCGGCAGCAGGCTTGGCGCCAGGTCCAGTCTTGCTCGCCGGAGCGGCCGCGGCAGCCGCGGTCGGCGGCGTCGACTTGGCCGCCGGCGACGCCGGCCGCGCGGGCACCACCGCAGGCGCTCCAACGGCCAGCCTCTCGCGTCTGGCCTGATTGAGCTCGTCGGTCAGCCGCAGCACTCGTCTGGATTTGTCCTCGAGCTCGAGCGCTAGCTCGGCGAGATGCCGGTTCTGCTCGCTCAACTTGGCCTTGAGCTCGGCGACCTCTTGCCCCGAGGCCGCAGGTGAAGCGGCAAGCGCGTTCACTTTTTCGAGCAACGACTCCTCGAGGGACTTCACGCGCTGCTGCAGCGTGCCCAACTCGGCGCGCGCAGTGCTGGTTTCCTGATGCGCAGCCTGCAGCTCCGCCTCCTTCTTGGCCAGCTCCTCGTGCCCGGATTTCAGCTCGGCCATCGCCGCGATAAGCCGTCCCTCGGTCTCGCCGCTCTGGGTGTCGATCTCCGCCACGCGCTGCTTGCTGGCCTCGGCCTCGGCCGTCACGCGCTCCAGCGCCTGCCGCAATCCGGCGACCTCCTCGACAAAATGGCGCTCGTTGACCTCCGCCGCACGGTTGGCCGCAGCCACGTCCTCGCGACGCTCGCGCTCGACGTCGGCGATCCGCTCCTGGGCCTGCGCCAACTGCTGCTCGAGCGCCTCGTTCTGCCGTTGCAGCTCCTCGCTGCGCTGGTCGCTCTCGGCGGCCAGACGTTCGTCGGCGGTCTGCTGCTCGGCTACCGAGCGGTCGCTTTCGGCCAGCCTCTGCTCGACCTCGCCGGCTCGCCGTCTCTCCTCCTCGAGCTCGGCGCCGAGATCCCTCCGCTCGCCCTCGAGCTGCTCGATCCGCTGCAACTGCTCGCGGTTGGCCTGCTGCGCCTGCTGGATCTCTGCCTCGGCGCGCGCCGCGCGCTCGTCCGCGGCACGTTGCCCATCGGCCGCCGCCGCCGCCTCGGCCTCGAGCGCCCGCAACTTCTCCTCGACCTCGCGCAGCGTCTCGTCACCGCGCAGCAGCTTGGCCTCGATCTCGAGCGCGCGCTCTTCAGCCTGGCGCGCTCGCTCGTTGGCCTGCTCGACCTCCTCGTCGATCGCGGCGATGCGTTCGTCCGCGCTGGCCGCTCGGTCCTCGGCGCCGCGCAGCTTCTCCTCGACCTCCGTCAGTCTCTGCCGGGCGTCCGCGAGATCGCGCTCGGCGTCGCCGGCGGTCGCAGCAGCGGCGTGCGATCGCTCCGCCATTTCGGTCGCCCGCTGCTCGGCCTCGGTCGCCCGCTGCTCGGCCTCGGTCGCCCGCTGCTCGGCCTCGGTCGCCCGCCGCTCGGACTCGGTCGCCCGCCGCTCGGACTCGGCAGCGCGCGCGTCGCTGGCGCTCAGGAGTTCTCGATCCTGTTCCTGCTGCTGGGCGACCAGGCGTGCGCGCTCTTCTTCCAGGCGCAGCCGTTCTTCGAATTCTCGGGCCAGTTGCTCGGCCGCGCGGGCGCGTCCCTCGACGGCACGGATCTGCTCCTCGCGCTCCTCCAGTCGCTGCAACACCTCGTGCGCTCGCTGCTCGGCGGCTCCGAGCTGCTCTCGACCGGCCTCGGCCTGCAGCTCCAGTTGCGTCTCCAGGTCGGCGAGCCGCGCTGCCAGCTCTTCGGCGCGCTTCGCCGCGTCGCCAGCGCGCGCGTCGGTGGCCTGCTGCTGCGCCTCGACCTCATCGAGCAACTCCTCGGCGGCCTGCGCGCGCTGCTCCTCGTTGCGCGCGCGTTCCTCTGCCGACTGCGCGCGCTCCTCCTCGACCCGCACCCGCTGCTCCAGCTCGCGCAACTGCTGCTCGCTCTGCCCGAGCCGTTGCTCGAGATCGCTGGCGCGCTGCGCCGACATGCGCTCCTGCTCGCCCGCGCTCTCCAGCTCCGAGCGCAGCGAACGCAGGTGCAAATCGACGGCACCGACCTTGGCCTCGACAGCGGCACACTGCTCCTGCGAATTCCGGAGCTGTTCCTCGAGCGCCGCGCGCTGCTGTTCCAGCTCGACGCAGTGGGCGCGCTCGAGCTCGAGCTCTTCGGTCATCCCGCGCGTGGTCTCCGTCAGACCGTCGCGTTCGGCCTCGGCCTGCGCCAGATGCTGCGAGGCGCGCTCCGACTCGACGCGCACCGCGATCAAGCGCTGCTCGGCCTCCTCCAGCCGGGTCTCTAACAGCGCCGTTTCGGTGCGCACTGTCTCCAGCTCGGTGGCCGCCGCGCGCGCCAGCTCCAGTTCGCCCGCGAGCCGCTCGATCTCCTGCCGGGAGATTCCCTTCTCGCTCGCCAGCGAGGTCCGCGCGTCCTCCAGCTCGTCGTTGAGTAACTGCAGATGCTCGCGGTGCGCCTCCTCGGCCTCGCCGTGCGCGCGCGATGCCTGCTCCAGGTCGCCGCGGATCTCCTCGAGCAGGGACTCCTGCGCGGCCACCGTCGCCTGCGCTTCCTGCAGTTGCCGCTGCACGGACTCGCCCTCGGCGCGCGCCTGCTCGCACTGCGCGCGCTGTTCCTCGGCCTCGGCGGTGGCGCGCTCTAGCTGCAGTCCTTGCTCGGCCGCGGCGGCGCTCAACCGCTCGATCTGTGTCCGTTGCTCGGCCGCGGTGGCACGCGACTGCTCTATCTCCGATCGCTGCTCGGCGGCATCTCCGCGCAACTGCTCGACAAGCTGCCGCAGGCCATCGATCTCCGCGCGCGCCGAATCGAGCTGGCGCTCGAGCTGCTCGCGCTGGGCCTCGACCGTCGCCAGCGCCTGCTGAAGCCGCTCGCGCTCGGCCAGCGACGCGTCTAGCTGCCGCTGCAATTGCTCGCGCTCGGCGTC
>JAFGSX010000091.1 GCA_016934455.1 Deltaproteobacteria bacterium
CCGCGCAGCGCCGAGGTCCAGCGCGGGGTATTTGTCTCGAGCCCGACCAGGGTGACGTTGAATGCCTCTTCCGGGATCTCGACCCGCTCGGCAAAGTAACCAAAATAGACATAGACTTTTTCGAGGTAGCGGATGCCAAAATCCAGCGGGTAACCCCAGGTCAATTCGCCGTTCGTCGAGGCGCGCCGAAAGTCGTAGTAGTCGTTCTCGGTGTTGAACAGGTTGAGCGAGAACGAGAACCGGGAATCCAGGAAGTAGGGATCGGTGTACTCGAGGTCGAAGATCCGGCGGCGGGACGAGATCTGGCCGGTCAGCGCCAACCTCGTTCCATAACCTATGAAGTTGTCCTGCACGACCTGCGCTTGCCCGACAAACGCCTCGTACGAGCTGAAGCCAAAGCTGATCTGAAAGGTGCCGGTCGACTTTTCTTATGGCGCCCGGTGTCGTAATAAATTGCCCAAAGTGACGTCGTCGGAACGGGTTGGAGAGCGGAAAGGGCGCTCATGTTTCCTACACGCCGGAGACAGTGCGCATCCTCGTCGACAAATCATCCGGATTTCCGCTCACACTCGCTCTGTGACGTCGCGCTTGACAACGCGACGTCGAGCAGACAAGAAACCCGTTGCTGGGCTTGCATCCACAGTCTCGCTTCTGCAGCGGCCGCCGGGGGGACCATGACCACGAAGCACTGCATTGTCGTCTTCTGTGTCGCGCTGATCGCTTGCGACGGCGCCAACCGGAGCGAGCCACCGCCACCGCCGGTGACACCCGCCGACACGCGCCCGCCCAAGACGGACATCGTGAGTGCCATCGCCAGCTCGCACGATGTCGACTCCGACCAGGACGGGATCCCGGACGACGTCGAGCTGGCCTTTGGCACCGATCCCGACGACCGGGACACCGATCACGATGCCTTGCCCGACCTGGCCGAGTTCCTCGGCGGCGCCGACGATCGGGTCGCGGATCGCAACGGCGACGGCGTCCTCGCGCCGCTGCAGCAGGACGACGATGGCAACGGCGTCGTCGACGGCGACGAGGTCGATTCGGACGGGGACGGCATCTCGAACTACCTCGAGTACTACGGCTTCACCTATAGCTGGATGAGCGACAGCTACGCGCCGTGGGATGGCCACGACCTCAGCACCGACTACTTCAAGACCGACCCGATGCAGCGCTCCACCGACCAGGATCCCTTCGACGACGGCGTCGAGGTCTCGGGCGTCAACATGGACGTGTCGGTGCACGCGCCCGGCAATCTGCCGATGGTACCGGCCTATCCAGATATCGTCGTTCGCCTGCAAGGGTATGCGGTGACCCTCAAGGAGCAGATCACGTGGGAGCGGAACCGCTCGCTGGCGTCGGGGACGAGCTGGGAGCGCGGGGCCGAGACCAGCCATTCGACGACCGACGAGAGCCACTGGGAAGTGGGCGCGTCGGCCACCATGAATTTCGGTGTGGAGCTGGGCGGCTCGGTCACGGTGTCGGCCAACTACGGTCAGAGCAGCCAAGCGACGTCATCGTCCAGCACCTCGGTGTCGGCCGGCGGATCGATCTTGAGCGAGCAGTCGTGGTCGATGGCGACGACCACCGATCCGACCGAGGCCGCCTATCTCAAGCTCTACCTCAAGGCGTACAACCGCGGCACGGCGACGGCGAGCAACGTCGTCCCCACGCTGGCGCTCAAGATCGGTGGCCACAACATCGCCACCTTCGAGCCGGGCGGCGCGCAGATCAACCTGCTCGAACCGGGCGGCGTCTACCCGTCGGCACCCGGTGTCTACTGGACCGTCAACGCGGTCGGCTCCGGCGCCCCCCTCACCCTCACGCTCGACGAGCTGCGCGCGCTGGAGAACGGCGCGCCGGTCACCGTCACGGTGACCCAGTTGACAGCGGCGGTCATGCAGCGCGACCGCGACGGCACCTACCGCAGCCTCGGCGACTGGAACGAGTACATGGCGCGCATCCGCGCCGTCTCGGCCCTGCTGGTGCTCGACCCTGGCGACGGCAACGTGATCCACCGCATGGTCTACGCCGGCGACAGCGTCAGCGCGCCGATCATCTACCTGCGCGACGCGCTGGTGTGGCTGGCCGGCGGCCACGCGGATGAAGTCACGGCCATGCCCACGATCGAGGTGGTCGACCCCGACACCGGGCTGCCGCGCGAGCTGTCGCTCGACGGCTGGAAGATCGCCGTGGACGGCGCGACCTTTCGCGCCAACGGATTCGGCGAGGCGGTTCCGCTGCCGGCGGGTTACGACGCGGCGTCGCTGCGGCTCGTGCCCGGTGCGGTGATCGTCATCAAGGCGCCACCCGGCGCCGAGGACCAGGGCCCGCGGATCAGCTACGCTTATTTCGACCCCATGTCCGAGGCGGTCACGGCGGTCGTCTCCGACTACCAGGGCATCGCGGCGGTCGAGTTCGTCGACCGCGACGGTGCCGCCCGCGCCATGCAGGAGGACGTGGCCGGATCCTCGTTCTATGTCTACTACCCGGCGACCGATCAAGGCGCCTATCCCGACGGCTACACCTTCAGTGGCCAGGAGAAGGTGCGCGTCACCAACGTCGCCGGGCAGAGCGCCGAGCTGCTGTTCGCCGAGGTCTACACGCCGCAGATCCCGGATCCGCCGCAGTTCCGCTCGGTCGCCGTCGATCTGGCCAGCGGTCGGTTGAATGTCGTGGTGACGTCCGAGCTGTCGCTCGATGCGGCGCCGGCGTTTCTGCGCGCCTATTACGACGGAGCGCTGGTGTGCGAGTTCGAGCGCGTCTACAACTTCTACCAAAACCCAGACCACTGGACGTGCCAGCTACCCTCGGCCTGGTCCCTGGTCGCGGACATCGAGCTGGTGGCGTACGCGCAGCCGGGCGTGTACGCCACGTACGTCACCACCACGGCCGACGCCGACCCCTACACCGGCGGGACCGTGACACTGCAGCAGCGAAACCAGCACAGCTCGCCCGCGTGTGGTGGCGCGTACATCAGTCCGGATCCGGGCACCGAGGTGCGGATCGATGCAACGCACATGGATCCGCTGGCCGTCGACGGCGCCGAGACCGGGACCGTCGCCACGCTGACCGGAAGCTACGTGGCGAGCTCGAGCTGGAACACCCGCCTCTTCACCACGGCCGATGTCTGGGTGCGCTTCTCCAATCCCAGGAACGACTCGCCGCAGTACCCGCTGCAGATGCACTTCGCGAGCAGCGCGGTCGATCTCGGGATCGACGGCGGCGGTGTCGATTTTTCGCACCTGACGCGGGGCGAAATCGCCAATGCGATGACCTCCGCGGTCGAGTGGCAGCTCGACCTCGCGGAAAACCACGTGTTCGCGTACAGGACCTCGGCCGGTCTCTACGGCAAGGCCAAGGTGCAGACCATCTCGCGCGTCGACCAGTGCTCGGGCGGCGGCGTCCGGGCCGATCACTTCGTGACCTTCCAGTTCGTGACCTACGATTGAGGCGCGCGGCTCGCCCCGTGGCTGCACCGGCCGGCCGTCCAGCGACGAGATCGCGCTGCTCGGCGAAGAAGAGCGCCGCCGCCGCCTCAGATCACCAGCTCGAGGCCGAGCAGCCAGGTCTGGTCGCCCAGCACAAAGCCGGGCTGGCCAAAGGAGTCGATGTGCAGCTCGCGCCATTCGGCGAACAGCAGCGCGTGCTGGAAGATGCCCGCCTCGCGCACGCCGCGCATGCGCGTCTCGTCGAAGACGTCGAGGATCAGGGCGAGCGGGGCGGACACGCCGAGTTGGGTCGGAGAGCGGAAAGGGCGCTCATGTTTCCTTCTACGCGCCGAAGCGGTCGAGCGCACGACAGGTCAGGCACGGGAGTGGCGAGGAGAGAGCTGCGGCGCGTCTGCGGGCATGCAGTTGTCGTCCGCCGACAGATCGAAGCGCTCGCTCGTCTCCGGCTCAGTCGGTCGGATTGACCCAGCTGATGATGCGGTCCCACCAACTGCGGCCGCCCTTGTCCGTCGGCGCGGCCGGTTCTGCCGGCGCGGCGGGCGGCTCGGTCGGTTTGCGCTCGGGGCCGCGCGGCAGGATGCGGCCCGCGATCGGGTCGAAGCCGGTGTAGCGCACCATCAGGTCGTACAGCTCGGGGCAGATCTCCTTCAGCTTCTCGGGCTCGGTGCGGAACAGCGTCTGCAGCGTGGTGAAGCGCTCCGGGTTGTCGTGGATCTTGCCAAAGCGATCCAGCAGGTACTGCCGCAGCTCGGGGTCGTTCATGAACGCCCGGTTGACCTCGTTGGCAAACGGGAAGTCCTCGGGGTAGCCGGCGCCGTCCTTGGCCACCTGGCCGCTGTTCGACATCACCTGCAGCGCATGCGAAAACTCGTGCAGCATCCCGTTCTCGCCTTCCAGCAGCGAGGCCCCGAGGCACTCCTCCGAGATGCCGATGCGGCCATCCCAGTAGCAGACACCGTACGGCTTGTCCTTGCCCGCGTAGTCGCGCGGGTAATAGACGATGTCGAAGGTGCCGTTCTCGACCCGCTCCATCTCGCCGGTCGCGGGATCGTACCGCGAGTCGCAGCCGGTCTGGATCGCGTTGTTCAGCATCTGCGCATCGGGGAAGGTGGCGGCCAGCATGCCGCGCAGGATCAGCTCGCGGGTGGCCAGGTCGACCGGGTTGCCGTTGGGATCGGTGATGCGGATACGCGGGTCGTTGCGGAGCTGCTCGAGCTGCCGGTCGTACTCGGCCTGTGCCGCCGGGTCCAGCCGATTGCGGAACAGGTCGACCTTGTCCATCTCCTTGGGATCGCCGCTCGCATTGCAGGCCTTGCGTATCTGGTCGAGCATCACGATGCGCTGGCCCTTGCTCGAGCTCTTGAACTTGTCGGCGTCGCCCGCCGGCGCGGGATCGGGGCCGAACCGACCCCGAGCGCGCGCACCCGGCGGCCCCAGAACGGCTGGTCGCCCATGTGCTGGATCAGCACCGACGGCGCGCAGGTGGGTCTGCGCCAGCGCCTGCAGCACGATCCCGGTGGTCGCGGCGGGATCCGCGCATGCGCATGCTGCCGAAGCCGATGTAGACCGGCGCTGGACCCGCTCCCAGGAACTCGACCAGCCCGGGCGGCGGGAGCTGGCGCAGAATTCGGCGCAACATGGGGCCGAAGACCAGGCGGAGCATCCGCGCCAGCAACCAGTGGCTCAGCCGATGGTAGAGCCGGCGGCCGACCGGCAGCCAGCCCGGCCAGGGCGGGAACATGACGGATTCGAACTCCGCGGTCGAGGTCGCCGGAAACGGATAGGCGCAGCAGTAGGGTTGTGCGAAGCGCTCGATGTCGGCGGTGCCGGTCAGCATGGTCATCGAGCCGGCGAAGAGGGAGATTCTCATCGCGCGCGCTCCCTCACCGGTGCGATGATGCGCAGATTCCGAGGAGCTGTCGAGATGCTGCCGACGATCCATCTGTTCGGTCTGACCATCCCGATCTACGGCCTGTGCATCGCCACCGCGGTGGTCTTTGGCTATAACCTGTCGTCGTGGCTGGGCCGGCGCCACCCGCTGGGCGCCGATCACGCGACCACGCTCTACGTGGCTGCCCTGCCGGGCGCCTTTGTCGGCATCAAGGCGCTCGAGGTGATCGTCGAGGGCAAGCTCGACTGGCGCGCCGGCGGCGTCTTCCTGGGCGGCTTCATCGGCGTGGTCTGCAGCACGCTCCTGGTGGCGCGCTGGAAGAAGCTGCCGGCGCTGGCCGCGATGGACCTGCTGGCGCCGGTCGGCGCCGCCAACCACTTCTTCGGCCGGCTCGGCTGCCTGGCCGCTGGCTGCTGCTACGGTAAACCGACCAGCAGCGGCATCGGCCTCGAGTTTCCGTCGGCATCGGTCGCCTATCAGACGCTCAGGCACACGCATCCGGAGCTGATCGTCGGCGACCGCACCGTGCCGCTGATCCCGACCCAGCTGATCGAGGCGCTGTTCGAGCTGGGGCTGGCCGCGGTGCTGCTCGCCCTGCTGCTGCGCAAGGTGCGGACCGGCGTGGTGTTCGGCTGCTACGCGGTCTGCTATGCGCTGTTCCGGTTTGGCATCGAGTTCTACCGCTTCGATCCCGAGCGCGGCTACCTGATCGACGGGGTGCTGTCGACCAGCCAGTTCATCTCGATCCTGCTGGGTGGCGCCGGCGGCTGGGTGCTGTGGCGCGCGCTGCGGACAGCGCGCGAGGCCCGGTAGCGAGCGGTCCACCCCCACCCCAAGGCAGTTCACCCACTTCAGGGCAGCGGCTGCGAGCGCGACGACGGTGCGCCGCGCATGAACGGCCAGCCATCGTCCCACTGGATGCGATCGACCAGCACCAGCCGGCCAGGCGCTTGCCCGACGTGACCGGCCTGCCAGGCGTGATAGACGTGCAGCCAGTCGCCGGACGGACCGACGATCACCGAGCCATGGCCCGGTCCGGCCCAGGCGCCCTTGCTGGTCAGGATCGGCGCGCTCGCTTTCTCGAACGGGCCGAGCGGCGAGCTGGCACGGGCGACGCCGACCGCGTACTGCGGGCTGGCGTAGCCGTTGGCGCTGTAGAACAGGTAGAACAGGCCGCCGTGCTCGATCAGCCACGGCCCCTCGACCAGCGCGCCCTCCCAGGCCAGCGTGTTGCTCAGGATCGTGGTCGGTAAACCGACCAGCGACAGCCCGTCCGCTGCCAGCTCCTGTATCTTGATCGGCGTCTGCTGGCCGACCGCATTGCCGTCCACCTTCCACAGGATGTAGTGGCTGCCGCTCGGCGCCCGGAAGTGGTGCGCGTCGATGGCGCCGGGCGCGGGCTCGACCACCAGCGGCTGGCCGATGTCCTGATAGGGCCCGAGCACGGTGGCGGCGAAGGCGGCGCCGACGGCAAAGGTGCCGGTCGAACTGCTGCGTGCGCTGAAATAGACCACGAACTGCGAACCGACCTGGTGCAGCTCGGGCGCCCAGAAGTCGCCGCTGGCCCAGGTCGGGCGCACGGCGTCGGTGAACACCGTGCCGCGCCAAGTCCAGTTGACCAGGTCCGTCGACGAGCGGATCGGGTAGCCGTGGTGGCCCGACGTGCAGGCCATGAAGTACTCGCTGCCCACCTGCAGCACGCCCGGGTCCGGGCAATCGACGTCGACGACCGGGTTCGCAAACAGGCCGCCGCACCCGGTGTGGCGAAACGCCAGGTCGCAGCCGGCGCTGTCTGCGAAGTACGGCGTCCAGCCATTGGACAGCAGCGCCCACGACTGGCCGCCGCTGGCGTGGCAGACGCCGTCCCAGGTGAGCACGCCGGCCACGTCGTCAAAGGAGTTGGAATGGTTGGGCGCGGGCAGCCAGGCCGGGCCGTAGCTGACGCGGGTGGCGCAGGGGCCGGGCGCCGGATCGCAGGCGCCGCGGTGGTCGAGCGCGACGACGCAGCTGCGGCCCGCGAAAAAGGGCGTCCAGCCATTGGAGAGCGTGGCGAAGGCGTTGCCCGAGCCGTCGACCGGACAGCTTCCGTCCCAGCTGACCAGGCCGGCGACGTCGTCGAAGTCGGCGCTGTGACCAGCCGGCCTGATCCAGGAGGCGCCGTAGGTGATGCGCGTGCGGCAGGGCGCGGGCACCGCGTCGGTCGCGGCCACGGCGTCGGAGGTCGATGCGCCATCGGCGCCGGTGTCGACGTGCGTGTCGAGCCGAGCATCGGTCACTGCAACAGCGTCGAGACGGCCAGCGTCGGCCGTCGTTGCCGCATCCAGCGGATGATCCGCGTTGTCGAGCGGCGTTGCGTCGCAACTGCAGCGCACCAACGCGAGCAAGCAGACACACGCGCGCATGCGAATGTGCGCGGGCATGTGGGCGAGCGCGGTCGAGCGACGGCGATTCACGGGCGACACCCCGGCGATCCCGATGCGCCGAGCATAGCACCGCGCACCGCGCGCTGCGCGATCAGCGATCGGCGAGGTGCGTCACCGCGGCTGCTGGCCGTGCCCGAGAAAGAACCAGGGGTCAATACCCGTCACTTGCCACGCTGCCCGCGAGCTGACGATCGGCCGAGTCG
>JAFGSX010000092.1 GCA_016934455.1 Deltaproteobacteria bacterium
AGGGTGGAGGCTGAGGTCGATGGAACAGCACGTCACGGTCGTCGTCAATCCGCGGTCCAAGCTCGGTGCGACTGGACGCGGCTGGCCCGAGATGGAGCGGGCGCTGCGCCAGACCTGGCCGTCGCTGCAGGCAAGGCTCACCGAAGGGCCCGAGCACGCCACGACGCTGGCGCGCGACGCGGTGCGCGGAGGCGCGGAGCTGGTGATCGCGATCGGCGGAGACGGCACCAACAACGAGGTCGTCAACGGTTTCTTCGATGCCGAGTCGCAACCGCTGGCGACCGCTGCGGCCTTCGCGTTCATCGGTTCCGGCACCGGCTCGGACCTCGGCCGCAGCCTCTGTTCGCAAGACAGCTTGCAGGCGCGCATCGACGCCATCGCGGGCAGCGCAGGGCGCCGCATCGACGTCGGCAGGGTGACCTTCGTCGACCACGAAGGGCGCGAGCGGCGTCGTATCTTCGTCAACATCTCGAGCTTCGGTGTCTCGGGAATGGTCGTGCGCGCGGTCAACGCGCGGAGCTCGGGCGGCCGCGTCGCCTATGCGCTGGAGACGGCGCGGGCGATCTTCAGGTACCGCAACTGCCCGGTCGCGATCAGCGTCGACGGCGGGGAGCCGAGCGAGCTCGAGCTGACTCTGTGCGCGGTGGCCAATGGCCAGTTCTTCGGCGGCGGCATGCAGATCGCGCCCCACGCCGTGGTCGACGACGGGCAGTTCGACGTCGTGCGCGTCTGGGGCTGGCGGCCGATCGGCTTTTTGGCCAATGCATCCAAGGTCTACAAGGGCGCTCACCTCGGCATGCGCGGGGTAGCCGAGTCGCGCGGCCGACAGGTCGTGGCACGGCCGGTGCGCGGCGATGAGGTCTTGCTCGACGTCGACGGCGAGCAGCCCGGTCGATTGCCGGCGAGCTTCGAGCTGCTGCCGGCGGCGCTCAACCTGCGCGGTTGACGGCATCCGCGGCCGTGGCCGATCGCCGGATCGCCCACGCTGCACAGTCCCCACTGGTATTGCTCGCTGCCGTATGATTGAATCGAGTAACGGGAACTGGCGATGACATTCAAGATCACCGTCGAGGACAGCAGCGGTCCGGTGCAGGAGATCCTCCTGAGGCCGGGGATCCACATGGTCGGCCGTTCGGCGGCGTGCGACATTCGCATCGACACCGCGTTCATGTCGCGGCGGCACGCCAAGCTCGTGGTCGCCGGCGACAAGCTCGAGATCTTTGACCTGGACAGCCACAACGGCATGTTCGTCAACGGCCTCAAGGTGCGCGACAGCGAGATCGTGCCCGGCGACATCATCTATCTGGGCACGCGCCGGCTGCTGGTGGCCAAGAGCGGCGACGAGGCGGTCGATCGCGACCTCGACTCCCAGCTCGTGCGAGCGCCGCTGCCGGTCGAGATGGCGCAGTCTCTGGACGCATTGCAGCAGCAGGGCGCCGACCTGGCGCTGGACGCCGCCGACCCGATGGTGCGCAACCTGGCGATCCTGTATCGCGTCAGCGAACGGTTCGGGCGTGCCGAAAGCGTCGAGGAGTTGATGCGCGATGCGCTCGATCTGGTGCGCGAGCTGACACAGGCCACCACGGCCGCGCTGCTGGTCGCCGACGACGGCGGGAAGCTCGAGCCGAAGGTGACGCTGAGCGACCCGGCGGCGCCGCGCGACGACGGGGCGGTGGTGAGCTGGCCCGTCGCGCGCAAGGTGCTGGCCGAGGGCCATGCCCTGTTCTCCCGCGACATCGCGGCCGACGCCTCGCTGGTCTCCGGCCTCTGGGATCTCGATGGCGTGGGCGCGGTGATGTGCGTGCCGCTGCTCGCCGGTCAGCGGGCGATCGGCTGCATCTATCTGACCCGACCGTTCGCGGACGCCGGTTTCACCGACCGCGAGGTCGAGACGGTCAACGCCGTCGCGCATCTGCTCGCCGGCCGGATGGTGGCGCCCACCGCCGCCGGTGCACCGGCGGTCGGCAGCGGCGAGCTCGGGTCCCTGCTGCAGCGCGCGATGCCGTCGCGCATGGTCGACCGGCTACAGATGCTCGCGATCAGAGGTGCGCCGACGAGCACCTGGTGCGATCGCGAGGACGGGGTCCTGCTGTTCGCAGATCTGGTCGGTTTTGGCGAGCTGGTGCCGACGGCTCCGACGGCGCTGATCTCGCTGGTGCTCGGGCGCTTTCAATACCAGTTGTTCAGGGTGACGGAGGAGCACCAAGGCACGGTCGAGACCACGCACGACAGCGGCGCGCTCGCCTTTTTCCCGGGCGAAGCCCGCCAGGCCGTCCCGCGCGCCGCGCGAGCCGCCCTCGCGCTGGCGCGCGTCACCAGCGCCGAGCTGGCAGACGGCCAGGCCTCGCTCGGCGTGCGCGTCGGCCTCGATCTGGGCTCGGTCGTCAGCGGTCTCTTCGGCGACGACAACCGGCGCGTCTACACGACGGTTGGGGTCGCTGTGCGCACCGCCACCCGGGTCGCCGAGCTGGCGCAGTTGGGCCAGGTGCTGTGCACCGGTCCGGTGCGCGACGCGCTGGGCGAGGTTCCGGGCTGGCAGCTCGTCGCGCTCGGCCCGCACTCGTTGCGCGGGCGCCCGGAGCCGGTCGTGCTGTTCCTGGTGAGCCAGGCGCCGGCGGCGGCAGGGGAGGGCGAGTGACGGCAGAGACGCTGCCGCGGACCTTTGGTCCCTACACCCTGATCAAGCTGCTGGCGCGCGGCGGCATGGGCGAGATCTTCCTGGCGCGGTCGACCGGGCTGGCCGGTTTTCAGAAGTACTACGCGCTGAAGAAGTTGCTCTCCAAGTTCGTCAACGACGGCGATGTCACCACCCGTTTCATCGACGAGGCCAAGCTTGGATCTCGTCTCTGTCATCCCAACATCGTGCAGGTGTTCGATCTCGGGCGCATCGGCAACGAGCTCTACATGGCGTCGGAGTTCGTCGACGGCTTCGATCTGCGCCGTATCCTGCGCTTCTGCCACGAGAAGAAGCGGCGCATCCCGATCGACATCGCGCTGTTCGTGGTGCGTGAGATCCTAAGTGGGATGGCCTATGCGCACAAGCAGGTGGACGCCGAGGGGCGCCGCATCGATCTGATCCACCGCGACATCAGCCCGCAGAACGTGCTGGTCTCGTTTGAGGGCGAGGTCAAGATCATCGACTTCGGGCTCGCCAAGTCGACCCAGCGCAGCGGCGAGACCCAGGCCAACGTTCTGCTCGGCAACTTCGGCTACATGTCGCCCGAGCAAGCGCGCGGTAAAAAACTCGACGAGCGCACCGACGTCTACTCCTCCGGCATCGTGCTGTTCGAGCTGGTGACCGGCACCAAGCGCTTTGTCGACGACAACCCGCTCTCGCTGCTGGAAAAGGTCGCCCACCCGGCGCCGCTGATGCCGAGCGAGCGTGCGCCCGGGATCGGTCCCGAGATCGATCTGCTCTATGCCCACGCGGTTCACCCCGACCGCGAGCGGCGCTTTGCATCGGCGGCCGATTTCCGCGACGAGCTGACAAAGCTGCTTCACAAGATCAACCCGCGCGCCGCGCGCGAGCAGCTTGCGGCATTTCTCGAGCACCTGTTTCTCGGCGGTCCGGCGCCGGTCGCCCTGGCCGTGGACGATGACCCGGCGAACAAATCGGTCTCGGTCGCGGTCAAGGAGCTCGTCGGCGACACCGCCGCCTTTACCTCGACCAAGGAGACCGACCTCAAGAATCGGGCGCTCACCGAATTCGATGACGACGCCCCGCAGACGCAGAGCCACCTGCGCATGCGCCTGGCCCGTCTCGGCGATCTGCTCGACGCGGCGATCTTGATGAGCGCGGATGCCGGAGAGGGATTCGGGATCGGCCGGCCGGCGCCCGAGCCGCGCGCCGGGTCGCCCGCCACGGCGTCGGCAGGGGCGCACGTCGATCCGGCAAGTCGACCGCCGCAGCTTGTGAGCTTCGAGGAACCCGACGAGATCAACCTCGACCTCGACAGCAGCCGGCAGCCACTCGACGAAAACGCCCTTGGCATTCCCGGCGATGACGATCCGACGCGAGTCTCGGCATCGCCGCTGCCGGCGGAGACCCCGGCCGCGCCGGACACCTTCGACGGTGTGCCGCTGGCAGCCGATTCCGATGTCGTCGAGGTGGGTGCGGACGTCCCGGTCGTCACCGACTCGGTGCCTCACGCCGTGCTCGCCACGCCCGCCGGTTTTTTCGCCAACTCGGCGCCGATCAGAGCTGCGGCGCCGATCCGGGCTGCGGCGCCAGCCGCGCAGGTCGCGACACCCGCTTCGCAGGCCCCGGCCAGCCCGGGCACCGGAACGGCGGGAAAAGGCGACAGGTTTCAGGCCGCTGCCACCGAGATCGATATCGACCTCGAGGATTCGACACCGGGCACGGTCCTGCCGGGCACCGCCCAGCCGGCCGTCCAGCCAGAGACCGCGGCGCCGAGCCCGTTTGCGCCGATGCCCGCCTACGAGAGCCTGATCATCGATTTTGACGAAGTCGGCGATGGCGACGGTGCGCCAGCGGCCCCTGCTCCGCCGCCTGGGGAGCAGCTACAGCTTCCGGCGATCAGACCGGCGGTGCGTTTTACCAGAACCAGGCGCCCCGACTCGATACCTGGGGTCAACCTGAGGGAGGTCGTCGGCGAACCAGCGAGCGCGCGCCCCGCGCCGACCCCCTCATCGCCCGGTCTGCCCGCGGCGCCGCCCCGACCGGCCGCTGCAGCGCCGGTCGAGCCGGCGGCGGGAGGCATCCGACCGGCCCTGCCCGTGGCACAGCGGCAATGGGTTCAAAAGCGCGACGAGAAAGCGGTGATCAAGCGCGACGAGACCGCCGAGCGCCTTCCGTCGGGTGAACCGCCCAAGCCCCCGCGCGAGTGATCCACCGCCCGGGCCGCTGCGCGACCCCGCTACTCGAATACCTTTTCTGCTGCCATCTCTCCATGCGCGGCATCGCGCTCGACGTCGCGCTGGTGCGGTTTGGCGGCGCCCAGCTCGGCGTAGTACTCGTGCTGGATCAGCAGGTTCATGATCTCGTTGGTGCCGGTCCAGATCAGGGCCAGCCTGGTGTCGCGCAGCAACCGCTCTATCGGGAAGACGTCGGTGTAGCCGATGCCTCCCATCACCTGCATGGCGTGGTTGACGATGGCCCACGCATTCTCGGTCGCCACCTTCTTGGCCTCGCTGACCAGGCGCCGCGCGTCGCGATCGGAATCGACCGTGCGCGCCGCGGCGTAGGTGAGGGCGCGCGCCGCGTCGAGCTCGGAGACGGCGTCGGCGATGCGAAAGCTGACCCCCTCGAAGCGGTCGATGGTCTTGCCAAAGGCCTTGCGCTTGGTGCTGTAGCGCGCCGCCACCTCCAGCGCTGCGCGCGCCGTTCCGCACACTCCGGCCGCGCTGGTCATCCGCTCCGGGATCATCATCCGGTTGAAGATCTCGCCGCCCGCGCCCTCCGCGCCGACGCGGTTGGCCAGCGGGACCCTGGCGTCGCTGAAGACGATGCGGCCGGCACCGCCGCCGCGCGTGCCCATCAGCCCGTAGAGGTGCTCGACCTTGACCCCCGGCCCGCGGTCGACCAGGAAGAGCGAGATGCGCCGGTGGGGATCCGGATCGTCGCTGCTGCGCGCGTACACCAGAAAGAAATCGGCGCCCTCGGCGCCGACCACGAAGCGCTTCTGCCCCGACAGCAGGTAGCCGTCGCCGTCGCGGACCGCGCGGCAGGTGGCGCCGAAGAAGTCGGATCCGCCGCGCGGCTCGGTCAGCGCCTCGGCGCAGGTCTTGTCGCCGGCCAGCATCGGCCGCAGGTAGCGGGCGCGCTGGTCGTCGCTGCCAAAGCGCCAGAGCGCCTCGCCGACGATCGACGGCAGGCTGTACAGGCAGGCGAGCGAGGCGCCGAGCACTCCGATCTCCTCCAGCGCCACGATCTCGGAGGTCCAGCCCAGACCGCGGCCGCCCCACTGGCGTGGAAAGCGCAGGCCGAGCAGGTTGGCCCGGCCCAGAGCGGCGACGTAGTCGCGCGGGTAGTGGACCTGGTCGGCGTCCATCGCCCGCACCAGCTCGGCCGGCACCTCGTCGGCAACGAACCGGCGCACCTCGTCGCGCAGCGCGCGATCGCCCTCGCTGAGCAGCGCTTCGATCATGAAATTCCTCCTGCGGCGCGTGTGCGCACCGCTCCCGGTACGCAAACCGCGCGCGACATGGTAGCACTGTCAGCGGTCTGCACACACGGGAGGCCGGCATGGATCGCCGCTCGCGCACCGTCCTGTCACCGCTGCCGATCATCGGCGCGCTGCTGGCGTTGGCTCCGGCCAGCAGCGGCCTCGCCAACGACGGCCGCGATCGCCACCAGCAGGGGGTGCCCAACCTGTTCTACCACCTGGACCGGCCGCTGGCGCCGGGCGCCGGATTCCGCGTCTTGCCCGGCGACCAGGAGGGCGGGGCTGACGGCGAGCCGATGTTCCGCTGGGCGCAGTCATTGCCGCTGGCGGCGGTCGAGATCGCAGCCCGGCGCACGGTGCAGGTGCTCGGCGTCGGTCCGGTGCCGGCGGCGCTGTTCGACATGTCGGCCGAGAACGGCGACACTCCGATCGACTTCGATCCGTCACCGCCGACCAGGCACCGGTTGCGGCGGCCACCGCGCGGGCGCCACCCGGGCGGCTCTCACGACGGCGGCCTCAACCTCGACGTCGGCTACTACCTGACCAGCGTCAAGGGCAGGGTGCTGGCGGAGGATCTGGCCGCCTGCACCGATCATTACGATCCGGTCAAGCTGGACGCCCGGGGCCGGCCGCTCGACCTCAACCGCTGCGCCGGTCCAGCGGATCGGTTGGACGCCGAGCGGCAGGCGCTGTTCTACCTGGAGCTGCTCAGGCTTCACCGCGAGCGCTTTTCCGGGCACCTGCTCGACGAGATCGGAATCGACGAGGCGGTCTACCGATCGGTGCTCGCGGTGCTGCAGGGCTGGGCCAAGACCTCCGCCCATGGCGCGCGGCCGGCGCAGGTCCAGGATCTGCAGGCGATCGCGACCTTTGACCGCTGGGAGGGCTGGCAGAAGTACCACCATCACCACACCCACCTGCGTTTTCAGCCCGTCAGCCGGACCGGCCCGCTGCGCGACGCGGTGCAGGGCGTCGAGCGCGAGGCGCGCAAGATCCGGGCGGCCATGGCCTACGACCGCCACCCGACCTGGCCCGCGGCGCTGGACGCCCGGTTGCTGTCGTACCGGCTCGAGCGCGCGATCGAGGTGCACCTGGTCCCGGTGCGGGCGCAGGCGGACGCGATCATCGGCGTGCGCTACCGGATCGCCGGCGGCGGGTGGCACGAGCCGGACAACGCCGACGACGACCAG
>JAFGSX010000093.1 GCA_016934455.1 Deltaproteobacteria bacterium
ACCTGGCCATCCATCCGGACCAGCCCGTCACTCGCGAGCGAAATCTCGATTTCCGTGACCAGCGGCGCCTCGATGATCAACGCGCTCGTCTGCGCCGGATCGGCGCCACCGCCGCCTCCGGGACCGGTTGCGGCCGATGGTTCGGCGCCTTGAGGTGCCGAGGCATCCTGCTCGGCCGTGCCGTCGGCCTCCTGCTCGGTCGTTCCTTCGGCGCGGCGCTCACCGGCGGTGCCACCCTCCACCGACAGCGTGCCCCTGCCGTCGCCACTCACCCGCGCGGTCTGGCCCGGCCCGACCAGGGTCGAGCGGTTGCTGCCGCGCGCGTCGACCTGAACCGCGCCCTCGACCACGTGCACCGCGGCGCCGAGCGCGTCGACGCGGACGGTGAAGGTCGTGCCCTTGACGATGGCTGCCAGGAAGGGCGTCTCAACCTCGAAGTAGGGCGCCTCGCGCCGCTCGACCTTGAACAGCAGGGTCCCGAGCTGCTGCAGGACACGCACGCCCAGTCCCTTGCCCTCGTCCGCCGGCAGGCTCATGCGGCTGTTCGGCGCGACGACAATGGTCTGCGCACCTCGCACGAGCACGAGCCGCCCGTCCGGGCCGGTCACCAGCCCGTCACCGGCCTCGATCCGTTCCACGGACGTCACGGAGATCGGCTGGGCGCCCGGCTTGATCACCTGCACACTGCCCGTGCGTGTTGCAATCGACCAGGGCTCGCCGGCCCAGGCATGGCCACCCGGCAGCAGCATTGCGAGGGCGACCACGAGAGCTGCTGCCAGGACAAAGGTCCTGCCTGCCACTCGCTCGACCCAGGAACGGTCCCGGGCGCAGGTGATAATCACTCTCATCTACTTGGCTTTCCTGCCGGTCCAACGTCAACGATGTAAGATACAGGAAGTATGCTTGATATACAAAAAGTGTTTTTTGGTTAATATTCGAGAAAGGATCGAATTGTATATATCTTTTCTGGAGATCTTTGATCGCCTGCTCGGCTATGAAAGAACGGCTTGCAGAGAGCCAAGACTAGACATTGAATATACTCCGGCAGATAACGCGCGCAAAGCGTGTGCCGCTGGTCGGCATTGCAGCTTTGCTCCTGGCCGCCGCCGGTCCGGCGAAGGCACAGCTCGACCAGTCGGAGACCTCGACCATCCGCGAGCGCACGCCGGGTGGCGAGCAGACTGCACCGCCGCCCCTGCCGGACCAGGTGCCGCCACCCGACCTGCCGCCCACGCCGGTGGAAGGCGGGCCTGCCATCGCCCCGGAGACCGTGGTTCTGGCTGCCGTCCTCATCGAAGGCGCGACCGCCTTTCCGGCGGCAGAGCTCAATGCGCTTTACGCCGATGATCTCGCCAGGCCGCTGACGCTTGCCGACGTCGAGGCGCTGGCCGCGCGGATCACGAGCTTCTACAGCGACGCAGGGTACCTGCTGACCCGGGCCGTCGTGCTGCCCCAGGCGCTTGAGTCGGGGGTTCTGCGGCTGCGCGTGGTCGAGGGTGCGGTGCTGCGCGTGGTCTTCGAAGGCGAGGGCACCGACAGCCTCGCGCTCAAGGAGTACGTCCACAGGATCCGAGACGAGCGGCCCCTGAAGCTGGATACGCTCGAGCGTCAGCTGCTGCTGCTCGAGGACCTGCCCGGGCTGGCCGTGAGCGACAGCCGGGTCCGAGCGCTCGACGAGGAGGCGGGTGACTATGAGCTGATCGTGACCCTCGAGGTCGCCCGCTACGACCTGCTGACCTTCCTCGACAATCGCGGCACCCACGCAATCGGCCCCCTCGAGTTCTGGACGGCGGTCGGCGCCAACTCGCCGATGGGCCGCGGGGAACGCCTGCAGGTCGGCGCCTTCACCATTCCCAATCAGACCAGCGAGCTGCAGTACTACGAAGGCTCCTACAGCCAGCCGCTCGGCAGCCAGGGCACCAGGCTGAACCTGCTGCTGTCGAGCAGTAACGCGAATCCCAGCGGGGATTTCACGGGCAACGACGTGCGCATCCGCAGCACCGGCGCGAGCATCGGCGTCAGCCATCCGGCGCTACGCCTGCGCGACGAAACCCTGCGGCTTTCCGCCGACTTCGACTATCAGGATTCGCGCGAGGAACGCTTCGCCCAGGCAACGATCGACGATCGCCTGAGGGTCCTGCGCCTGCGCGCCGACTATGTCGCCGACGGCTTCCTCGACGCGACCCACTACGCCGGCCTCGAGTTCAGCCGGGGCCTGGGCATCCTGGGCGCCAGCGATCCCGGCTCGACCACCCTGTCGCGCAGCGACGGCAGGAGCGACTTCACCAAGCTTGAAGGCTACGTCAGCCGCAGCCAGAGCATTGGGGACTATTGGGGCGCCCAGATCTCCTTGGCCGGCCAGTTTTCCCAGGATCCGCTGCTGTCGAGCGAGGAGTTCGGTCTGGGCGGAGGCACCTACGGCAGGGCCTACAATTACTACGAGATCTCCGGCGACCACGGCTTGGCGACGGCGGCGGAGCTGCGCTACGGCAAGCTGCTGAACGACGACCCCTGGCTCGACTCCTTCCAGCTCTACGGCTTCTACGACTGGGGCGCGGTCTGGAACGAGAACGCCGACGACGACTTCGCGATGCAGACCCTGGCGTCGGCGGGAGTCGGTCTGCGGCTCGGTCTGCTCGAGCGCTTCTCCCTGGATCTTCAGGTAGCGCGGCCGCTGACCCGCGTGCCCTTCGAGACGGACAGCAAGACGGCTCGCATCTTCTTCTCCCTGACCGGCAGGTTCTGAGCCGC
>JAFGSX010000094.1 GCA_016934455.1 Deltaproteobacteria bacterium
AGCGGGACGACCCTTGGAAGTCCCGGCAGCGGGACGACCCTTGGAAGTCCCGGCAGCGGGACGACCCTTGGAAGTCCCGGCAGCGGGGTCGCCGAGCGCGCGCTCGAGCGGGCGGTGCTGGTCACTGGCTACAGCTACTCGGAGCGCAGCGCGCAGGCCCGCGCCACCATGCGGGTGGTGAGCCGGGTGCTGGCCCGGGTGCGCGCGGTGCGGCGCGTGGGTGCGGCCGCGCTCGACCTGGCCAATGTCGCTGCCGGCCGCTTCGATGGCTTCTGGGAGGCCGGCCTCAACCCGTGGGACGTGGCGGCCGGCATCCTGCTGGTCCAGGAAGCGGGTGGCAGGGTCAGCAACGGAGACGGCCGTCCGTACCGATATGGCGATCCGCTGGTGGTAGCCACCAACGGCCCGCTGCAGCGACCGCTTCTGGGCCTGTTGCGGGATCCACGGGCCAGGATGTGATCTGGATCACATCACGCGCATCGTCCATTTGACGTATTTTGGGGGGGCACGCGTCCCGATCGCCCCATTAGCCCGATATTGATAGATAACTATTCTTCTTTGCCAGGGAGTGTCGCATGAGCACCTACACCGTTCGACGTGGTGACACCCTCTCTGCTCTGGCCAGCCGCTACGGCACCACGGTGGATGCGCTGGTGCGCGCCAACAACATCAAGAACCGCAACCTGATATACACCGGCCAGAAGCTGACGATCCCGGGCAAGAGCGACAGTTACGAGCGCAGCACCAGCTCGAGCTCGGCGCAGTCGTCCGCCAGCTACACGGTGCGCTCCGGGGACACCCTGTCGGCCATCGCCGCGCGCTACGGCACCACGGTGGATGCGCTGGTGCGCGCCAACAACATCAAGAACCGCAACCTGATCTACCCCGGGCAGAAGCTGACCATCCCGGGTCGCAGCGGCGGCGCCCACTCCACCTCTCAGCCGTCGGGGTCAGCGCCGAGCAGCTCCTCGGCCAAGATGCAGAGGCTGGCCAATGCGGGACGGCAGGTGGCATCTAGCATGAATTCGACCGGCTGGTGCGCCCGGGGGGTCTTCAACGCGCTGGAGAAGGCGGGCATGGCCATCACGCGCTCACCGTCGGCCTACATGGCGGCCAACACGCTGGCGCACGATCCGCGCTTCCGAGAGGTGCACCTGACCGACGCCGAGATCCGCAAGCTGCCGCCGGGCGCCATCATCGTCTCGGCGCCTCGGCAGGGTAGCTCCGGTTGGAACCCGCACGGCCACATCGCAATCACGCTGGGCAACGGCATGGAGGCCAGCGATCACATCCAGCAGCTCAGCCTCAGCGGCACCCAGCGCGTCTTCTTGCCGGTCTGATCGCCTCGTCGGCGCTGTCAGCCAGCCCCGGCTCGATCTTCAGTCGCTCGCCGCGCGGTCTGCGGTGGCGGGCTGCAGCAGCGCGCGGATCGCCTGCTGGATGTCGCCGGGTGCGCTGGCGGTAACCCTGATCAGCAGCTCGCCCAGCTTGCCCTGGCGCAGCAAAGACGGCTCCAGACCCTCCAGCGCGTCGAGCGCGGCCTGCTGTCGCGCCGGCTCGCCGTCGTGGAGCAGCGCTTCGAGCAAATCCAGCGCCTCGCGTGGCGCCCCCTGCAGCCTCAACAGCGCGGCGGCCGCGTGGGCCGCCACCTCCGGCTCCGTGTCTGCGAGAAGCTGGCGCAGTGCGGCCGCCGCCTGCGGCTGATCGGAGCCGAGCAGGCCCAGGCACACCGAGGCCTCCAGCCGCGCGGCCGCATCCCGATCCGCGACCGCCTCCGCCATGGCGGTGGCGCCGTCGTCCAGACCGTCCGGAAACGAGCGCCCCTCCAGCCGCGCTGCCTCGAGCAGGCCGCGCAGCGCGGCCAGGGCCTGGTAGCGGCGGTGGCCGTGCTGGGCGCGGACGACCTGCAACAGCGCCGGCGCCGCCAGCGGCGCCAGCGGCGCCAGCGCGCACAACGACGTCAGTGCGGCGTCCACCACCTCGGCGCGAGGATCGGACAGCGACCTGATCAGGGCCGGGACCTGCGCGGCCGCCGCCTCGCCGGCGCGGCCCAGCGCCCCCGCCGCCGCCTGCCGCACTGCGGGCAGCTCGTGATCGAGCGCGGCGGTCAAGTCGGCGAGCTGTCCGGGCTCGACGCGGCAGATGTTGGCGAGCAGCAGCGCCGCATCCTGGATCGCGGGCGACCCGGCCGCCAGCCGGGGCAGCGCGCCGAGCGCGGCCTGCGCTGCCGGCTTGGCCAGGCCCGGTGTGGGCGGAAACCAGGAGACCTGCAGCAAGTGCAGCGCGGCCTCGGCCAGAGCCGGCTCCTGGCCCAGGGCGCGCACCAGCAGCCTGGCGGCCCGGTCCCGCAGCGACTCGTCATTGGAGGCCAAGGCCGAGCTTAGCGCCTCGCTGGCGCGCGCGACCTCACCGGCATCGGTGCTGCGCAGCAGCGGCACCCATTCGTCCAGCAGAAGGCCCAGCTTCATGGGAGGTTGATCGCGCGGATCGGGCATCGGTCACCTGCGGCGTCTGTTCTGACACCGATAGTAAACAATGTAATCCGCGCATCGGCAAGGCGCGCCGGAGCGGGCTGGTGCGCCGCCGCGGCGGCCGAAAACTTGGAGCCCGGCGACCGGCGGCGTAAGCTGGAGCCACGGGGCGGCGCTCGACGACAGAGCTCTGGCGTCGGCGCCGCGGGCCGACGGAGTCTGCCATGCACGACCAGCATCCGGAGTTGGTGTCGGAGCCAGTGCCGCGGCGGGTGTTCGAGGCATCGCCGCGGCTGCTGGCCAACATCCAGCGGCTGCACGCTCTCTACCGCGAGCTCGACGACATCATCTCGGCGATTCCGCGCGCTCCCCACGACCGCCAGCGCTAGACCTCACCACCGTCGCGGCCGCAGGCCGGACCCCGGTCGGTGCGCGCTAGGCGCTCCGCGGCGACCCGTGTTATGGTGCGCGCCGTTTCAACGACCCCGGAGGATGGCCGCGATGCAACGCATGCCTCACATCGTGACGGGCGCCCTGGTGCTGGCGCTCTGTCTCGCCGGCTGCACCCGCAAGACCGATGCCGAGCAGACCCAGCCGACCTCGACGCCGACGCCGGTGCAGCCGATCAAGATCCCGCCGGCCGATCCGACACCACCGCCCGCGCTGCTGGCCGCGGTGATCAGCGCCGGCCAGGCGTCGATGAAGGACGTGGCCGACGACAAGACCGGCAAGTGGAAGGCGACCCTGATGCGAGGCGAAAAGGTGCAGCTCCTCGACGACGGCCGGCCCCAGAACGGCTTCTTGCACGTCAAGCTCAGCGACGGCAGCGATGGTTTCGTGTCCGAACGCACGCTGCTGGTGGGCGAGATCGAAGAGGTGGTGGCGCTCGAGGAGAAACCGCTGTTCGCGCGGCCGGACGAGGCGGCGCCGCGGCTGGGCAAGGTGACCGTCGGCACGCTGCTGTTCGTCACGCGGCAACAGGATCTCTGGGCCGAGGTGCGGCTGCCCAAGGGCAATGTCGGCTGGATGAAGGCCACCGATTTTTCGCACGACGCGGCGGAGCTGGACGCGGCCCGCAGCGTGTTCCGCTACGAGCTGCTAAAGGACCAGAAGAACAAGAGGGAGCAGGCGGAGCAGATCCTCAACGAGGCGATCGCCCGCCACCCCGACTCCACCGTGCTCAAGGCCGGCGGCTTTTTGCCCGGCAGCACCAAGGTCGAGTCGCCCGAGAACGCCGATCAGCCGGCCAGCCCGACGGCGGGGCACGGGCCGCTGCCGGTCGAGACGCCGGGCCCGACGCCGGTCAACGAGTAGGACGCGCCCGCACGCTCGCCGCGATGAGCGCCCGGTCGAGCCAACCGGTAAGGATACGACGCCATCCCGCCTGTGGTGCGTCGACCCGGCGCTCCGGCGCAACAGAAACGCTCTGGCGTCATCCGACTTCGTCGGTTATGGATCTCGAGTCTTCAACTGTCTGCCAGGAGTACGCCATGCGCTCGATCGCTCTCGTCGCCGCCGCCGCGCTTCTGGTGTGTTGCACCAGCGCGCCGGAGAAGAAGCCAACCCCCGTCCATAGCGAGGAGCCGACCGCCGTGAACATAGACGAGGAGGTGTTGCCTTTCCTGGCTGACCAGACCAAGGAGCTCGAGCCCCTGGCCAAGGCCGCCAACCAGGCCTGGTACGAGGCCTCGGTCAGCGGCAAGGACGAGGACTGGGAGAAGAGCAAGCAGGCCGAGGACACGCTCAACCGCTACTTCGCCAATACCGAGCTGTTCGCCAAGGTCAAGGGCTACCGCGACAGCGGCAAGGTCAAGGATCCGCTGCTCAAGCGGCAGCTCGACATGCTGTACCTGGCGATGCTGGGCAAGCAGGTCGATCCGGTGCTGCTGCAGAAGATCACCGCGCTGCAGGCCAAGGTCGAGCAGACCTTCAACGCTTTCCGCGGCCGGGTCGACGGCAAGGAGATGACGCAGAACCAGATCAACGAGATTCTTCGCACCTCGACCAATTCCAGGAAGCTGCAGGCGGCGTGGGAGGCGCAGAAGAGCGTCGGCCCCGCGGTCGAGCCGACCCTCAAGGAGCTGGTGGCGCTGCGCAACCAGGTGGCGCAGAAGCTGGGATTTCGCGATTTCTACGCGCTGCGGCTGGCCGAGAGCGAGTACGACGAGAAGGAGCTGCTGGCGCTGTTCGACCAGCTCGACCAGCTCACCAAGGAGCCCTTTGCCAAGGCCAAGGCCGAGGTCGACGCCCGCCTGGCCAAGCGGCTCAAGATCAAGCCCGAGCAGCTCATGCCGTGGCACTACCAGAACCCGTTTTTCCAGCAGCCGCCCGACGTCTTCAAGACCGGGCTCGAGGAGGTCTACCAGAAGCAGGACGTGCTCAAGCTCTGCCGCACCTTCTACTCTGGCATCGGCCTCGACGTCGAGGACATCCTGCAGCGCTCGGACCTGTACGAGAAAAAGGGCAAGTCGCCGCACGCCTTCTCGTCGGACATCGACCGCAGCGGCGACGTGCGTGTGCTGGCCAACATCGTGCCCGGCGCCGAGTGGATGGGCACCATGATGCACGAGCTCGGCCACGCCACCTACTCCAAGTACATCGATCGCGGGCTGCCCTGGCTGCTGCGCAACGACGCGCACGCGCTGACCACCGAGGGCATCGCCATGCTGATGGAGCAGCTCGCGGGCAACCCGTACTGGGTACAGGCGATGGGGTTGATCGACGAGAAAAAACGCGACCAGATCCTGCCCGAGGCCAAGCTCGAGCGCACCTTCGCGCCGCTGCAGTTCTCGCGCTGGACCCAGGTGATGCTGCGCTTCGAGCGCGAGCTCTACCGCGACCCGAGCCAGGACCTAAACGCGCTGTGGTGGCAGATGGTCGAGCAGTACCAGTTGCTCAAGCGGCCGCCCGACCGCAACGCGCCGGACTACGCCAGCAAGATCCACTTCGTGGCGGCGCCGGTCTACTACCACAACTACCAGATGGGCGAGCTGTTCCTGTCACAGCTCCAGGAGACCGTCGCCAAGCTGCAGGACAAGGATACCCTGACCGCCGTCTACGTCGGCGACACCAAGGTCGGCGAGTTCCTGAAGGCCGAGGTGTTCGCGGTCGGCGCGCGCTATCCGTGGAACGAGCTGACGCGGCGGGTGACCGGCGCCCCGCTGTCGGCGGAGGCTTTTGCGCGGCGATTCGCCCAGTAGCGTCGGGGCGATCGCCGGGACAAAAAAAATATCTTTGCGCCGGGGATCGATTTGGGCGAAGCTCACGCCGCCCAATAAAAACGGAGACTCGAGGGAGGAGGAGAAATATGAAAAGGTTGCTGATGGCCGTCGCTTTGATGCTCCCGCTGTGCGCGCTGGTCGCCCAGGCGCAGGAGGCCAAGCCCGCCAAGAAGGCGGCCCCGGCCGCCGCCAAGGCCGGTGATCCGGCCAAGCCGGCGGATACGGCCAAGCCGGCCAAGCCTGCCGATCAGGCCAAGCCGGAGGCCGATACCGCCGAGGCAGCGCCGACCTGCAACTACGACCAGCAGATCGAGCTGTTCAAGGAGATGCGCGACATGCACAAGGCCGCCGCCGCCGAGCTCAAGACCGACCCGGTGAGCAAGGCGCTCAAGGCGGGCAAGGACAAGAAGCTGGCCATGGCCTACGACAAGCAGGCCAAGGCCGAGAAGAAGTTTCACGATGCCATGGCCAAGGCGCTCGACGCCCAGATCAAGGAGCTCGAGAAGCTCAATACGGCCAAGAGCCCCAGGCTGTGCGAGATGCTGGCCAACGCGCCCGACGACGCCAAGGCGGCGCTCAAGGAGCGCGACAAGAAGATGGGCGATTCGATGAAGGCCCAGGCTGCCAAGATGGCGGCCCGCGCCGACACTATGGTTGCGCAGTAGCCACCGACCCATCCCGCAGCCGGCAGTGGCTCTCTTCCATCGCTGTCCGTCGGCCCCAACGTCGCTCTGGCGGCATGTTGTGTGCGCGCTGGCCGCGCTGTCGGGAGCGCTCGGCTCGCCGGCGGCGGTGGCGGCCCCGGAGCTGGTCGAGCGCGACCTCCACGTCGATGGCCTGCGCCTGCGTCTGGTCGAGGCAGGAGCGCGCGATCGGCCGCCGGTGCTGCTGCTGCACGGTTTCATGACGTCGTCAACGGCGCTGGCCGATCTGCAGCAGCGGCTGGCCGAGCGCTACCGAGTGTTTGCCCTCGACCTGCCCGGCCACGGTCAGAGCGATCGGCCGGCGCGGCCGTTGACCGGCTTTTACCTGGCAGCGGCCGTCGGGCGCGCGCTCGAGGTGCTCGAGCTGCGCGACGTCGTCGTGGTGGGCCACAGCATGGGCGCCCTGGTCGCGATCGTCCTGGCCGAGCGCTGGCCGGGGCGCATCCGGAGCGTGGTCGCGGTCAGCCCGGCCGGCTTCGCCTTTGACCCGCTGCGGCAGGTTGGCATGCGGCTGCTGGCGCGGCCAGCGATCTGGGCCGCCGAGCCGGCCCTGGTCTACGAGATCGCGGCGCACGGCTCGGTGGTGCGCTTTGGCGACGGCAAGCGGGCGGATCTCGAGCAGCAACTGCGGCTGCGGCGCGACCGCGACTGGTGCCGCTGCGTGGCGTCGGCCTACCGGACGCTGGCGACCAGCGATCTGGCGCCGCTGGCGCGCCGCGCCAAGCGGCCGATCGAGCTGGTGTTCGGGGCGCGGGACCAGGCGCTGCCGCCCGACTACCGCGCCCGGGTGATCGCTGCGCTGCCGGGCGCGCCCCGGCTCGAGATCGAGGACTGCGGCCACGACGTGCACCGCGACGCTCCGGAGCAGTTGATCGAGGTCATCGATCGCGCCCGGGCGCGCCCGCACGGGCCACCGGACGGAGCAAGACGATGAATCGGATAGCGCCTGCCGTCTGCGCCGCCTGCGCGCTGGTGCTGACCTCGCCGCTGGCGGCGGCTCCCGGCGACACGGTTATCATGATCCTGGTCGACGGTGTCGCCCACAGCACGGCCGCCGATCTGATGCGCCAGGGCAAGCTGCCCGCGCTGCGCGAGCTGCTGCGGAGCAAGGAGGGACGGCTGCTGCGGGCCATCAGCACCTTCCCCTCCGCGACCGCGCCCTCGGTGCCGGAGCTGCTGGTCGGACGCTACAGCGATCGCGCCAGCCCCCGGATGTTGCGGCGGGTGCAGGGTTTCGACCGCACCACCGGCCGCATCGCGCGCTACGAGTTCGTGCGCCAAGCCTGGGACAGCCCGGACGACGACCTGTTCGACCTGGTGGCGCGCAGCGGACGCCGCAGCTTCTCCTACTTCGAGGGCGAGTTCCGCTCGGCCTCGGTCAACGAGTTCAACCCGCTCGGCCACGGCATCGACTGGGCGACCGGCTACGCCAGCCTGCCGATGACCAACTTCGACCAGCGGTTGCTCGACGACGCGATCCGCGATCTGCGCGCGGAGCGACCGCCACCGGCGCTGGTCTTCATCGCGCTCAACGCGGCCGACATCGCCGGCCACAGCCGCGGCCCGGCCCACCCCGACGTGGCGACGGTCCTGATCCACAACGATCGACAGATCGGAAAGCTGGTGGGCGCGCTGCGCAAGCTCGACCATCCGGCCGGCGGCACGGTCTTCGAGCACACGCATTTCTACATCTTCAGCGACCACGGCATGGCCGCCACCGGTTTCAACCTGACGCTCGGCCGCGACCTGCAGCAGCATGGGTTGGCGGTGGCGGACGGCTCGGACGTGGGGGCCATGCTGCAGGCGTCGCTGTTCAAGGACTGGCACAACAACGTCGACGGCATCGTGCTGGGCATCGGCTCCAACGTGGCCGAGATGCAGGTGCGGCGGCGCCTGCCAGACGGCGCGCGCCGGCCCTGGCACGAGCGTCCGACGCTGGCCGAGCTGCGCGCGCTGCCGGTGACCCAGCCCGGCGGGCCGGCCGACAAGGTGGTCGGCACCATGGACCTGATCGCCTACCTGCAGAGCCACGTCGGCATGGACATGGTGATGGTGCAGGAGCGGCCGGGCCGGGTGCAGCTTTTCGCGCCGGGTGGCGGCGAGGCGCTGGTGGCGCGCGCGGGCAAGCCCGAGGAGGCGCGTCGCTTTGCCTACCAGGTGTGGCGCACCGACGCCGACGGCGGCGACCCGCTGGGCTACCTGGCGGTGCCCGGCGCCCGCGCGCTGGTGACGCCGGCCGCGGCGACCGAGCTGCAGTTCTTCGACGAGCGCACCTGGTGGGAGGCGACCAACGCCTGCGAGCGCCCGTACGCGCCGCCGCTGATCCCCAAGGCGTTCGACAGCGGGCCGACCGCTCCCGACGTCATCCTGGTGGCGAAAAACGGCTACGGCTTCCTGCCGGTGGTCAAGGCCGACCACGGCAACCTCTCGACCGAGAGCAGCAGCGGCTTCCTGATCGCGGCCGGCCCCGAGTTCGAACCTCCCGCCGCCGGCCGGGGAAAGAGGCCGGCGCGCGAAGACCACGGGCCGGTGCGGCTGATCGACGTGAATGCCGAGATCAGACGCTACCTGGGCCTGCCCGAGGATCCGCTGGCCGACAGCCGCGGGCTGGGCCGCGGCGCGGCGAGCCGGCCCGCGCCGTGACGGCGGCCGGGCGGTTTCGCATTTTGCCTCGAACCTGCTATTGCTTGATCATGCGACGTGCGCTCGCCGCCGTGGCGCTGTGCGCTGCCTGCGCTCCGCCAACGGTCCAGATCACCAGCGCCGACCGCTGGCTGCCAGCCGAGGACGGCGGTGCCGATGCGGCGGGCCCGGACGGTGGCCCCGGCGATCGAATCGCGGCCGACGCCGGCCCCGAGGACCGCGCGCTCGACGCTGCCGGTGGCGACGGCGAGCGCTGGCCCGACGGCCCGCAGCTCCAGCGCCTGATCAACTACCAGCCGAGCGGCAATCCGCCCAGCGGGGCCGAGGCCGACTACGGAGAGGTGTTCGGCCTGCGCGGCTACGGCTGGGGGCGCGACCTGACCGCCAACACCGAGCGCGCCGACCTGCTGCCGTCCGAGCCGCTGCTCGACACCTACATCCTGGCCGGCGAGCTGGGCCTGGTCGATCAGTGGCAGATCCGGGTGCCCGAGGCGCGCTACCTGGTGACGCTGGCCGCGGGCAGGCCCGAGTCGGCGAGCGGGCCGGTGCGCATCGCGGCCGAGGGGGTGACGCTGATCGACGGCGACGCGCCGCTGCGCAACGAATTCCTGTGGGTGGTCGATCGCGAGGTCGGCGTGCGCGACGGCATGCTGACGCTCGACCTCGGCACCGGCGACGGGCCGTCGGTGGTCAATTTCATCGAGATCGAGAGCGCCTATCCCGCCGGGAGCTGCACCGCGCGCGCCGAGGTCTGCAATGGCGTCGACGACGACTGCGATCAGATGACCGACGAGGATCTGGTCTGCGAGCAGGCGACCGTCTGCTACACGTCGTCGCTGGCGACCGCCGCCGAGGTCTCGAACGCCGGTTTCAGCCTGCGCGGCTGCAGCTTTGTCGAGGGCGGGATGCGGATCGACGCGCCAGGCGCCCGCGCCGAGCGCACGCTGGCCGGCAACTTCTATCGCGGCACCATCTCCTTCGAGGCCAAGGGTCTGTCGTGGCAGAGGCCGCTGGAGGAGAGCGCGACCGCCTGCGCCCGCACCGTGTTCGATCTCAACCACGGCGCCGCGCGCGACGCCGCGCGCAGCCGGCTGTTCATGCAGAACCGCGCGCCGGAGTGCGGCGGCGGTGCGGGCGGGACCCTGCGGCTGACCATGCCGAGCGCATTCTGCTGTCTCGACAGCCCTCCCCTGCCCACTGCCGACGACGGACAGTGGCACGGCTACCGGGTGACCTGGGACTCCGGCGAGGCGGCGCTCGACGTCGACGGGGTCGAGCAGGCTCGCACCGCCTACCGCGGCCCGAGCGTCGGCCGCGACCCGATCCTCTGGTTCGGCTCGGCCGGCGGCTCGGGCGACGCCAGCAATGCCGTCTTCAGGAATCTCCAGGTGTGCAACGAGGTGCGCTGACCGTGGAGCGCGTGGCCGGACCGTTCTTGCTGGTGCGGGTCGCCGGCGCCAGCCTGGCGCTGCCGATCTCCGTCGTCGAGCGCATCGCCGACACCGGGCAGCGAGCGCAGCTCGACCTGGGGGAGTTCGTCGGCCTGGTCGACGCGACGCAGGACCGAGCGGCTGCGATCGCCCTCAAGACCGCAGCCGGTGTCGTGGTCTCGGCGGTGGATGGCATCGGCGAGGTGGTGCAGGCCGCGCTGCTGCAGCCGGTGCCGCCGGTCACCCGGCTGACGGTCGAGAGCGTGGTGCGCGGACTGATCCGGCTCGAGTCGGGAGCGGAGCCAGGCTGGAGCGTGCTGCTCGACGGCGCCAGCCTGGGCGACCTGGTCGCCGAGCGGGTCCTGGAGCGGCCGCCATGACGCGCGATGTCCCCGGCAAGACTCTGCCGAGGGAGGCCGCGACCCGGGTGCTCTCGTTCGTCGGCGCCGGGCTGCCGCTGGTCACCCCGATCACCGGCGTCGAGCGGGTGGTCGAGGAGCGCGCGCTGGTGCGGTTGCCCTTCGCCTGCCGCGGCCTGGTCGGTCTGCTGCCGTACGCTGAGGCGATGGTGCCGCTCTACGATCTGGAGGCCTTTGCCTCGCAGCGGCGCGCCGTGCCGCGCGACTGCGACAACGCCCTGGCCGGGGTGATGCCAACCCCGCTCGGGCGCATCGCGGTGCGCTTCGATCGGTTGTCCGGTCTGTTCCCTTCCGGCGATCCCATGCCCGGGGGCGAGCGCATCGTCTCCGAGCTGCCGCTGCCGCTGCAGCCGTGCATCGGCGGGGCCACCCAGATCGAGGGGCTGGTCGCCTTTTTCTTCGCTCCCGATCTGTTCGTCGAGCAGATCCTACATTCAGATGGTTGAGTTTTGACCGGATCGCGGCTATGAAATCCAATGTATCTGGGACTCGATCTCTGCCTCTCGCAACTGCCGCCCGTGCCGGGCGCGCGCGGAGTTATGCATGCCGGCGACGCTGCTCTGTATCGACGATAGCCAGACCATCCAGAAGGCCGTCGAGATCACTTTTTCATGCGAGGGCTTTCAGGTGGTGCGCGCGCTGACCGCCGAGGAGGGGTTCGAGAAGGCGCGCGCGCTGCACCCCAACGTGGTGTTGCTGGACATCGGCTTGCCTGGGCACAGCGGATACGAGGTGTGCCAGATGCTGCGCAGCGATCCGGCGCTGCAGGCCGTGCCGGTGTTGCTCATGGGAGGAATCAGCGAGCCGATCGACGAGGCGCGCGTGCGGCAGGTCGGCGCCAGCGGCCACTTCGTCAAGCCGTTCGACACCGCTGGCCTGATCGAGCGGGTGCGCACGGCCACCGGCGTTCCCGCTCCCGCTCCGGCCGCTCGCCCGGCTGCGGTGCCGCCTGCCTCTGCCATGCCGCGGCCACCTGCGGCAGCGCCGATACCGGCCGCGCCGGCGATGGTCGGTCTGGGCGCGGCAGCGCCACGCCCGGCCGCCCCCCCTGCCCCGGCGGTGCCGGTCGCACCTGCCATGGCACCCACCGCAGCGCAGCGCCCGGCTGTCGCGGCCGCGCCGGTCGCTCCGGTTGCGCCGCAAGCTCAACCCGGCGTATTCGCCGCCATGCCGCATCCGGCAGCACCTCAGTGGCCGGCGCCTGCAGCCTGGCCAGCCGCCGCTCAACCGGCTCGCCCGGCAGCGCCGGCAGCCCCGCAGTGGCCGACGCCAGCCATGCCCAGGCCAGCGGTGCCGATCGCGCCGGTCGCAGCACCGACGCAGCCCGCTGTGCCAACCGCTGCGCCGACCGCAGCCATGCCGCACCCCGCCGCACCGCCTGCAGCCATGCCGCAC
>JAFGSX010000014.1 GCA_016934455.1 Deltaproteobacteria bacterium
ACTTTTTTCCGAGCCAGCGAGGACAAAAAGGGTCGCCGGTTAAGGCGGGGCCCCACAACATGGTCGATTCAAGACGATTTCGTATGATACCGAATCAATCTGATTGCGCTGCTCGCTGCGGGGAATGTCAGCTCGAGGTGGGTGCCGTCTGGTCCGCGTCGTCGGCGGCGAAGCCGGAGCCGGCCTGCGCCGCCGTCTTGAGGATCATTCGCCACAGCAGATAGAACAGGCCTGCCGCCAGGCCAAGTAGCCCCAGCCCCAGACCCGACTCGCCGAGCACCAGCTTGCCGATGCCGAACATCGCCGAGAAGATGAAAACCACGCACATGGCCCAGTGCAGCAAGGTCTTGATCGTGATCGGGCTGGCCTCGCAGGGACCCACCCGCGCCGCCAGCTCCGGGATCGGACCCCAGAGCGCGGCCGGCGGCCGCACGCGCCGAAAGAACGCGACCAGCTTTTCGTTGGGCTCGGGCCGCGTGAACAGCGCGGTGAGCACCGTGGCGGCCAGCGACACCATGGCGACGATGAGAAAGCGGGTCGCCGCCGGGGCGGCGCCGTTCTCGGCCAGCGGGGTGAGCCGCAGCGCGAGCGCGGTGACGATCGATGAGCACAGCGCCACCAGCTCGGTCTTGGCGTTGACGCGCCACCAGAACCAGCGCAGCAACGCGGCGGCGCCCAGGCCGCACATCAGCTCCATCTTGAACCTGAACGCCTCGAGGATGGACGGGATCTGGAGCGCCACGAAGCCGGCGACCACCGCCACGCCCAGGCTGCACAGGCGCGAGGCGCGGACGTAGTGGCGCTCGTCCTTGCCCCGGGCCAGAAAGCGCCGGTAGACGTCGTTGGCCAGATACGACGCCGACAGGTTGGAGAGCCCGGTGAAGGTGGACATGAAGGCCGCAAACATGCTGGCCACCATCAGGCCGCGCAGGCCCGCCGGCAGCAGCTCGGTGATCATCCTCGGGTAGGCGGTCTCCGGGTCGGCCAGCGTGGGGTACAGGATCAGCGACGCCAGCGCCGCCGTGTACCAGGGCCAGGAGCGGATGACGTACTGCACCGACATGTTCCAGACCCCGGCCAGCAGCGCCTGCCCGGGGTCCTTGCAGGCCAAAAAGCGCTGCGCCCGCTGGCCGCTGCCGTCGACGTAGGGCGACGCCCACCACTGGACGCCGAGGTAGACGCCGATCGCGATCGCCGGCACGCCGGCGTCGCCCAGCGACGGAAAGAACTCCAGGGCGTGAGGGTGGCCGGCCGCGACCAGCCCCTCGCGCAGGCCGGCCGTGCCGCCGACCTTGCCCACCGCGATCACGCCGAGGATGACGGCTCCGACCAGGGCCAGCGCAAACTCGAGCAGGTCGGCCATCACCACGCCCCACAGTCCCGACGCCACGCTGTAGGCGAGCCCGCATCCGATCAGCAGCAGCACCACCAGCAGATCGGTCGCGACGGTGGCGCCCAGCAGCGTCACCTGGTCGGGCAGGCCGAGGATGGTGTGCACGATCTTGACCATGCCGGCGGTCACCCAGCTCAGCGTGATCAGCTCGAGCACGATGCCGCGAAAGGCGCCCTGGGCGCCGCGCAGGATCGCCGCCGGCCGGCCGTGGTAGCGCAGCTCGATCAGCTCGGCGTCGGTCACCACGCCGGTGCGCTGCCACATGCGCGAGAAGACGAAGGCGATGGCGACGCCGCCGACGATCCCCTCCCAGTAGAACCAGGCGCCGCCCAGGCCCAGCTCCCGGATCTGCTTGGTCACGTGCAGCGGGGTGTCGCTGGCGAAGCTGGTGGCCAGCATCGAGGTGCCGGCGATCCACCACGGCAGGCTGCGGCCAGCGACGAAGAAATTGGCCATCGACTTCGAGGCTCGGCGCGCCTTCCACAGCCCGAGGGCGAGGATGGCGGCGAAGTAGATGAGGAGGACCAGCCAGTCGATGCCGACCATGCAGCGCCTCGATCTGCGAATCGGTGAAGCATATACTATTGCCGGCGCGCCGCGCGGTTTTCGGGGCGCCGATGGCCGGGCGATGGAAGACGGGACGGGCCAGGAGCGGTGCTTGATACGCCAGCGCGGCCGCGCCCGGGCCGAGGACTCGAAGACCGTGCAGGCCCACCGCTTCGAGGTGCCGCCCGGCACCGAGGCGCTGGCGCTCAGCTTCGACTACGCCCCGCGCGTCGCCCGCGCCGCGACCGCGAACCGGGAGCGGATCGCGGCCGCCTTCGATCAGCACGCGGCGCACCGGCGAGCGGCGCTCGACGCCGCGGGCCGCGATCGCCTCTGGCGCGCGCTGGACCTCGAGGCGCGGGCGCAGCAGCTCGACAATCTGCTCAACGTGGTGCTCGTCGATCCGCGCGGCCGCTGGCGCGGGCGCTGGGATCGCAACCCGGCGTCGGACCGGGGCGCCCTGGTGCTGGGCCGCGAGGTCGCGTCGCCCGGGTTCACGCCCGGACCGATCGAGGCCGGCGCCTGGACCGCTGCGGTCGAGTGCCACGGCATCTTCGGCGACCCGGTCGCGTACCAGCTCGAGGTCGCGGCGCGCGGCCGCCCGACGGCCGGCGAGGCGGCGCGCCTCGGCGCGCCCCGGCCTGCGGTCGCGGACCACGGCTCGGCCGACCCGGGGCCGGCGCCCGAGATCTCCGACGGGCCGCGCTGGTATCTGGGCGAGATGCACTCGCACACCTTTCACAGCGACGGCAAGCACGACCTGGCGGAGCTGGCCGCCAAGGTCAAGGCACTGGGCGGCGACTTCCTGGCGCTGACCGATCACAACACGATGAGCGGCCACCTCGAGCCCGGCGCTCTGCCGGTGGTGCTGCTCGCCGGCTGCGAGCTGACCACCTTTGACGGGCACCACCCGATCTACTGGCCGACCAGCGCCGGCCGCGAGCTGGTGCCGTGGCACGAGCAGGGCCGGGTGCGCGCGCTGGCCGAGATCGCCCCGGTCGTGCGCGCGCAGGGCGGGCTGGTCTCGGTCGCCCATCCGTTCTCGATCGGCGATCCCATCTGCACCGGCTGCCGCGCGCCCGCCGATCTGGACCCGACGAGCTTTGACCTGCTCGAGGTCTGGTACAAGCAGTGGGACTTTGCGGGGTGCGACAACGAGGCGAGCCGCGCGCTCTGGGATCGGCTGTGGCAGGCGGGGCATCGGGTGACCGCGGTGGCGGCGCGCGACTGGCACGGCCGCGATCAGGACGGCTGTTTCCCCGGCCGGTTGCCGTTGACCGCCGTGCGCGCCGCCGAGCGCTCGGCCGGCGCCATCTTCGAGGGGCTGCGCCAGGGCGCCGTGGTCATGACCGGCGGCCCGCTGCTGGAGCTCGTTCTCGACGACGGCAAGACCAGACCGGCCGCGATCGGCGAGGTGCTGCGGACGGCGCAGGCGCCGGCGCTGCGGGCTCGCGTCGAGCGCCTGGACGGGCCGGCCGAGCTGCGGCTGCTGCGCTCGGGCGAGCAGATCTTCGAGCAGCGCGTCGCCGGCGACGGCCCGCTCGACCTGCCGCGGCGGGCCGACCGGCCCGGCTGGTACCGGGCCGAGCTGTGGCGCCAGGGACAACCGCGCGCCATCACCAACCACGTGGTGTGGGAAAGGGGCTGACCAACATGCGCTGCGCGATCGCGCTCGTCGCCGTGCTCGCTCTCGACTCCTGCTCTCCTCCCGAGCGCGCCGTTGCCTACCGCATCGAGAGCCGCAACCAGCTGATCGGCGGCACGGACGCGATCGGCGAGATCGGCGACTACATGCTCGAGAACGGCCGCATCCGGGTCGTGATCCAGGACCAGGGGTACTCGCGCGGCAACCTGCCCTTCGGCGGCGGTCTGATCGACGCCGACCTGGTCCGACCGGGCGGCCACCAGGCGAGCACCGGCGGCAGCGGCCGCGATCAGTTCGGCGAGATGGCACCGGCGTTCTTCTTCGACCTGCTCGAGCCGCACTCGATCGAGGTGGTCGACGACGGCAGCAGCGGCGGCCCGGCCCGGCTGCTGGTGGCGGGCCGCGGCCGCGAGCTGTTCGCCATGACCGAGCTGCTGATCAAGATGGTGCTCGGCCCGGAGACGCTGCGCCTGGAGACCGAGTACGCGCTGGCGCCCGGCGCCAACTACGTCGAGGTCACCTCGCGCGTCATCAACGACGATCCGCGGGGGCGCGGCCACCAGTTCAACACCTTCGAGTTCAACGGCACGGTGGTGCCGGTGCCGATGGGGGACGCGCTGATCTTCAGCGCCAAGACCGGCGTCTTTCTCCCCGGCGATGGCGGCTTCGAACAAAAATTCTCGCTCGAAGAGCGGTACCGCGTGCCGATCCGCCTGCCGGCCTTGCCCGGGCTGGTTTCGGAGTTCCTGGCGTCTCGGGGCGATCGGGTCTCGTACGGCCTGCTGCCTTTGCCCGCCGGTGAAGAGAACTACATCCACCGCTATGCCGATGATTATCAGGGCTACCCCGGCCGGCACACCGATCACTCGTTCGTGCTGCCGTTTTCGGCCGGCGGGGTGATGCCGGTGTTCTTTGCCAGCCCGCCCGACCTGCTGGCCGCGGGCGAGGCCTTCACCTACAAGCGCCTTTTCATCGTCGGCAGCGGCGACGTCGCCTCGATCGCAGACACCGTGTATACCGTCCTCGGCGACGCCGTGGGCACTTTTACCGGCCGGGTGGTCGAGCGGCCCTCGCTGGAACCGATCGCGGGCGCATCGGTGGTCGTGCTCGACGAGGAGCAGCAGCCGGTCAACCAGATCACGACCCGGGCCGGCGGCAACTTCCGCTGCTCGCTGCGGCCAGGTCGATACGCGGCGGCCGTCGTCATGCCCGGCCGCCGGGTCCAGGACTGGCAGCAGTTTGCGATCGAGGCCGGCCGGCGCACCTCGCACGTGCTGGAGGTCGACGCACCGGCACGCCTCGTGGTGCTCGTCCAGGACGACCATGGCCGCAAGATCCCGGCCCGGGCCACGCTGGTGGGAGTGAGCGACGCGCACGAGCTGGGGCTGGCGCCTCGGCAGTTTTTGTCGCACCCGGCGATCGGCGAGAAGCTCCACTACACGGACATGGTGGCCGACACCGCCGACCCGGCGACGCGCCGGTACGTCGAGTCGATCTTCGCCGGCACCGACGGTCTGATCGAGGGCGAGGCGCGGCCCGGCAGGTACCGCGTCTATATCTCGCGCGGCCCGGAGTACACGGTCAACGTGGCCGACGTCGATCTGGTGCCCGACCGGACCGCGGTGGTGACGGCGGTGCTGCAGCGTGTGGTCGACACCAGCGGCTACATCGGGGCCGACTTTCACCTGCACTGCTCCAGCAGCGTCGATTCGGTGGCCTGGCCCAAGCAGCGCTTGGTCGACGCCGCGTCCGAGGGGCTCGAGTTCGTGGTCGCCACCGATCACAACTACATCACCGACTACAGCCCCACCATCGCCGCCCTCGATCTCGTGCCCTGGCTGTCGAGCATGCCGGGGGTAGAGCTGACCCACCTGGAGATGGGACACTTCAACGGCTACCCGTTGCGATATCGGCCGGAGCTGGTCACCCACGGCGCGCCCCTGTGGCAGGACCGTACCGCGGGCGAGATGTTCGAGGCGCTGCGCGAAGCGGGCGAGGAGCGCACGGTGGTGCAGGTCAACCATCCGCGCGCCAGCCTGCTCAATTACTTCGGCCAGTTCGGCCTGGACAACGAGACCCTCGAGGTGCAAGGCCGGAGCGGACTGATCGCCCCCAACCCCGAGTCATATCCCGAGTACGCCAAGGACAACTTCTCGTGGGATTTCGATGCCATCGAGATCCTCAACGGCAAGCGGCTGGACATCCTGCACAACTATCGCGTGCCCGAGGTGCTGCCGCCGCCGCCGCTGCCGGAGAACATGCCGCCGGCGGGCGAGGTGGTGCGCAACGACCAGGGCAAGGTCGCCTTTCCCGGTGTGGTCGATGACTGGCTAACCATGCTCAACCATGGCAGGGTCTACACCGGCACCGCCAACAGCGACTCGCACACCGAGCGCCAGGCCGAGACCGGCTACCCGCGCACCTACGTCGGCGTGCCGCACGATGAGCCGAGCTGGGTCACCCCGCACGACGTGGTCTACGGCCTGCTGGCTCGCAACGCGCTGATGACAAACTGCCCGTTCGTCCGCCTGCGCGTCGGCGAGGCGACCATCGGTTCCACGGTTCGATCGCAGGGCGGCAAGATCGCGGTCGCGATCGACGTGCAGACCTCGACCTGGTGCACCCCCGACCAGATCCACGTTTACCTGGGCACGCAGATCGCTCGCACGCTGCCGATCGCACCGGAGCAGGCCAGGCATTTCACGACGGTCGTCGAGCTCGAGGTGGCCAGCGATACTTTTGTCGTGGTCGAGGTGACGGGGTCGCAGAGCACCTTCCCGATCGTGCCGGGCGAGGAATACGCGACGGTCCCCGAGAACGACGTGTTCGCCTCGCTCGGCAGCAGCCTGGGCTTCCACATGGACAACTGGGGCAACCTGCGGCCGCAGATCCGGCACGACGTCACCCCCTATGCGTTGACCAACCCGATCTTCGTCGACGGCGACGGCGATGGCAGGTGGCAGCCCCGGCCCTAGCGCCGTCCCCGGTGCCGGGAGAGGTGGAGCATGAGCGGCATTCGCGTGGGCAATGCGCCGGTGAGCTTTGGCGTGTACGACGGCGAGGCCGAGGCCAAGGGCGGCTGGCCCTGGTCGCGCTTTCTGGACGACGTGGCCAGCGCCGGCTACCAGGGGACCGAGCTGGGGCCGTACGGCTACCTGCCCGTCGATCCGGCTCGGCTCGGCGACGAGCTGGGCCGCCGCAGCCTGGCGCTGGCCTCGTCCTTCGTGCCGGCGGCGCTCGGCGATCGCTCGCGCTTCGAGCGGGATTTGGCCGAGGTGCTCAAGGTCGGCCGGCTGCTCAAGAGCCAGGGGGTGGCCGAGGTCATCCTCGCCGACTGCGGCGATCCCGGGCGCGAGCAGATCGCCGGCCGCGTGCCGGCCGACGGCTCGCGCGGCTGGAGCGCCGCGCACTGGTCGGCGGCGGTGGACCACCTGCACGGCTTCGCGCGCGCGCTCCGCGACGAGCTGGGGCTGGCGCTGGTGGTGCACCACCACGTCGGGACCTACCTCGAGACGCCGTCCGAGATCGAGCGCCTGCTGGCGAGCACCGACGCCGACCTGGTGGGGCTGCTGCTCGACACCGGACACGCCGTCTACGGCGGCGGCGATCCGCTGGCCCTGCTGGCGCAGCACGGCCGCCGCGTGCGTTATCTCCACTTCAAGGATCTCAAGAGCGACCTGCTGGCCGAGGTGCGGCGCCGCGAGATCGATCTGCCCACGGCCTGGAAGATGGGGGTCTTCTGCGCCCTGGGCGAGGGCTGCGTGGACTTCCGGGGCGTGCTGGCCGAGGCGCGGCGGCTGGGCTACGGCGGCTGGGTCATCGTGGAGCAGGATGTCGTCGCCGACGACGCGGGAGCGCTGCGCCCGCCGCCCGCCGACAGCGCGCGGGCGAGCCGGAGATATCTCAGGGACGCGCTCGGGCTGTGAGGAGGAGAGACGTGGCTCAGGTGCTGCGCGTGGGGGTCATCGGCTGCGGCGGCATTGCCCAGATGATGCATCTGCCGTTCTTGGCCGAGCGACCCGATCGGTTCGAGATCGCGGCGCTCTCCGACGTCCGGGGAGAGGTGCTCGAGGCCGTCGCCAGGCGCTACGGCGTCGCGCGCCGCTACCTCGACTACCGGGAGCTGCTGCGGGACGCCGCGGTCGACGCGGTCTTGATCCTGAGCGGCGATTCGCACCGGCAGCCCGTGATCGACGCCGCCCGGGCCGGCAAGCCGATCTTCGTCGAGAAGCCGCTGGCCGAGAGCCGGGGCGACCTGGACGCCATCGCCGGTGCGCTGGCCGAGAGCCGGGTGCCGCTGCTGGTCGGCTATCACAAGCGGTACGACCCCGCCTATCTGGCGGCGCGCGAGCGCGTCGCCGGCATGGCCGATCTGCGCTTTGTCCAGGTGACGGTGCTGCACCCGGTGGACGCGGACTACCGGCAGCACCACCGGATCGAGCCGCCCGGCTCGCCGGAGGAGCTGGCCGCCGCGCACGACGAGGCGCGGGACGGCCTGCACGCGCTGGTGACGTCGGAGGCGGTGGCGAGCCGCATCCGTCCGGTGGTCGGCGACCGGGCCTCCGCCGGGCAGATGCTGGCGACGTTCATGCTGTTCAACAGCCTGATCCACGACGTCAACGCGGTGCGCGGCGTGCTGGGCGAGCCGGAGCGGGTGGTCCACGCCCAGCACTGGCACGGCGGCCGCGCCATCCACGCGGTGCTGGCCTTCGGGCGCGATGTGCGCTGCGCCTTGAGCTGGATCTACCTGCCGGGGCTGATGCACTATCGCGAGGAGCTGCTGTTCGCCGGACCGTCGTCGCGGGTCGTGCTCACCTTCCCCTCGCCCTACCTCAGGCACGCGCCGACCTCGCTGCTGGTCGAGGAGACCGGCGCCCAGGGGCTGGTGCAGAGCCGCATCACGCCCTCCTACGAGGAGGCCTTTAGGGCCGAGCTGCACCACTTCTACCAGGTGGTGACGGCCGGCGAGCGGCCGCTCACCGACCTGGCCGACGCGCGCGGCGACACCCTGGTGCTGGAGCAGATGGCGCGGGCGTGTGTTGAGACGAAGTAGGCGGATAAGGGCGGCCGCGGCGTCAGGTCATCGCACCTGAAACCCGAACTGCATCAGGATTTGGGCGCCGGCCGCGTCGGTCTCGACGACGAGCCGGTCGCCGCGCGGGCACTGGCAGGCGTCGCAGGTGTTCTGGTAAACCTGCTCGAAGCGGATGCTGAAGGCGACCACGCCGAGCGACTCGAGCCAGGCGCTGACCAGCGCGGTCTGATCGAGCGCCGCGTCGTTGCTACCGGCCGTCTCGCGCTCCCAGGGGTTGCCGCCGCACTGGATCGCGTCGAACCACAGCGTCCAGCGCTCGACGCAGGGGAGGCCGGTGCTGGGGTCGGTGCTGCCGCTCCCCGGCTCGCAGGCGGGCGGCGGCTGGCAGTCGGTGCCGCTGCTGTCGGGATCGCACACCAGCTCGCGGCAGGTGCGCGAGATCTCTCCGCTCGCGGTCTGGCAGACCTCGCATTCGAAGATCCGGCCATTCTCCTCGATCCGCTCGCTGCTGCACACGACCTGGTCGCAGCTATTGTAGACCACGTTGCCAATCTCGTCGTAGCAGATCTCGCACGCCTGGCCGTTGCTGCCGGTGGAGTCGGCGCCCTCCTGCACCACGCAGCGCGGTGGCTCGCTGCGGCAGCCGTCCTGCACCACGTTGCCGGCCGGGTCGTAGCAGACGACGCAGATCTGGCCGTCGCTCGACTGCACCTCGGTGCACGCGATCGGGTCGACCGGCTCGGGGTAGCAGCGCGCGTCGCTCAGGTCCGCGACGCCATCGCCGTTGGCGTCGCCGCAGATCTCGCAGTAGTAGCCGTTTTGGGTCTGGACCAGCCGGCACTCGGGCGGAGGGACGCTGGCGCAGGCGCAGACGCCATCCTGGCAGAGCGCGCCCGGCGGGCACCCGGCGTCGTCCTGGCAGGCGATCGCGGGCAGGTTGCTGCCCGTCTGGTCGAGGAGGCAGGTCGGCTCGGTGCACTCGCGGCTGACGATCTCGCCGTTCTCGCCATAGCAGATCCTGCAGACGCGACCGTCGGCCTCGGTGTACTCGCGGCAGGTGGTGGCCGGCGGCGGCTGCGGCTCGCACTGGCGCTCGATCGCATTGCCCAGCTCGTCGTAGCAGATGCGGCAGTAGGTGCCATCCTGGGCCGCGAATTCCTCGCACCGGATCGGAGGCGGCGGCAGACAGCCGTCGTCGCCCCCCGGCAGCGTCGGGTCGCAGGGAGCTGCCACGCAGTTGCGCTCCACCAGCTCGCCGCTCTCGTCGAAGCAGTAGGTGCAGATCAGGCCGTCGCTCATCTCCACGATCTCGCAGCGGATCGGGTCGGGATCCCGGTAGCACTCGGTGTAGGTCTGGCCGTCCGGGGTGCTGCAGACGCGGCAGGTCCGGTCGCCTTCGTGCACCAGGCGGCATTCCTCGACCGGCGGCGGCAGGCAGTCCGGGTCGTTGGTGCTGTCGCAGATCGGCTGCTCGGCGCAGCCCGTGGCGCTGTCGTTCGGGTCGCAGCCCGGCACCTCGCCGTGGCACTCGCGGGTCACGACCTGGCCGCTGGCGTCGTAGCAGACCGAGCAGATCAGGGGCTCGCCGCTCGCGTCAAAGATGTCCAACCGCTCGCAGCGCACGTCGCCCTGGCCGGGCTCGGGGATGGCGCAGCCGTTGGCCACCTGGTTGCCGGCGCTGTCGGTGAAGATCGTGCAGTTGTCGCCGTCGGCCTGCTCGGACGACTGCGCGTTGGCGTCCTGGGATTCGCCGCTGCGCTCGCGCTCCACCTCTCCGCTGGCGTTGAGCAGCCACTCGACGCGCCCGCTGTCCGAGGTGCGCGCCAGCACGACCTGGTAGCCGGCGAGACGCGCGTTCTCCCTGGTGCGCAGGACGCGGCCCTTGGCGGTCACCAGCGCGCCGCTGTTGCTCACGGTCAGCCTGGCGATGACGTCGCCGTCCCTGGCGGGCGTACATGCGCTCGACCCGACCAGGCTGGCCACCGCCGCTGCCACCAGCATCGCTCTCGTCTTCATCTCGGCCTCCGCGGCGCCCCGGGTGCGATGGCAGCCTGCGCCGGTTCAGGAGGTCTCGGGAGCAGGCTTCGTGCCACGGCCGATGTGACGGGAACAACTGCGTTTTTCTGCGCCAGTTCGCGACCGCATCCGCCGCGGTGATGCGGCCGCGCTGCGGTCTGCGATAAGCAGCGGCCGCTAGAAGAAGAACCTGGCGCCGAGGGCGCCGCCCAGGTGCAGGCCGAGGTAGGGGAAGATGTCGATGCCAGGCGTCAGCTCGAGGTAGATCGAGAGCGGGACGGCGCGAAGCTGAAAGTCGAGCCCGACCGGGACGTGGGCGCCGAGCCCGAGCGGCGAGCTGCCAAAATAGCCGTAGTTGTAGCCGAAGTACCTGTTGTAGGTCCGGTCGCCGCGCAGCATCACGTCGAGCGCGCCGCCGACGTACCAGTTGAGGTCGAGCGCCTCGTAGCTAGCCAGCGACGAGGGATGGACCACGTAGCCGACGCTCAACTCTAGGCCATAGCCCCAGACCCAGCTCATCCCGCCGCCCAGGCTAAAGACCAGGGCGCTGTTGGGCTGGAGCAAGAGCTTGCCGGTGAGGGCGGTCGGTGCGCCGAGCTGCAACCCCAGGCCAAAGGGATGGCCCCAGGGGGTCGCACTGGTGCTGCCGCCGGAGTAGGAGGAGGTCTTGTGCTTCTGCGGCGGAGGCTGCTCTTCGTCCTGGGCGCCTTGCTTGGCGCCGGCCGGAGCCGCGGCGATGACCAGCGCCAGGCACGTCGAGAGGGTGATCAGCGTCCGTTTCATGGCGTCCCTCGCCTCGATGAGAAGGAGTGTCGCGATCATAGGCACGGGCACAATAAAAAAAAACCGTTTCGTAGATCGCTGCAGCGGCGATCGCCGGCACCTGCCCCGGCTATCCAGCGCCGCCTGCGTCCTCGGGCGGAACGCAGTAGCCGCCGTCGTACGGCGCGGCCGGCGGCATCGGCGGCTCGAGCGGCAGCAGCGACTCCGCCGGCTCGACCGCGGGCCCGGTGGCGGGCGCCGAGGTCGCGATCGGCGGCGGCACCAGGTCGGATAGCTGCGCCAGCAACTGGTCGTACTTCTCGGGCGTCCGGCGATCGCATTTTCGACCGTCGCACAGCAGGGCGAAGCTGGCGTAAGGCTCGCCGCCGGCGTCGATCAGGTAGCCGGCCATGGCGCGCACGCCCTCCTGGGTGTAGGTGCCGCTCTTGGCCCGGACGCGGCCGTCGAGATAGCTCCGCAGCAGGGTGTGCAACAGCGGCTGCTCGTCGTGGATGACCGTCAGGTAGGTGGTGATCGCCGCGGCGGCGCCGACGTTGCGCGGGTCGAGCCCGGAGCCGTCGAAAAGCCTGACCGCGTCGCTGCCGACGCGCTCTTTGACGTCGCCGGCGAGCAGGACGCGGCTCTTCTGCACGTTGGCCGGGGCGCCGCTCACCTCCGCGCCCAGCACCAGGAACACCTGGTTGGCGATGAAGTTGTTGCTGTAGTCGAGCAGCTCGGACGCCACCTCGGCGAGAGTCAGCGAGCTGCGGTGCAGGTAGAGCAGGTCGGCCGACTCGGGCACGCTGCCGCGCCGCACCGTGCCCGCGATCGGCGTGCCGCCGCCGCGGGCGAAGAACGCCGCGAACAGGTGGCCGGCGTAGAGCGCCGGTGTGCGCGGATCGCGGCCGAGGTTGAAGCGCAGCGATCGCGGCCTCGCGCCGAGCCGGCCGCGGATCTTGACCCACAGCTCGCGCTCGGTCTGCTGGGTCTCGATCGACAGCGGGCCGCGCCGGGTCGACCTGAGATCGAAGACGGTAAAAGGCGTCAGCGGCGTCTGCTCCTCGCCGCGCACGTGGCCGTCCTCGACCACCACGTGGAGGGTGTTGAAGTTGGTGGCAAAGGCGGCGTTGATCGCGTTGTACGGATTGGGCACACCCGGCTCCTCGACCAGCGCGAGGTCGGGCTCGAAGTAGCTGTCGTCGACCACCACGTCGCCGCGCACCTCCATCAGCGGCAGCGCGCCGACCACGATGCGCCACTCCTCGCTGACCAGGAACGGATCGCCAAAACCCTTGAGGTAGAGGTTGCCGGCCGATGGGCCGACCAGGCCATCGGCGTAGAACCCGGTGCGAAAGCGGTAGTCCGGCCCCAGGCGAGCGAGCGCGGTGGCCACCGTGAAGAGCTTGCTCACCGACGCCAGCCGGCGCGGCGCGGCGGCGTTGAGCGCGTAGATCTCCTCGCCACCGGGGAGCAGCCGGATCGAGACGCTGTGCTGGCCGCGCGGCCTGAGCAGCCGGCGCACCTGTGAATCGACGCGCCGGTCGCCCGCCCAGTCGGTCGCCGGCCTCGCCGCCGCGATCGCCAGCAGCGCCAGCAGCGCCGACAGCGCCAGGCACAGCGGCGGGCGGCCCGGCACCGCCCGATCTCTGCGATCGCGCGCCACGGCCCGCCCTCAGTTCTGGGCGAGCGTGATCGGGTAGGTGAAGTTGCGCGCCTTGTCCGCCTTGGGAAACTGGGCGTCCGAGATCGTCCAATAGATACAGGCCAGCAGCGGCTCGTCCTTGACCGTGTCCTCGCGTACCCGCAGCTTGGTGACCTTGCCGGTCGGATCGATGCTGACCTCGAGCGTGACCGCGCCCGCCAGCTTGGGGCGCTTCTTCAGCCGCTCGCGGTAGGCGGCCAGGATCGGCTTGAGCGCCGCG